>CAYTVB010000017.1:0-40600 GCA_964441735.1 uncultured Thermotogaceae bacterium
CGCACTGTCAAGTTACAAGTTTGCTTACCTTCTCTTTTCTAATGTGTGAATTCATCACAACTCAAAGCTTATATTGCTACCGTTATTTTCAGAACTTAAAATCGAAATATTCCACTTCCCTGAAAGGTAACTGTTTATTACATCGCTAACCTTTTTCACTGTTAAAGAATCAATCTTTTCCAGAATATCTTCAATTGAAGAAGGATAACCCATAGTTATCATCTCATCAATATGACGACTCATTGTTGCGAGAGTACTCTCTGTACTCATCATCAATTTTCCCTTTAATCTCTCTTTACCATAATTTAGCTCGCTACTTTTAACACCATCACTTTTTAAACGCTGCATTTCTCTTCTTATACTGTCAAGTAATTTCTCAACATTTCTTGGATTTGTTGAAGCATTAATAAAAAATGATCCGAAATCTTTGTAAGCAACATATTCAGAATGTATGTTATATACCATTCCCTGCTTTTCACGAATGTTATGGAATAAAATTGAACTCATACCACTACCGAAAAACACATTGAATACTCTAAACGCTTCAAAATCTTCTCCCGTAGTACGTCCGGGCCCGGGTTTGGAGAGTAAAATGTGTGTTTGTTTTAAGTCTTTCTTTGTCTCTGAAAAATATACTGGTTTTTCGACAATACTTCCTGTGACATAGCTATTGTCTCCACTTGTATTGGGGATAAAGGAAAGCATTCTCTTTATTTTGTCAATTACTTCATCACTATAATTTCCAGTAATGGCAAATATCATCTTGTCGGGCGAGTACATTTGTTTATGAAAATTAGATATCTGATCCCTGGTAAATCTGCTAACTGTTTTTCTTGTTCCCAAAACCGGCCGACCAAAATTCTTGTCCCATATCTTTTTTATGGTCATATCATAGATATAATCGAGTGGATCATCTTCCGCCTCAGAAATTTCTTCAAGAACTACTTGCTTTTCTAATTCAATTGCCTGTTCGTCAAATGACGGATTTAGAGCAAGATCGAATAGTATTTCCATCGCTTCATCAATATGGGTAACAGGCATCTGGGCAAAAAATACAGTTGCTACCCTGCCAGTGTAAGCATTTAACGTGCCGCCTACCCTTTCAATAGGTTCTTTTATATCAAAAGTGTTGCGGCTTTTTGTGCCTTTAAAAACAGTATGTTCAACAAAATGCGAAATACCAGAATTACTGTCTCCTTCGTAAGCTGAGCCAACTTTAACAGCAAAAGCCACTGAAACAGTTTTTCTATCTCCCATATGTTGTCTTACAAGGGTTGCATTGTTTGGTAATTTTTCTACAATCGTTGGTGATATTTTGCTTGAAGCAATTCTCATCCTCTTCTTCCGCCTTTATTATCTCTTCTATGAGTACTGTGTTTTCCAGATCTATTCTTTTGTGATTTATTTTCTTCCTTTATTTCAACGCCAAATCGTTTGAGCTGTATTCTTCCCATATCATCAATTGCTGTGACCTCAACCTTTGCCTTTGATCCAATTTCTTTATCTTTAAGGAATTGTTTTATATGTTCTCCTAATTTAGATGAATGCAATAATCCGACTTTTCCCGGAGCTAACTCTACAAACACACCATAGGGTTCTATACGAGTAATTGTTCCTTCATGTACTGAACCGGGTTCCACGTCTTTTATCATAGTTTCTATAACATTCACTAGTTCTTCAACCTTATCTCTATCTTCACCTATGATCTTAACCTGACCGGTTTCATCATCAATTGATATTTTTGCATTATAATCACCGCTCAGTTTTTTTATAACGCGACCACCTGGTCCAATAAGCTCACCAATTTTATCCTGAGGGACATTAATCACTTTTATTGTTGGCGCATAATTGGAAAGTTCGTTGTTAGGTTCCTGAATAACATCATACATAATATCCAAAATATGCATTCTTGCATCTCGAGCTTGATGCAATGCTTTAAGCATTAAGTCTTCTGAAACTCCAGATACCTTAACATCCATTTGAAAAGCTGTAATGCCGTCTTTTGTACCTGCAACTTTAAAATCCATATCGCCATAATGGTCTTCATTGCCAAGAATATCAGTTAAGATCTTAGTTTCTTCCTCTTCTTGAATTAGACCCATCGCCACACCGGCAACATGCTTTTTTAATGGAACACCAGCAGCCATTAATGCAAGTGATCCGGAACAAACTGTAGCCATCGAAGAAGATCCATTAGATTCAAGAATTTCTGAAACTATCCTTATTGTATAAGGAAATTCCTCATCCGATGGAACCAGATTCTTAAGAGATCTTTCAGCGAGATGTCCATGACCAATTTCTCTTCTACCGGGACCCCTAAGTCTTTTTACTTCTCCGGTGCTGTAGGGCGGGAAATTGTAATGAAGCATGAATGTCTTTGAACCTTCTTCAAACAATGTATCGATTATTTGTTCATCTATTGGTGCACCCAATGTGACCGTCCCCAAGCTCTGTGTTTCTCCTCGTGTAAATAAAGCCGATCCGTGTGCTCTGGGAAGAAGGTTTATTTCACAACTAATTGGTCTAATGTCTTTGGGTTTTCGTCCATCCATTCGTAAATCGCTTTCTATAACCCTTCTTCTCATATATTTCTTTACTCTTTCTCCAAAATAGTCTTTTAGAAACCCTTCAACCTCTTCGAATTCTTCTTCTCCTATTTCTTCACTGATTTTTTCACTGAATTCATTAATCAAACTGTCTCTAAGCTCTTTCAATGCTCTGGTTTTCGCCTGCTTTCCTTTTACATTCATCGTCTCTTCAATTTCTGAATTACCTATTAATTGATCAAAACGATTTATTAATTCTTCAGGCTCTTGCGGTAACTCTATTTCCCATTTTTCTATCTTAAAATTAGCTATTATCTCTTTCTGGAAAGATATGAGTTCCTTGATTGCCTCATGGGCTTTTTTCAACGCTTCCACCATTACTTCTTCTGAAACTTCTTTTGCTTCACCTTCAACCATTGTTACCGCATCTTCAGTTCCTGCAACTACTACATCTATCTTGCTATTTTTTAGCTGTTCAACACTCGGGAATAAAACAAATTCTCCATCAATATATCCAATTTTCACACCAGCAACAATACCCTCAAAGGGGATAGGTGAAAGATTAAGTGCAAGAGAACTTGAAAAAATACCCATAGTATCTGGTGGATTATCGGTGTCCGCAGAAAGCACAGTGATGATAATCTGAACTTCATTAGTCATACCATCAGGAAATAACGGTCTTAAAGGCCTGTCAATAAGACGTGCAGAAAGCACTGCATTTTCTCCCGGCCTTCCTTCCCTTTTTATAAAACCACCAGGGATTTTACCAGCAGCATAAAACTTCTCCTGATATTCCACCGTTAAAGGTAAGAAATTTACATTTTCATTCCTCTCTTCCGAACCTCCAACAGTTGTAAGCAAAGCAGATTCATCAAATTTGACGAAACATGCTCCATCTGCTTGTTTTGCCATTTTTCCATGCTCAACTACCATTTTCTTTCCAAAAAAATCACGTTCCCATTTTCTAAATTCAGACATTTTAACACCTCTTTTAAACTGCTGTTCTCTAACTTTTTTATTATACAGCAAGTTAACTTTTACTTTCTTAAGTAATTATTTGTAAATTAAAGGGGAGCGAAAACGCCCCCCAATTAAGTTCTATTAATCGTTTAGGATTATCCGCGCAACCCAAGTTTTGAGATTATTTCTTTGTACACTTCTGGTTTGTTTTGTTTCAAGTATCTAAGCATGCGTCTTCTTCGTCCAACTAGTTTAAGCAAACCTCTCCTTGAATGGAAATCCTTTGGATGATCCTTTAAATGTTTCGCAATATGGGCTATTCTTTCAGTTAAAATAGCTATCTGCACTTCAACTGAACCCGTATCCTTTTCGTGAATCTGATAATCTTTTATAAGATTTTCTTTCTCCATCTCTATACCTCCTATTTGGTTCCTCTAGCCAAGTAAAGGATTAAACCATTACCGAGCAAGGGCCAATTTATTGTAACGGGTAATGTCCCAATTGTCAAGTATTGTATATGTCAAAGATTATAGAAGGAAACTTTGCCAAGAAATTCTGCATTCTCGCCCAGTTCTTCCTCTATTCTCAACAGTTCATTATATTTTGCTATCCTCTCACTCCTTGAGGCTGACCCGGTTTTAATCATACCTGAATTTGTTGCTACAGCCAGATGTGAGATAAAGGTATCTTCAGTTTCTCCTGAACGATGTGACACCACACATGTTAAACCATGTTTTTGTGCGTATTCAATTGTTTTAAGTGTTTCAGTTACAGACCCTATCTGGTTTAACTTAATTAATATAGAATTTGAGCAATTATTCTCTATTCCCTTCTTAAGTCGTTTTATATTTGTTACATAAAGGTCGTCTCCAACAATTTGAATCCTATCGCTTAATCGTTCGGTCATTTTCGCAAAACCGTCCCAATCTTCTTCGAAAAAAGGATCTTCAATAGATATAATTGGATATTTTGTTACCAAATCCTCATAGTAATCCAGCAGTTCTTCTGAAGTCTTGTCCTCACCATCTACTACATATACCTTTTTCTCCTCATCAAAGAATGAATCAGCTGCACTATCGAGGGCAATGAAAATCTCTTCACCTGGTTTATAACCTGCTCCTTCAATTGCCTTAATAATATTTTGTATGGCTTCTTCATTATTTGAAAGATTTGGTGCAAATCCTCCTTCATCACCGACAGATGTGACATGTCCTGCTTTGCTAAGCGTTTTTTTAAGATGATGGAAGGTTTCAACTCCTGCTCTCAAGGCTCTTTTAAAACTGTCAAAACCAGCAGGAACAATCATGAATTCTTGAATCTCCAGATTGTTATCGGCATGTTGACCACCATTTATTATGTTCATAAAAGGTACCGGTAGTTGTTTTGTATTTGCTCCACCAAGGTATCTGTAAAGTGGGATTTCAAGATATTTTGAAGCAGCTCTCGCCACTGCCATAGATACTCCAAGAATTGCATTGGCTCCAAGTTTATCTTTGTTTTCTGTGCCATCCAGTGTAAGCAAAACGCGATCCAGTTCCAGTTGATCAAGTGCATTTAGACCGATAACTTCAGGCGCAATTATCTCGTTTATGTTGTTAACAGCCTTTATTACACCTTTACCCATAAATCTGTCTTTATCTCCATCTCTCAGTTCTAATGCTTCAAACTTCCCTGTAGATGCTCCCGAAGGTACCATAGCTCGCGCAAATGTTCCATCATCAAGCCATACTTCAGCCTCAACAGTAGGATTCCCTCTTGAATCTAGTACCTCTCTTGCCACTAAATCAACTATCTGTGCATACATAAAAACACCTCCTAGTCAGGTATGACAATTGTTCCAATATCTTCTTTCTTTATAGCTCGTAACAGGTTGTCTGATTTGAAAAAATTAATAATGATGAGAGGAATTTTCTTTCGCCAACAAAGCGAAAAAGCCTCTCGATCCATAATCTTCAAATCTCTACCAATAGCTTCCTTAAAACTCACTTTTGAAATTTTTTCAGCAGAGGGTTCTATTCTTGGATCCGTTTCATAGATTCCATCAACCTTGGTACCTTTTATTACTATATCTGCCTCAAACTCCGCTGCTCTAATAACTGCAGCAGTATCAGTAGTGAAAAAAGGAAGTGTTGTACCACCTGCAAAAATAACAATTTTTCCTTCCGAAAGTTCATTATTAATTTTATCATATTCAAAGCCACTAATTGCAGGCATACTCACCTGTGAGCTTACCACAATGGCAGGTATTCCCACCTTATTGAATTCACTTTTCAAGTAAAGAGCATTGATTGTTGTTCCCAGCATTCCAATGCTATCTGCTGTACGTCCATCAATGCTTTTAAGCTGTTTTCCTCGAAATAGATTTCCTGCTCCAATTACCAGAATTAATTCAGTACCATTTTTTTTCACTTTTTTAATTTCATCAATCAAATACTTAACTCTTTTTTCATCAAAGCCTTTTTTACCTTCACCACTTAATATTTCGCCACTGAGTTTAAGTACTACTCTACGATACATAACAAACCCCCAAAAAAAAGGTGAGCAAATGCTCACCTGATTTTCTTAATCTTCTTCTCCAATTTCCCATCTAACAAATCTTCCAACTTCAATATTTTCACCTGTTTTTGCTACAAGTTCAACAATTATATCTTTAATGGTTTTTCCCTTTTCGAAAACATATTCATGTTCTAAAAGGCAGTTTGTTTGATAGAAGTCCTCGATCTTATTATCAACGATTTTTTCAATAATATTGTCAGGTTTTCCAGATTCTTTCATTTGCTCTCGATATATTTCTTTTTCCTTCTCAATAACATCTTCCGGGATATCATCCCTCTTTACCCAGCGGGGTTTCATTGATGCAATCTGAAGTGATATTTTATGAGCAAGCTCTTTAAACTCCGGTGTATTTGCTACGAAATCAGTGTTACAATTGAGTTCTACAAGGACACCAATTTTATCATTATGATGGATATAGGAATAGATAATTCCTTCAGTTGCAGCTCTACCCGAAACCTTTTCAGCTTTTGTGATACCTTTTTTCCTCAGGAATTCCTTTGCTTCATCGTAATCGCCATCTGTTTCTACAAGTGCTTTTTTGCAGTCCATCATGCCTGCACCGGTCATGTCTCTCAATTTTTTTACCATATCAGCAGTTATATTTGCCATTTTTTTCGATAACCTCCTTCATCCACAAATTCTTTGTCAATTATATCGTAAATTTTTCATCAATTCTTTCACTGCAGTTAAATTCATCAGTTATTTTTATAAAGTTCCTTCAATTTCACCGCTACCTTTTCAGGTACCCAGGATGTTACATCTCCACCAAATTGGACAATCTCCTTGACCATCGATGAAGATATGTAGGAATACTCATTGTCTGTCATGAGAAAAAACGTTTCCATATTATTGTACAAAGCTTTATTAGCATGAGCCATTTGAAGCTCATGTTCAAAATCAGAAATAACCCTTAACCCTCTTACCACTACCTTAATCGAGTTCTGCTTCAAAAAGTCTACAAGTAATCCATCGTATGAAACAACCTCTACATTTTTAAAATTCCTTAAGGATTCCCTCGCCATTTCAACACGTTCATCGAAACTAAAGGAATATTTTTTCTTGACGTTATATGTGACAAGAACAACAATTTTATCGAAAATAGCAGCAGCACGTTCAATAATATCTATATGTCCATAGGTTATCGGATCAAAAGATCCTGGATATACAGCTTCCATAAAATCACTCACTCTTTTCTTCGATGGTCATTTTAACTTTCTTTTTGTTGGCTAATTTTGCACCTGTGTTCAACAAATCTTTAATGGTCATTTTACCCAGTTCGTCCATCATCGATCTGTAAAGGTTAAACCATACATACTTAACCACGCACTCATTATGTTCTTCGCATTTTTCACTATCATGAATGCAAACAAAAGAATTAAGTGGTCTGTCAAGTTTTAATATCACGTCTTTTACCAGGATTTTTTCTGGAGTTTTAGCAAGACTGTAACCACCATATCTTCCACGAACAGATTTCACTATTCCATTCTGTCTTAATTCACCAAGTATTTTTTCAAGAAAATCAGCAGGAACCTTCGTTCTATTAGCAATTTCAACCAGCGATAATTTATTGATTTCTTCTTTTTCCGCTTTTGCCAGTTCATAAAGAGCTTTTAACGCATAACTACTCTTCACCGTAAAGCCCATTTGATACCACCTCTCCATCTTCTGATTCCAGTAAAGCATTAACAAAAACATCCGGATCAAAAGGTTTAAGATCATCAGCCTTTTCACCCACACCAATGAATTTTATGGGTAAATTAAGTTCTTTCGTTATGGCAAAAACAATGCCACCTTTGGCTGTACCATCAAGTTTTGTGAGCACTATTCCTGTAACATTTACTGCTTCAGCAAATTTCTTTGCCTGAACCAAGCCATTTTGCCCTGTTGTGGCATCAATAGTAAGTAAAACTTCATGTGGAGCCCCGGGTACTACTTTAGAAACCACTCTGTGTATCTTTCTCAATTCTTCCATCAAATTACGTCTGGTATGTAGTCTTCCAGCGGTATCAATGAAAACCATATTTTTGTTTTTACTCTTTGCATGACTGACTGCATCATAAGCAACGGCAGCAGCATCTGCTCCCTGCTTCTGAACGATTACATCTACACCAACGAACTTTGCCCATTCTTTAATCTGTTCGATCGCAGCTGCTCGAAACGTATCACAGGCAGCAAGCACAACCGACTTCCCATCATCACTGTAAATTTTTGCAAGCTTACCGAGGGTTGTTGTTTTTCCAGTACCATTAACACCAACTATAGAAATAACTTCAGGATAATGCAGTTCAATTTGATTTTCTTCATGTTTCAGCATTTCTTTTAATATTTCTCTAAGCGCAATTATTGAATTATCATAATTTTTGCCTTTTTCTTTCAGTTCATCAATAACGTAATTCACAGTTTCCATACCCATATCTGAAAGAATTAATAATTCTTCAATCTCTTCTATGCTTTCCTGATCGAGTTTTGATGATGATAAAACATTTCTTATCTGATTGAAAAAACTCTCTCTCGTTTTTTTTAGTCCATCCCTAAATTTCGAAAACAAACCCATTACAATACCTCCGTTAACTCACTGGATGATAATTTTTTAACAGGCTCTTTATCTTATCAAGTGCATCTTCGATTCCCATTTCAAATGATACATCAATCTTCTCATTTGAATTTCTTAATTTAAGTTCAATCTTTTTGTCTTTAACTTTTCTGCCGAGGGTGATTCTGAGAGGAATTCCTATTAAATCAGCATCTTTAAATTTAACTCCAGGAGAGATATCTCTATCATCTATTAATACTTCATAGCCCATTTCTTCAATACCATTGCTTAAATCTTCGATAAGTGTTCTCTTTTGTTCATCATCACCCAGAACTGTTATGATTACATGGAAGGGCGAAATAGAAAGAGGCCACAGAATTCCATCTTCATCGTAGAGTTGTTCGGCAGCAGCCTGAAATGTTCTTGAAACCCCCCAACCATAGCAACCCATAATGTAAGGTTTATTTTTTCCATTCTGATCCATAAATGTTGCATCCATTTTCTCAGAATATTTCGTTCCAAGTTTGAATATCTGTCCAAGTTCAATACCTCTGGTTACCATTAATTCTTTTCCACAACGAGGACAGGGATCTCCTTCATTGACTGTTTTTATATCTTCCCAATCATCAATTTTAAAATCTCTATCCGGACATACATTTTTTATGTGATAACCTTCTTTCATTCCACCAACAACAAATTCATCCATTTCATAAATACTGTAATCTGCTATTATTTTTACTTTTTGTTTTAAATCAACCGGTCCAATAAAACCAATTGGTATACCAAATTCTTTGAAAACCTCTTCTGGTTCAACCATCTGAAGACTCTGATCTTGCAAAGAAGCCTTTAACTTGGCTTCATTAATCTCTTCATCTCCTCTAATCAAAGCCATTACATATCCTTCTCTTCCTTTGTATAGAAGTGATTTTATAATATTTGATGTTTTTCTTTTTAAATAACTGGCTACATCATTCACAGTTTTCATGGAGGGAGTATGAACTAACTCCGGTTGAGGAGTATCTTCGCAGTTGAAACTAACAGCTTCTTTTTCTATCAGATACTCCGCCCTTTCATCAGTTGCTGCATAACCACATTCACAATACAGAATTCTAGATTCACCATTATCTGCTAGTGCACAAAATTCGTGTGATTCGCTACCACCAATAGTTCCGGTGTCAGCTTCCACCACTCTGTATTGCAATCCAACCCGTTCCATAATCTTGCTGTAAGCACTGTAGAAATCTCTATAGCTTTCATCTAATGAATCCCAATTTGTATGAAATGTGTACGCATCTTTCATTATAAATTCTCTGGCTCGCATTAGGCCAAAACGTGGTCTAATCTCATCTCTGTATTTATTTGCAATTTGAAACAAAGAAACTGGAAATTGTTTGTATGAATTCAGTTCATTCCTTAGTACAGCTGTAATTATTTCTTCATGGGTTGGCCCAAGAGTAAAAAATCTTTCATTTCTATCTTTTAGTTTCATCATTTCAGGTCCGTAGTCGTCCCATCTGCCTGTTTCATGCCATAATTCAGCAGGTTGAATAATAGAAAGCATTATTTCCTGACTTCCAATATTCTTCATCTCTTCTCTTACAATATTCTGTACCTTTTCTAAAACCTTCATTCCAAGTGGTAGATATACGTAAACACCGGCAGCAACCTTTCTTACAAATCCTCCCCTTATTAGTAATTTGATGCTGGGTAGATCTGCATCGGAAGGAGCTTCTCTCAATGTAGGAGCATACAATTTTGAAAAATACATAAATGCCCTCCTCTATTGTTGACTATTTCTGTGAGATTATATCATGCTTATGGAACTATTACTTTGACTCTGATATAATCTAAGCAGTGAAAGGAGGCGTTTTGTCTATGTCTATACAAGAGAAACAGGATGCTTTGAAAGCTTATGTAAAAAATGTCAGAAAAGCTACTAAATTTATCAGTGAAAAAATTGACAGAAGACCAGAAATTGCCATAGTATTGGGTACTGGCCTTGGTAAAATCGCTGAAACAATAGAAATTGAACAATCATTTAAATATGACGAAATTCCCGAATTTGCAAAATCAACAGCACCAGGTCATAAAGGCGAATTAAAGTTTGGTTCATATCATGGAAAAAGTGTAGTTTTATTGAATGGTCGATTTCATTATTACGAAGGTTATGATATGAAAAAAGTGACTTTTCCAATAAGGGTTCTTCAGGAACTGGGAGTCGAAACGTTTATTGTTACAAATGCTGCTGGAAGTCTTAATCCGGACTATGAGGTAGGAATTCCAATGATAATTAAGGATCATATAAATTTCATGGGAGATAATCCTTTGATAGGTCCAAATTTTGAAGAGTGGGGTCCGCGTTTTCCAGATATGAGTGAACCCTATGATAAAGAATTAAGAGAACTTGCTCTTCATTGTACCAAAGAGCTTGGAGCAGGAATTTACGAAGGTGTATATGTTGGAGTTGCAGGTCCAAATTTTGAAACTCCAGCTGAACTCAGAATGCTTCGTCATTTTGGTGCTGATGCAGTTGGAATGTCAACAGTGCCTGAAGTTATCGCAGCAAGACATGGAGGAATAAAAGTCCTGGGAATTTCAGCTATTTCTGACAGAGCTGTTGCAGAAGATCTTGAACCATTGACCGCAGAAGAAGTTATACAAGCTGCAGAGAAATGTGGCAAAACGCTTTCGTCAATTATTCTGAGAATAATATCGAAATTATAAAATTCATCGTTTTTTATAAGTTAAAGCTCAAACAAAAGTCAGATCGATATGATCTGACTTTTTTAATTAAGTACATTTAGCGGGATTATTGCTATATAGATACTAAGCTTTTTCAAGTTTCAATATATTTGTCGTATTAATCACTCCTAGAGGGACACCGGCAGTGATTATAAATGTATCATCTTTTTTTAGTAAGTCCAGTTCTCGGGCTTTTCTTCCTGCCTTATCAACCATTTCATCAATACTCTCTCCAAGTGTAAGATAAAGAGGTATAACACCCCATACAAGAGCAAGTTGAAAATAGGTCTTTCTATTTGGTGTAACTGCAAGTATATGGGAAGAAGGCCTAAAGCCTGAAACATTTCTTGCAGTGTGCCCTGAATAGGTAGATGAAACAATCAATTTAATGTTGAGATTTTCACTAATACCCCAGGCAGCCCTGCATATAGCGTCCGTATGGTCATCTGTTATAACATGCGTTCGTGTCCACTGGGTAAGCGATTGGTTTTTTGTAAGATACCTCTCCGTAAAAGTAGATGTCGCATGCATAACTTTTATTGCTTCTAGTGGGTAACTTCCTATTGAAGTTTCTCCAGATAGCATTATCGCATCCGTTCCATCAATAATCGCATTGGAGATATCAGTGGCTTCAGCACGGGTAGGAGTAGAATTCTTAATCATTGATTCCAACATTTGTGTTGCTGTAATCACAGGAATTCTGTAATGGTTGCCCTGTTTAATTATTTGTTTTTGTTCAATCGGGACTCTTTCAACAGGAATTTCTACACCCAGATCGCCTCTGGCAACCATTAATCCATCGGAAACTTCTGCAATTTTATCAATATATTTTAGTGCTTGGGCTGTTTCGATTTTTGATATTATTGGTATGTTTTTGCCTGCATTTTCTATTTCTTTTTTTGCTTTAATAACGTCGTCAGGTTTTCTAACAAATGATAGCGCAAAGTAATCAACATCTTCCTCTACACCCAGCTTTATGAAGTCTTTATCCTTATCAGTAATAGCAGAAATTCCAATATCAACACCAGGAATGTTTATTCCCCGTCTATTTGTTATAGTCCCACCAACCAGTATTTTAGTGTAAACATTTTTATTATCTGTTCCAACCACCCTAAGCTTTATCTTCCCATCATCAACTAATATTGCGGTACCTTTATCCAGCTCCTGAGGAAGATTCTTATAATTGATACTTACCCTGTTTTCATCGCCTTTAATTGAGTCAGTGGTTAATATAAATTCCTTTCCTTTAACAAGCTTCACTTCATCATTAATAAAGTTCCCTGTTCTCAATTTTGGACCTGCTAAATCTACAAGAATTGCAACAGGTTTTTTTAATTCATCTCTTACCTGTCTTATAGTCTTGATATTCTTCCTGTGGCCCTCAATATCATCATGTGAAGTGTTTAATCGTGCAACATTCATACCTTCTTCGACCATCTTTTTCAACATCTCTCTTGATCTTGTAGAAGGTCCTATGGTACAAACTATCTTTGTTTTTCTCAAATGTATCACTCCATCCGTTTAAGAAAGGATATTCACTATCTTAACCAATTTTGAATCAAGTTTTTTCTTTTCGGAAAGTACCTTATCCAAAGGTACTTTTGTAATCTTGCTTGCTTGGAGTGCCACCATTTCATTTGATACGCCTTCCTTTAAAAATTCAACAGCATAGTAACCCATCCTTGAAGCTAATTGTCTGTCAAAGGCAGTTGGCGAACCTCCACGTTGAATGTGTCCCAAAATTGTAATTCGAGTTTCATAACCGATTCTATGTTCCATGTGTCTAGCAACGGTATATGCACTGGCTGCTCCTTCTGCCACTACTATAATGCAGTTGATCTTTCCTCTTTTTCTCTCATTCCATATACGCTCTGCCAACGCCTCATAATCAACCGGTTTTTCGGGAATAATAACTGCTTCCGCGCCTGTTGCCAGGCCTGCAGCAAGCGCTACATAACCCGATTCTCTACCCATTACTTCTACTATAAATGCCCTTTCATGTGAACTTGCTGTATCCTTAAGTTTTTGTATATTATCAATTACTGTATTTAAACATGTATCAACTCCTATGCACATGTCTGTATGTGAAATGTCATTATCTATTGTTCCGGGTATGCCTATTACTGGAATATTGCCTTCATTGAAAAGTAACATGGCTCCAGTCAAAGTGCCTTCACCACCAATTACAATAAGGGCTTCAATTTTATTTTTCTTAATAACCTTAATTGCTCTTGCACGTCCGTCTTCCATTTTAAATTCTTCACATCTTGAACTCCTTAATATAGTACCTCCGCGTTCCATTATTCCACCAACTGAATCGTAGTTTAAAGTAATGATTTCTTCATCAAGTAATCCTGCATAACCTCTTTTAATTCCCATTACTTCCATTCCTTCAGTTACTGCTGTTCTAACGGTAGCCCTTAAAGCAGCATTCATTCCTGGAGAATCTCCACCACTGGTAAGCACTCCTATTCTATTTATCATAACTATTACCCCCTCGAATCATTTCACGAAGTATATTCCAGCGAAATTATATCACAATAATGATCCAGAAACTTCATTAATCAATTGTATAAGCGATTAATCAACGCTCATTAGTAATGCTATAATTAAATAAAGGGGTGGAATAGTGGAAAAATTAAAAGAAGCTGTTTACTATCACCAGGCAGTGATGTTTAAAGAAATCTTGGAAAATGAAGATATAGAAGTTGAATTAAGACCCACAGAAATGGCGTATATGGATAATGTTTACTTTGGCGCTGGTGGAATGGTTGATATATATGTAGATAAAGATAATTTTGAAAAAGCTAAATCTATTATAAAAGATCTGAAAAGGAGTGAAGGTGATAATGGCGAAGGGTAAGAGAACTCCATTATATGAAGAACACCTCAGAAGCGGAGCTAAGATGGTTGACTTTGCAGGATGGGAGATGCCTATACAGTATAGTTCAATCATTAAAGAACACAGACAGGTAAGAGAATCTACTGGATTGTTTGATGTTTCACATATGGGAGAAATTGAAATTGCCGGTCCTGATGCACTTGATTTTGCAGATTATCTTGTAACGAATCATGTGAATGAGCTAAAAAATGGGCAGATATGTTATACGCCAATGTGCAACAAAAAAGGTGGAATAATTGATGATTTCCTGGTTTACAGGCTTTCTAACAAAAAAGTTCTATTTGTAGTCAATGCTTCAAACACTGATAAAGATTTCAAATGGATACAAAGCCAAAAAAAGAAATTTGATGTAGAGGTTTTGAACAAATCTAACGAAATTGCACAGCTTGCTTTACAGGGCCCAAAAGCTCAAGAGTTATTGAGTAGCATTTCTCAAATTGATCTTGATACACTTGGATACTATCATTTTACACATGGAAGGGTTAGCGGTATAGAAACGTTGTTATCAAGAACCGGATATACAGGAGAAGATGGTTTTGAACTTTATGTAGATAGAGACAGCTCAATTCCATTATGGAGAAAGATTTTGGAAATCGGTAACGATAATGAGATCTTACCTATTGGTCTTGGCGCGAGAGACACACTTAGGTTTGAAGCATGTTATATGTTGTATGGAAATGATCTAAATGAGACAATCTCTCCACTCGAAGCACCTTTGAAATGGACTGTAAAATTTGAAAAAAACTTCATTGGCAAAAAAGCTCTTCTGGAACAAAAAGAAAAAGGTATAACCCGTAAACTGAAAGGATTGGAAATTAAAGGCAAAGCCATACCAAGACATGAACATAAGGTTATTCTTGATAATGAAGAAATTGGTTGGGTAAGCAGTGGTATGTTTGCTCCAACCTTAAAAAAGAACTTAGCGCTTGCTTACATAGATAAAGGAAAAGCAAAAAAAGGATCCACTGTTGAAGTAGCAATTAGAAAGAAGAAAGTAAAAGCAGAAATTATTAAGTTACCTTTTTATAGAGGTACAGTTAAAAACTGAAAAAAGGGAGGTAATAACCATGATTAAGTACAGTAAATCACATGAGTGGGTAAAAAAAGAAGGAGAAATAGGAATTATAGGTATATCTGAATATGCTCAGGATCAGCTGGGAGATATCGTATATGTAGAACTCCCTGAAGTAGGTAATGAAATCAATGAAGGTGAAATGCTTTGTACTGTAGAATCTGTAAAAGCAGCCAGCGACATTTACTCTCCTGTTTCCGGAGAAATTACAGAAATAAATGAAGATCTTGAAGATTCACCTGAAATTATTAATGAAGATGCAGAGAGTAAAGGCTGGATATGCAAAATAAAGCTTTCTGATGATGCTGAATTTGATAAATTAATGAACAAGGAGGAATACGACGAGTTCTGCGAAAAGGAGGGCTAAAATGAGTTACAACCCTTATATCCCGCATTCTGATAAAGAAGTAAAGGAAATGTTATCCGTAATTGGCGTAGATAACATTAATGATCTGTTTGAAGATATACCCAATAGATTGGATAGCGAGCTCAACATTCCTGGAGGTATCGATGAATTTTCACTTAAAAGAAAATTAAAGCATCTATCAGAGTTAAATACTCCACTTGATGAATATGCAGTTTTTAGAGGAGCGGGTATATATAAACATTTGATACCAGCTGCTGTTAACTCAGTAGCATCAAGAGGAGAATTTTTGACTGCCTACACACCTTATCAAGCTGAAGTTTCCCAGGGAACTTTGCAAATGCTTTTTGAATTCCAGAGCATGATCACCGAACTAACCGGAATGGATATCGCCAATTCATCAATGTACGATGGTGCTTCAGCTGTGGCAGAAGCGGCATTAATGGCTGCCAGGGTAACCAGAAGAGAAGACGTTCTTGTAGCCTCATCAATTCATCCTGAATACATTGAAGTTTTAAAGACTTATTGTTTTGGAGCAGATTTAAATGTTATTCCTTTAAAATACTCTGCTGATTCAGGGAAATTGGATGTTAAGGACTTAAAAGATAAAATTTCAGATAATACCGCGTCCGTTATTTTAGGATATCCAAATTTCTTTGGGATCGTGGAACATTTATCTAAAATTAAAGAATTACTACCTAAGAAAGCTTTATTAACTGTTGCAGTTAATCCCATCACGCTGGGTGTACTTGAAGCTCCAGGAAAACTTGGTGCTGATATTGTTGTAGGTGAAGGACAATCTCTAGGAAATCCCATGAATCTTGGTGGACCTGGACTTGGTTTGTTTGCTACAAAGGAAAAATATATCCGAAAAATCCCCGGACGATTAATTGGCAAAACAAAAGATCTTGATGGCAAAACAGGTTATGTTATGGTCCTTCAAACAAGAGAACAGCATATACGAAGAGAGAAAGCAACGTCAAATATTTGTTCTAATCATTCCTTTAATGCATTACTTGCGAGTATTTACATGAGTATTATGGGAAAAAGAGGCTTAAAAGAAGTTGCAACTCGTTGCTTAAAAAAATCTCATTTCTTGTACGAAAAATTATTGAAAATTGAAGGGATATCACCTGTTTTTAATGAACCTTTCTTTCATGAGTTCGTTTTGCGAATAAATAAAAGTATTTCCTTAGAGAAAATTAATGAAAAACTAATGGATGAAAAAATCCTTGGACCACTACCTTTAAAAAGATTCTTCCCGAACATGGAAGATTGTGCTCTGTTCTGCGTAACGGAAGCAGTCAATAATGACGATATTACGTTTCTTGCAGGAAAACTGGAGGAGATATTATGACTATCTTTGAAAAATCAAGAAAAAGCCGCATTGGATACAGCATTCCTAAAGAAAAGCTTCCCGAGATAGAAGTCGAAGAAATTTTGCCCGAAGAACTAATAAGGAGTGTAGAACCTTCTCTTCCAGAATCAAGCGAAACTGAAGTGGTCAGACATTACAGTAATCTTTCAAAAAAGAACTTCTCAGTGGACACAGGATTTTACCCTCTTGGTTCCTGTACCATGAAATATAACCCCAGAATAAATGAAAATATAGCCTCTCTTAATGGCTTTACAGAGATCCATCCATATCAACCTGAAAAAACATTCAAAGGTGCTCTTGAATTAATGTACAATTTGAAGAAATTACTCTGTGAGATTACAGGAATGAAAGCTTTCTCTTTACAACCTGCTGCAGGAGCCCATGGAGAACTTACAGGAATGCTGATAATTAAAAAGTATTTCCAGAGTAAAGGCGAAAGAAGAAATAAAGTTATAATTCCTGATTCAGCACACGGAACCAATCCAGCTTCTGCGCGTATGGCTGGTTTCGAAGTGGTTGAAATACAATCTAATGAAAACGGAATTGTAGACCTTGAAGACTTCAAAAAGCAAATTAATGAAGATGTAGCAGGAATAATGCTCACCAACCCCAATACTCTGGGTTTATTTGAAAAGGATATATGCAAAATAACCGAAATTGCTCACGAAAATGGTAGTTTAATGTATTATGATGGAGCCAACCTTAACGCCATCATGGGAAAGGTCAAGCCTGGTGATATGGGTTTTGATATTATCCATTTGAATTTGCATAAAACTTTTTCTACACCCCACGGTATGGGAGGACCGGGAAGTGGTCCCGTCGGTGTTACTGAGTTTCTGAAGGATTACCTTCCTATACCGGTTGTTGATCTGGATGATGAGGGTTATTACCTAAAATGGAATCTAAACAACTCAATAGGTAGAGTTAGAAGTTTTTATGGTAACTTTAGTGTACTTGTAAAAGCCTATTCCTATATCCTAATGATGGGAAAGGATGGGTTAAAATATGTAAGTGAAATTGCTGTATTAAACTCAAATTATCTCAGAAAAAAACTATCCTCAATAATACCCACAGCATATCCAGGTTTATGCAAACATGAAGCTGTTTTTGACGGTACGACACTGGTAAAAAAATATGATATTAAAACTCTAGACCTTGCCAAACGATTGCTGGATTACAATGTACATCCTCCGACTATATACTTTCCTCTAATTGTAAATGAGGCTTTAATGATTGAACCACCCGAAACTGAAAGCAAAGAGAATATCGATAATTATATTGAAACAATAGAAAAAATTCTAAGTGAAGCACAAGAAAATCCAGACAAATTAAGAAAAGCACCTTATACTACTCCTGTTAGAAGATTGGATGAAGTCACTGCTTCAAGATCACCTGTAGTTAGCTATAGACAGGAAACTGAGGGTTGAAAGTTGTAGTTTGCTATGATATGATCTTTTAAGATTGAGCAGGCGTAGCTTCAAAGGTAGAGCGCCGCCTTGGTAAGGCGGAGGTTGTGAGTTCGAATCTCATCGCCTGCTCCAGGGAGCCTAAAAGGCTCCTTTTTTTGTGTAAAACAGTGTATTTCATGATTCAGTTAAATCTATGTTAAAATGCTTACAAGGCGAATTACTGATTAATATGTTCCTCTAATTAAAGGAGGAATGTTTTTGTATAAAGAATCTTCCAGACAAAGGGTCATTGTTGTGGCCAAAACAAATAAAGATGCCAAAAGATTGATAGAAGCTCTTCATGATTTTTATGAAGTTAGATATACAGAACATGTTGAAAAAGAACACTGGCTATTTTCTGACCTTTTGATCTTTGATTATTTTGATGAAAATATTGTACAAAAATCTAAAGAGAGTGATGTACCATATATATTCCTTGCTTCTGATGTAGAAGAAGTTAAGAAATATTCACTTTCGGAAGATAAATATATATTAAAAGGACCAGGATATCTAAATTACTTGAATAATATTGTAAACCTGATAGTCGAGAAACAACAACTGGAAAGAATTCTGGGATTCGAAAAGGAAAAATATCTTAATCTTGTAAATAGTATGGGTTGTGGAATGCTGGTTTTACGAAAAAACGATGGACTAATACTTTTTGCAAACAAAGTGGCAAAAGAAGTACTTGGCTATCAGGGTGATGGTCTAATACATATGAAACTTTCCGATTTTGTTGATTCAGAAGAAGATATTTCTTTAATTCTCAGTTCAGGACCAAAAACAAATCTTGAATGCAAGCTTCAAACACATCTGGGAGATAAACGCGATGTAAGATATAGTTCTTCTGAGACCATTTATGGAGCAGAAAGAGTGATCCAGTTCACTTTTATGGATATAACATTGCAAAAACGAAATATGAAAGAAATTATGCTTCAATGGCGTTTCCTGGATAATGCTGAAGAAATTGCATACGCCACTGATGAAAATGGAACAATTATATATCTAAATAGTTATGCAGCACAAAAGCATGATTACAGAATGGAAGAAATGATTGGCACAAAAGAGAAAAATTATCTTTCCAGTACAGATGATAAAAACATTGTTAATGAAAACCTGGCAAACAATGGACGCTGGGAAGGAAAAGAAAACCATATAAAAAAGGATAACACGGAGTTTATTGTTGATACCAAGAAAAGCATATTACACACCGACGGAGGCACATATATTTTAAGTATTGGAAGAGATGTAACAGAAGAACTGGAATTGAGAAGAAAGTTGAAATTCCATTCTTTATTTTTACAAAACATTACTGAAATAATCATTGCAATAAATGAAAAGGGTGAGCTTCTTTATGTAAATGAAGTTGCAAAAAGATTTTTCAGAATAGAAAATAAGAAACTCTCTTTGATAAACAATGAAAAAAATCCAATGTTATCAAGTTTTCTGGAAAAATTTTTTGAAAAGCTCAAGATGATGCAAAAACTCGGCACAATAGATATCTATGAAAAAGGTGCCACAAAAATTACCCTTGAATATTCTTTTCATAAGGTGCTTGAAGATAATGAAAAACTTTTAGGGTATATTGTGACAGCCAAAGACATGACTGAATTTTACAGTATGCTGGAAAGAGTTAAGGAAAGGGCTGTTTTACTTGATCATCTACATGATTTAATCATCGCTTCAGATATGAAAGGTTGTATATTGTACGCAAACAATTCCTGGCTAAACAATCATGGTTATGACAATGTAGAAGAAGTAAAAGGCAAGAAACTCTCTGATGGTATAGTAGATCTAAATGAAGGTTTAAGAAATACTATAAACGAACACCTTGCTGATAAAGGTATTTGGAGAGGAAAAATGTTAAATTATACTAAAGAAGGAAATTCATTTACGGTTAAAATGACCATCGTACGTTTAAAGGATGAAGACGGTTATTTTATAGGAGATGTTGGAATTATTCCCAGTAAAGAAGTTGAATAAAGGGTAGGCGAAGTTTATGAAAGCTAAAGAATGGCAGACAATGGAAAGGGAAGTATTTCTTAAAAAAGCTTATAATGCAGTTTCCAAAAATAAGGAGGCTTCTTTTCTTGATAGGCTTTTTTCCGACCTTAAGCATTCTCTTGGTGTAGATAGTTATACTCAATGGGATGTAAATTCCAACAGTCTAACATTAATTATCACCAATCATGGTCTGCTGGTTATGAGTGCAGCCTTGGAAATCATGGATCATTACACTGACCTTTCTTCATTGGTCTTCTTGCAGGCATGTGCCAATTTAAAAGAAAAATATATTTGGTCGGAACAACCAAGACTAAATTTACGCGGTAAGGTAGATAATAAAAAACTCAACCTGCAAACATTGGGTGACGCTATTCTTTGTGGAGATACAATACAAACCATAAAAATTTTCGAACAGATCCAGGATGTCAATATTTCTTTGAAACCAGAGATTGAAGATATTCTTTACTTCATGAGTATTGTTTCGATAGAGGAGACAACCTTTAGAAACGCAAGAAATTTAGGACATAAGGCAATATCTCTGGAAAAAACACTTGGGTTTGTTGAGCGCATTCCAAAACTGTCGCAACAGTTTTATAGATGGTTTTTGAGATATTTGACTTCGTTTCCGGTAATCTTTCCCCTTTACGATAGGGTATCAAGAAATTTTGATGTTGATGAAAAATGGGCTAACAATACAGTTCCAATTGATGAAAAATTGTTCGATACAATTTACAACACACTTTATTATCGTAAAGGTATCATCACAGAGGTCCTAAACAATTTGAGGAATGGTTATAGTATTGAAAGCATAAGGAAATCTCTATTTATAAGCACTCTTAAATTCATATCAGATAGACGTTTAGATACAGCTTTTTATATGATCCATCTGCTAAATTATCTTCATTCTTCCAGGCAATATTTTCAGAGACATAGCACTATAAGAACTGTCTATGCCTTATTGGTTCAAGCTTTATATACTGAAATCATTTTTGATGAAAGAGGTGGATCGGGAAGTGAAACCAATGCTGATGTCTCTCAGTCAACTGAGGAAATTTTGAAGAATCTTTTAAAGATAGATGCATCAGCCAATGGTGGACATAATATAAAGTTCGTTTCAACCATTCTTGATGAAAAAAACCATAGCCCAGCCTGGGCTGGTGATCATTATCTAAAAGCAATTGATAAAGTGTATAGATTAAACCCAAAGAGCTTTAATGTATTAGAGTTCTACAAGAATCATTATAAATAATTCTTATCAATCAATTGCTCAATTATCTTTGCAAAACCCGCATCATTATTTGATGGCGCTATAATATCTGCGTTTTCTTTTGCACTTTTTGTTCCATTTTCCATTGCAACTGATAAACCAGCTATTTTAAACGCAGGTACATCGTTGTCGTTGTCCCCAAGGACTATTATTTGCTCAGGCAATATTTCCATTGTTTCACAAAGAACTTTGAGTGCTCTTCCTTTATCAACATTTGCTGGAATAATATCAAGATACGTTGGAAAGGATTTTACAATTTCAACCTCATTAAATTTCTCTCTGAGTTTCTTACCTATACCTTCAAGAAGCTCTGGTTCATCAATTATTAAAAGCTTCGTTGGTTCATGCTTCTCGACGAAACCTAATAAATCACCTGGCACATAATATGACACATTAGAATGTCTGGCGTAATCCAAAGCTTTTTTATTATCTTCTGAAACAAATAATTCATCATTCACATAAGCCTGGATATAGTATTTTTCTTCAAGTGCCTCTTTTACTATCAAACTGGCAAGTGCGGATGGTATTTTCTTGTCAAGGATGATTTCGTCATCATATTTGATCATTGCTCCATTGTAAGCGATTACTGGAAATACTTTTCCCATATTAATTTTTAAAAACTTTTCAACAGATTGCAGCATCCTTCCACTGCAAAAAATTGCATTGATTCCCTTTTGTGTTATGGAATTTAAAATCGAAAGATTCTCTGAGGGTAACATCTCATTATCATCGATAAAGGTCCCATCTATATCTATAACAACAGCCTTATACTTACTTTTTGTAACCATTAGAAATGGGCATCCTCCAATCTTTACCAAAAGAGCAGCGAGAAATCTTGGTTCCTGCACAATATTGTCTACGTTTATATTCACTGTTTTTAATCCTTCTCAATACTTCTTGAGTGATCTTTTCATCAACTCCTCTTTCAGCAATCTCTTCAGGAGAAAACCTCTCTTCGAAGAAGAATCTCAAAATGGCATCCAAAATATCGTAAGGTGGTAAAATATCTTCATCCTTTTGATCTGGCTTCAACTCTGCGGAAGGAGCTTTTTCAATTACAGTTTTCGGTATTATTTCTTTTTCCTTCAACTTATTATAATAAATTGCAAGTTTAAAAACTTCTGTTTTATATACATCCTTTAATGGTGCAAAACCTCCTGCCATATCACCATATAGGGTGCCATATCCTGTTGCGAGTTCACTCTTATTACTCGTAGCAAGAATCATCCAGTCAAATTTGTTCGAAAGAGCCATTAACATGTTTGCTCTAATCCTTGCCTGAATATTTTCTTCAGTAACATCCGGTTTTGTGTTTTCAAAAAATTCTTTTAGTGCATTCAAGTACAGTGAATTAATTTTTTTTATGGGTATAGTTAGGGTATTTATTCCAAGATTATCCGTAAGTTTCATTGCGTCTTCCTTGCTTTGTTCAGATGTATACTCAGAGGGTAGAAACACCCCCACTACATTTTCTTTTCCTATAGCTTCAGTTGCAATACATGCTACCAGCGAAGAATCAAGACCCCCACTTAAACCTAATGCAACTTTCTTAAAACTATTTTTTACTAAATAATCTCTTAAACCCATAACCAGTGCTTTAAACACTTCTTCTTCTCGGTACCAGATAGGCTCCTTAGAATCAGGAATGTATTCCTGTCTTGACTTTCCTTTCAATATTATAGTCTTCTCATTGACATCCTTGAAAATTGTATAACTCTTTCTTTTTCCCTCAAGCAAGTTCAGAGTGATCGCGTCGTATGGATCGATATCCCCTATTAACAGTTCCTCTTCAAAGTCAGCTGCAACATAGGTTTTTCCATTTGGTAAAACTATTGCGCTTCGTCCATCAAAAACCAGTTCATCCTGACCGCCAACTTGATTACAGTATCCTATTGCACAAGAATATTCATTAGCTCTTGTCTGAAGCAATTTCAGCCGGTTAAAATGCTTTTCAGCAATGAAGGGTGAAGCAGATAGGTTTAATAACAAATTTGCGCCAGATTTTGTTTGATCATGCCCCGGTCCGGCTGGAACCCAAATATCTTCGCAGACATTTACTCCAAATTTTATTCGGCCATTTGTTAGTACCAGTGAATCGTTACCAGCTGAAAAGTATCGTCTTTCATCAAACACTGTATAATTCGGAAGATGATTTTTTCTGTGAATACCCACCAATTCACCATTTTGTATTACTGCTGCTGCGTTGTACAGCTCAGTATCAAAATCAACAAAACCTGAAATAACAGTGATGTCTGAATTTTTAGTATATTCCTTGATTACCTCCAGTGCGGAAAGGTTATCCTTTAGAAAATCTATACGATAGAGTAAATCTTCAGGTGGATACCCTGTAATGGTTAGTTCTGGAAAAACAACAATATCTAAACTTTTATCCTGAGCTTTACTTATATATTCTTTCATTTTCTCCAGATTCTGATCAATGTTACCTACAACAGTGTTTATTTGAGCCAAACCTATTCTAATTATCATTTCCCCATACCTCCCAAATGTAATCAAAATACTCCACATATTTCTTAGCGATCTCTTTGCTTTTTATTATAACAACTAATTCTCTGTTCTTTTCATAGGCTGAATATGTAATGTTAGCGGAACCAGTAATTACAACTTTTTGATCCAGTACCATAGTTTTTTCATGTAAAGATTTTATCTTTCCAATTTGTCTTACTTTAAACGGATTATTTAAATAAGAAACAATTTCCCCATAATTATAACTCCAGCTATCAACAAGACACTGTATTTCAATTCCTCTAATTGATTTTAGCTTCATAACGCCAAGAAAATCGTAATCTGTGAAAGCATAAGCTGCAATATATATTGTTTTTTTAGCTTTGAGTATATGATCAAGTACTTTACTTTTCATCTCGGTATCAGGCAACAAATAAAAAGTACAATCTTTTGAAACAAAAGAATCAGCGTTATCACCATTTTTTAAAGCATGAAAAAAATCTATAAGTCCTTCAGCTATTTCATGCGTATCATAAAAAATAAAAGAGTTAAGACCTTCTTCTAATCCAGACAATGTGAAATTACCTGTACCAACAGCTGATATTTTCCTGTCGGATATAAGGAATTTTGAATGAATGAGAGCATCAGATGAATCACATAGCACATCGAACTCCGGATTCATTAGAATAGTTCTTTGAGCTGATGAATTATCTACTATAACTACTACATGTACCCCTTTTCTTACCAGGTGGTTTAAGGATTTGATTATTTCAGGATGATCTAGTGAGAATGATGCAATTAATAATTCATTTTCTGTGTTTTCAATAATATTGAGACACTTATCCAGGACTGTACCATCTTTAGTGAAGCGAATTTCAAGGGAAAAAAGGGTCGTTGAAGTTATCAAAAGGAAGAATACTAACAAAACAAAAAAGGGACCAGGTCGGTCCCTTTTGTGGTGGAGTCGAAGGGATTCGAACCCTCGGCCTTCACAATGCCATTGTGACGCGCTCCCAGCTGCGCTACGACCCCACTTTGTAAACATTATACATCACCGTATTTTTGTTTTCAAGATTAATTAAGCTTTCCCTCTCTTACTAATCCATGTTATAACAATAGGAGAAGCAATATAAAGGGATGAATATGTTCCAACAATAACTCCTACCAATATTCCGAAAGCGAAGGGCTGTAATACCTCGCCAGAAAATATATAAAGAATAAGCACTGCAATAAAAGTAGTTAGCGATGTATTTATAGATCTTACGATAACTTCATTAATACTTGAGTTAACAATTTCAGTTATAGGCTTGCCTCTGAGCTTCTTAAGATTTTCTCTTATTCTGTCATAAACAACAATAGTATCATTCAGTGAATATCCAAGTAATGTAAGAAATGCTGCTATGACAGGGGCGTTAAACTCTATGCCAAATATACTGTAAAGTCCAAGTACAATCACCAAATCATGAACCAAAGCTAAAATTGCACCCAATCCAAAGGCAAATCTGAATCTAATTGTTATATACAGAAGTACCAGTGCAACTGCAACAATCACAGCTGTTGTAGCATAACCTTTTATTTCCTGAGCTGCGAATCCTGAAATTGTATTAACGGATACTATATCATTTGAAGAAACGCCTAACGGCTCATCAAGGGCATTGACTATTATGTCTTCCAGGTCTTCAATTTCATTTGCCTGTTCTCCAGTTACAATTATAGAAAATCTTGCCTTTGTTACTGTTTCTCCTTCAAGTGTTTCCGCAAGAGGTCGTTGTTTAATTATCCTGGCGCTTTCAAAAAACTCGTTTTCTTCAACAAGATGTTCACGGACCTCTCCAACAGTAGCATCCACATTTGAAACAGTAAGACTTATTTCAGTTCCACCTGTAAAGTCAACTCCAAAATTGAAGCCTCTACTGAATATAAATATCAGCGAAACAGCAATTATTATCAATGAAAGAATCAAAAACGACTTTCTTTTGCTTACAAAATTAAATTGTCTCATAGTGCATCGTTCCCTTCAACAGGAGCCTTTTTCATATAACGTTCCACTTTTATCGAACCTTCTATTCCCGAAAGAATAGTTCTTGAAACTACCAGATTTGTAAACATTGCTCCAAGAACACCTATTATCAACGTGGTTGCAAAACCCTTTACTGTACCTGTTCCAAAGTATAGAAGAACAAGCCCTGCTATTATGGTTGTTAGATTTGCATCAAATATTGTCCAAAAAACCTTGCTAAATCCACTGGAAATTGCATTTTCAATAGTCTTACCAAGACGAAGTTCTTCTTTTATTCGCTCGAATATCAGTATGTTACCATCAACAGTTGTTCCTATGGTGAGGATAATACCTGCAATTCCAGGAAGTGTCAGTATTGCTTCAGTTAACGATAGGATTCCAAACAAAAGCACAGCGTTAAAAACAAGAGCGAAATCAGCTGTTATTCCCATTAAACCATAAACAATTAACATATATATCATTACAATAATAATGCCTGCTATACCTGCCAGTAAAGCTGCATTGATTATATCTTTTCCAAGTGTTGGTGACAAAATTTGCTTGTTGAATGCCTCCAGTTCAACAGGCAAGTTCCCACTACTAACCAGCACTGCAATATCTTTTGATTCTTCTACAGTTTGAATGCCTTCTATTACTGCCTTCCCATTTCTAATTGCTGATTGAACAACTGGAGCGATTATTACACTTTCATCAAGAATAATGGCAAGTCTCTTTTCAATATCATTGGCAGGAACTCCAGCTTTATAAGAAGTAATCTTTGAGAATATTTCTGTCCCGGTCTGATTAAAATCAAGCGAAACCATATAACGCCCCTGACCTGGTTGAGGATTCTGGTTTACAAGTGGTTTCGCGTCAACAATGGTGCTGCCATCAAGTTCATAATAATCGTTACTTACATTTATTTTTGTGCTGATAAGGTACCAGGTGTTGTTAGTCTGTCCACCTTGAATTTTTCCAAAATCAATATCTTTAAGCCAGCGTATTTCAGCATCACGTGCTCTTCGCTTACTAACTTCAAGTCTTATATCTGACGGTATCGATGGCGTTGATTCATTGGTTTCAATAGCAAGAACATCAGCAAAATATAATCGACCTGTTTGACCTATAAGGTTTTCTGCTCTATCAATGTCAGTGATACCAGGAATCTGTACCCTTATTCTTACCGGTGGGATTTCGTCACCATAACTGATTCTCGCAATAACCTTTTCTACAGTTGCTTCGGTAAAACCTGCTGCATCAAGCCTTCTTCTCAATATCTGGACAACTCTATCTGCAAGCGAATTCAGTTCCTCAATGTTCCCTTCAGCCAACATCTGGTATTCAAGAAGGGTTCCGCCCTTTATATCCAGACCAAGCTTAATATTATTGGAAATTTTCTCAATATAAGTATTTCCTTCAGCACTACCACGTGGAATTATTAAGGGTAAAATAGCCAATAAAAGCACAGCGACTGTTACAATTAATCTTTTCTGGTTTGCTCTCATTTTTTATGTCCGTATTTCGGACAGCGCACCCCCTTTCAAGTCAAAACGAGTTCATTGATTTTTCTGTTCAACATCTGGTTCTACGTTTTCTGTTCCTTCCTGTTTACCAAGGATAGCTGTTACGGAGCGCCTTGTTAAGTCAAGCTCAGCACCTTTTCCTGTACGAATTCTTACAGTATTTTTTTCCATATTGGTTACTTTTCCAATTATTCCACCAGCAGAGACTACTCTATCTCCCACTTTAAGCTTTTCCATCATCTGTTTAAATTTCTTTTCTCTTCTTTTCTGTGGAAATACGATCATAAAATAGAAAAGTGCTACCATTATTACCAACCAGATAATAATTCCGGTCATTCCTCCTGCTCCATTTGTGGCTGCAGTTTCGCTTTGGGCAGGTTCAGAAGTAGCCGGGCCATATAAAACAAATCCTAAAAGTTCCGACATTTTTAATACCTCCCGCAATTAAACATCGAAAGCAATTTTACCAGATGTAGAGATTTTATTCAAGAAAAGATCTTTACTGGTAAATAAAACCTTATCTATGTGCAAGCAAACATTATGATATAATTTCGAATAGAATTCGCTCGCAAACCAACATGTTAAAGAATACATGAACAAATAAGGAGGTAGACCATGAAAAACAAAATATTGAAAGATGCAAAAGAAAAAATGGAAAAAACTGTAGAAAAAACAAGAGAAGAATATAGCCATATGCGAACAGGTAGACCTTCTCCAGCAATCCTGGAGGAAATAAAACTTGATTACTATGGTGTGCCAACCCCGATAAATCAGCTAGCAACAATCAACGTAGCTGAAGATAGAACACTTATAATAAAGCCCTGGGATAAGAATTTATTGGGTGGAATTGAGAAGACTATTCTCGCTTCCAATCTTGGGCTTACGCCTATGAATGATGGAACTGTAATAAGATTAAACTTCCCAACACCCACAACCGAACAAAGAGAAAAATGGGCAAAAGTTGCTAAAGATATTTGCGAAAAAAGTAAAATCGCTATCAGAAATATTCGTAGAGAAGCAATAAAAGAAGCAAAAGATGCAGAGAAGAATAAAGAAATGACAGAAGACGATCTGAATCGTTTTGAAGATGATATTCAAGAACTTACAAATGAATACATTGATAAGCTTGATGAAGTCCTCGAAAAGAAAACAAAGGAGATAATGGAATTTTGATAAAAGCGCCATATCACGTAGCAATAATAATGGATGGAAATGGTCGTTGGGCAAGAAAACGTGGCCTTGAACGAATAGAAGGGCATAAAAAAGGGGCACAGGTTGCTGAAAAAATAGCGAAAAAGGCAAAAAAAGAAAATATTCGTTATGTAACTTTATACGCTTTTTCAACAGAAAACTGGAAAAGACCTCAAGAAGAGGTCGAATTTTTATTGGAGCTGGTAGTCACCTATCTTGAATCAAGAATTGATGAAATGATATCCGAAGAAGTGAGATTGCGATTCATGGGTAGAGTAGAAGAGCTTCCAGGGAAAACCAGAGAAGTATGCAAAAAGATTGAATCAAAAACCAAACATTGTAGTAAGATTGATGTGATTGTTGCCTTAAATTATGGTGGTAAAACTGAATTAGTAGATGCATTTAAGAAAATCATAAGAGAAGGTTTTACAGATATTGAAGAAGAAACAATCTCGGATCATCTATATTTTCCTGATATTCCTGAACCTGATCTTGTTATCAGAACATCTGGAGAAAAGCGTTTGAGCAATTTTATGATATGGCAATGTTCTTACAGCGAATTATATTTCACAGATATTTTATGGCCAGATTTTAGGGAAGAAGATTTTGAAGAAGCACTCAAAGAGTATTCGAGAAGGAAACGTAAATTTGGCAGTATTGAAGATAAGGAATGAATTATGACTGAGAGACGCAAAGAACTACTGACAAGGTTTATCACAGCTGGTGTTGTGGCGCCATTTGTAATAGCTTGTTTCGTTAATTATTATTCACTGATCGGGCTTGTTGCAGCAGTTATTCTGTTTGCAACCTATGAGTACATAAATTTCACATTGAAAAACGATGGGCATCAAATTCTAAAATTGGGAATAGTCGCTCTTGTAACCATAACATCAATATGTTATGGATTTCTTTTATACAGACTTTATCCACTTAAGGATAATTTTAGAATGCCCGAATTGATCTTCTCCTTATCATTAATAACATCAGCTACTATGATAATCCTTGCAGTAAAAGATACAACAAAGGCAAAAAGAATGCTAACTAACAGCGTCTTTTCAATTTTCTATATTGGACTGAACCTTTCATTCTTCTATCCAATATTTATAAATTTTGGTGGTTCCATTGCTTTGCTCAATTTGGCTTCAGTTTGGGTTTTTGATGCAGGTGCTTATTTCTTTGGTTTAAGTTTCGGAAAAATTAGAATTTCTCCTGCTTATAGTCCAAAAAAAAGCCTTGAAGGAGCAGTAGGCGGTTATTTTTCAGTTGTCCTCTTTATGTTTATATACGAGTTTTTCAGACAATTATTTACCACAGATGCTACTGCACTAAAACCTTCTCATTTTTTCCTGCTGGCTATGGTAGTTGCAGTATTCGGTACAATAGGGGATATTGTTGAATCAGCAATTAAACGATATCATGATGTGAAGGATTCTGGAAACATTCTTCCCGGACACGGTGGAATGCTGGACAGAATAGATGGCCTTCTTTTTGTTACTCCAATGTTTTACATTTTTCTTGTTCTACTCAATGCCTAAGGAGGAATTTAAATTATGAAATATATGAGCAGTAAAGAAATTAGGACAAGTTTTCTTGATTTCTTTCGAAAAAAACAACACGTTATTCTTCCAAGTAGTTCACTTATTCCAAAGGATCCTCAACTTATGTTCACGGTGGCAGGTATGGTACCGTTCAAACCTTTCTTCTGGGGAATTGCCGAGGCTCCTCACAGGAGAATTGCAACATGCCAAAAATGCGTAAGAACGGTTGATATTGATAGAGTGGGAAGAACTGCCAGGCATGATACTTTCTTTGAAATGCTGGGAAATTTCTCTTTCAATGACTACTTCAAAAAAGAAGCAATTCAATGGGCCTGGGAATATGTCACAGAAGTGCTTGAAATGCCTGAAGACTCTCTCTGGGTTTCTGTTTACGAAGAGGACGATGAAGCCTACGAAATTTGGAAAAACAATGTTGGAATACCGGAGAAGAAAATTGTAAGGCTGGGTAAGGAAGAAAACTGGTGGGGACCGGTAGGTAAAACGGGGCCCTGCGGACCAGATTCAGAAATTTTCATAGATACAGGTAAAGATGAAAACTGCCCTGATCCTGAAAATTGTTCACCTGACTGTGATTGTGATAGATTTTTGGAATTTTGGAATCTTGTTTTCACAGAGTTTAATCAAAGCAAAGATGGTACGCTTGCTCCATTAAAACAGAAAAATATAGACACAGGATTGGGTCTCGAAAGAATTTCAGCAATTATGCAAAATGTAAAAACAATTTTTGACACCGATCTGTTTAAAAACATAATAAGTGAAATCGAAAATATATTAAATGTAAATTACGCTAACGATCAAGAAACTGACATATCTATTAAAATAATTGCCGATCATTCCAGATCTGTTAGTTTTCTTGTAACAGATGGAGTAATGCCTTCTAACGAGGGAAGGGGTTATGTGTTGAGAAGACTCATCAGACGAGCGGTATTACACTCTTCGCTTCTGGGTAATTCCAAACCATTTTTAAACAGTTTAATGGAAGTTGTGTCAAACGAGATGGTAAGCATATATCCGGAACTTAAAGAAAAACTCTCTTTTGTTAAAAACATAGTACTGAATGAAGAACAGAAATTTTTAGATACATTAGAAAAGGGAACAAAAAGACTCCATGAAATACTGGAAAACAGCAATACTATATCTGGAAAGGAATTATTCCAGCTGTATGACACCTATGGTTTTCCCATAGAGTTAGTAGAAGAAATTGTTCAGGATAGGAATGTGAAAATTGATTCGGAAGGTTTTAAGACTGAAATGAAGAAACAGCGTGAAAGAGCCAGAGAAGCCCAGGGAAAAAAAGATTATGGTTTAACCTCGAAAACTTACAGCAAGATCTATAACGAGCTTGGTAATACCGAGTTCAAGGGTTATGGCACATTATCCTTAAAGACGGAAATTATGTATATAGTTTCTGATGGAGAAGCCGTTGAAAAACTCGAAGAAGGAAATGAAGGTGAACTGTTTTTCCAAGAAACTCCCTTCTATGCTGAAAAGGGAGGACAGGTTTCAGATAAAGGAATAATTCAATCTGATAGTTCAAAAGCAAAGGTCAAACATGTTTTTATTCCTAATAACGAACTTATTTCGCATAAAGTATATGTCGAAAAGGGATCTTTTAAAAAGGGACAAAAAGTATTTTTAGAAGTAGATCCAGGAAAAAGAAAGTCTACTGCAAGAAATCATACTGCCACTCATCTTTTACACGCAACCCTAAAAAAGATTCTTGGGAATCATGTAAGACAATCAGGATCATTAGTAAACGAAAAACGCTTGAGGTTTGATTTCACGCATTTTTCATCACTTGAAGAAGAAGAGATAGAAAAAATCGAAAAAATTATTAATAAAAAGATACTTGAAGATATCCCGGTCAATACCGAGTTAAAAACACTCGAGGAAGCCAAAAACGAAGACATTACAGCACTTTTTGAGGAAAAATATGGAGATGTGGTAAGGATTGTTTCGATAAATGATTTCAGTAAAGAACTATGTGGCGGAACACACGTTTATAGAACTGGTGAAATTGGAATGTTTAAAATAACTTCAGAAAGTTCTGTTTCTTCCGGTGTACGAAGAATAGAAGCAGTCACAGGTTTTAATACATATGAACTTTTGAAAGATAATTATAAAAAGTTAAATATGATAAAAGATATGCTTGCAGTAGAGGATAGAATTATTGAAAAAGTCGCCAGTATTAATCAGGAAGTTCGTGAAAAGGAAAAAGAGGTAAAACGATTACGAGAAAAGGTTTTATCCGGTTCCGCAGCAGTAAATGACAAACGTACAAGTGTAAACGACAATCAAATACACATTAGAATAGTCGATAATTCTCCGGTTGACGTTATTAGAAATGCAGCAGATGTTATGATGCAAAGACTGAAAAGTGGTATAGTATTAATCTTTAACAGATTTGAGAATAAAGTAGTATTCGTGGTGAAGGTTTCTGACAATCTCACAAATAATTATAACGCAGGCGAAATTGCCAGAAGAATCGCCAAAGAGTTAAATGGTGGTGGTGGAGGTAGAGCTGATTTCGCCCAGGCAGGTGGAAAAGATGTTGATAAAATTGAAAGCGTTGTTAACAATATTGAGGAATTCATAAATGGCTGATAACACTGTTCTTTTTGAAAACATACAAGTGACAGACCCTGATGAACTCTCAACAGATGTTCTTGCATATATCGGAGATGCAGTTTACGAACTCTATTTCAGATTACATACATTAAAAAATGCACGAAAACGTACATTTTATCAACATCAAATGACAAAGAACTATGTTAGCGCTGAAGGTCAGAGTGAAGCTCTAAAGGAAATCTGGAATCATCTATCAGATGATTATCGTAATATTATTAAAAGAGGTTACAATTCAAAAGGCGCAAAAAGAAAGGGCGATGACAAGAACTACAAGCGTGCTACAGGACTTGAAGCACTTGTCGGCTATCTTTTTCTTAAAGGTGAAACAAATCAGCTATCATTCATTTTACGCAAGGTGAGTCAAAATGTATCTTCATGGTAGAAATGTGCTCAAAGAAATATTGAACATGAAGAATGAAGTAAAGATTAAACGTGTAATATTCACAAATCAAAAAAACGCAGATGGGCAAATTAACCTTCTAAAAGAAGCCTGCTATCAGCAAGGATTCAGAGTAGAAAGTGCTTCAACTGAACGACTTGCACAACTTTCTAAAGAAAAAAAGCATCAGGGTGTGGTAATTGAAATAAATAAATTCCCTTATACTGATCTTAAAAAGCTACGTAATATTATATCCAAAAAAAGTAAATCAGTTATTGTATTGCTTGACAAAATTAATGATCCACACAACTTTGGAGCCATTATAAGAACATCTGTTGCAGCTGGTGCTGATGGAATAATAATCCCTGAAAAAGGTTCATGTAGTATCACATCTTCTGTTATTAAAGTTTCTACTGGTTTGGCCTTCAGGATACCGATAACCATAGTAACGAATATCTCAAAAACCATTGATATTTTAAAGGACGATGGATTCTGGTTTTACGCAACAACTATGGAAGGAAAACCCTACTATAGCGAAAAGTATTCTGAAAAAAGCGGTATAATCTTTGGAAGTGAAGCCAAAGGTATAAGACCTTTGGTAGATAAAAAATGCGATTTCAAAATTTCTATACCCATGGAAATCAATGTTGATTCGCTAAATGTGGCTGCTTCTGCAGCTATTATAATGTTTCATGTGCGAAGAAAACTGTTATATAGTGGTGATTCATATGGCAATTAAAGTATTATCTCAAGATATAGTCAGGAAAATAGCAGCAGGCGAAGTAGTAACTGGAGCCTTTTCTGTCATAAAAGAACTTATTGAAAACTCCCTGGACGCTGAAGCTACACAAATAGATATCGCAGTAAGAAACGGAGGTAAAGAGTACATAAGTGTTTCTGATAATGGAACAGGTATGAATGCTGAAGATTTGAGACTGGCTATAAAACCTCATACAACAAGTAAAATTGAATCGTTCAGTGATCTTGACAACCTTGTCAGTTATGGGTTCCGTGGTGAGGCATTATCAACAATAGCAAGTGTTTCAAGAATGAAAATTTCGTCACGATCTAAAAATGATGATCTGGGATTGATGTTAGAAATCACCTCGGGTGAAATAAAGAAAGAGCAACCTGTTTCTAGAGTTATTGGTACCTCCGTAGAGGTGTTTGACCTGCTATTTAACACACCTGCACGAAGAAAATTTTTAAAATCAAAGGGTGTCGAAGTAAGAATGATAACAGAGACTGTTGAAAGGTTTATTCTTTCCCATCCAGAAATTGGATTCAAATATTCAAGAGACAATAAATTAATATACGATATTTCTTCAACTTCATCAACCAAAGAAAGGATCACCCAGTTATTTCCTGAAATTAAGTTAGAAGATCTTATTGAGATTGAAGACAGTAAACAGGTTAGCGGAGTTAGCGTTGATGGCTACATCGTCATGCCAAATAAGACAAGACCAAATCGACTTGGTGAAATTATTTTCGTCAATGGAAGATACGTAAAACAATCAATTTTGAATTTTTCCGTAGAGCGGGGTTACTCTGAATCCCTGGAAAAAGGAAGATTTCCCTACTGTTTTGTTTTTTTGAAGCTATTTCCTGATCAAATTGACGTTAACATTCATCCACAAAAACTGGAAGTAAAATTTTCAAACACCAGTGAAGTAAAGAAAGCTATTTCCAGAACAATCAGAGAAACATTAAGAAATAAGGGAAGTTTTTCCATCAGAATCGAAAAACCTGAGAGTAAAGAAGATGTTTATCCAAAATCAGATTACGAACAAAGAAGATCAAAAAAACATAATACTGTTAAAGAGAGACTTAACTTAGAAAAACCTGCAACATATAAAAAAGAAGCAAATTCAACGCTCCCCATTGACATAGAAAGGAGTTTTTTCAGACGTTTAGATAAAGAAAAGAAAAAAGATGAAGATAAAGAAATGAAGCAGGTTGAACTAATTGGTGTTCTTGGCGAACGATATTTAGTCGCTCAGGTGGATAAAGGCTTGCTTATTGTAGATCAACATGCAGCACATGAAAGAATTACATTCGAAAAACTCAAAGAATCTTCCGAAGTGAGTTCTCAAAATCTTCTAGAACCCATTAGAATCTTACTTAATGAAACCAATTTGAATATAGTAGAAGAATCAAAGACTTTGCTAAATGAACTTGGCTTTTATTTTGAAATACAAAGTGATAGAATTATTTTGAAGTCTGTACCATATGTTCTTGATAACAACAACGTTGAAACTGCTTTTAAAGATATTTTAGATGAATTAAGGCTCGAAGCATTTAAAAATAAAAAGGAACTCAGAAAAGCTGTAATGGCTGAAATTGCATGTAAGTCGTCTTTTAGAACCGGAGACATGATGAGTCTTGAACAGGCAGAAGCGTTGATTTTTGAATTACAAAAAAGAAAATTACTGGTTTGCCCTCATGGCAGACCATTAACAATGTTACTTAAATTTTCAGATCTTGATAATTATTTTTCTAGATAAAGCAACAAACCTCTGGATCTGACTGAAGGGAAATCGGTGAAAAACCGATACGGTCCCGCCACTGTGAGTGGGTACGAAATCCACATTTGCCACTGGATATCCCGGGAAGGCGCGGAAAGTAGAGTGATCCACAAGTCAGGATACCTTCACCAGATTCTGGCACCATTTCTCCGTGGTAGAGAAATGGTGGGTTTGTTTGTAATGGAGGTGTAATTATGGTAAAAAAAATTCTTGTTGTATTGTTTGTATTGATTGTTGGTCTTTCATATGCTTTCTCGATTGTAGATGATGCAGGAAGACTGGTTGAGTTTGAAGGTTTGCCTGATAGAGCCGTGATTGGTGCTCCAGCTGTTACAGACTTTATTATCTATCTGGGACTTGAAGAAAAAATTGTAGGCGTAACAGATTGGGACGAATACGCACAGAATAACGACGTAAAAACAATAGGCAATCTTGTTCCAATAAACATTGAGAAGATACTAACCCTGGAGCCTGATGTTGTTTTTATAACCGGTGGATTTCAGGAAGCTGAAGCTGAAAAATTATCAAAGTATGATCTAAATGTTGTAGTAATAAATCCAAATACCTTTGAAGAAATTTATAAAAACATTGTACAAATTGCTGCAATTTTTGGAGAAAACGAAAAAGGTAAATCACTGGCAAATGATTTTAGAAAGCAATATCTTGATCTAGCAAAAAAAACCTATTCTATTCCAAATGAACAAAAACCAAAAGTTTTGTATACCATGATAACCGGCGAAATGAAGGAAATCTGGACCTGTGGAACGGGTTCATTTATTAATCAGGTTATTGCCTATGCTGGCGGAGTAAATGTTGCAGCTCCATACACTGGAAACGGTGGATGGTTTCCCATCAACGCGGAGTTCGTAGTAAAAAACGATCCTGATGTAATACTGGTACCCTATTACAGTAACGAAGAGAAGACAGTAGAATTGATCAAAAATTATCCTCCATTTGAAAACGTCAAAGCAGTTGTAAAAGATAATGTTTACGGTGTTCCCGATAATTTGGTAGCTCATACCGATCCTAGATCTATTAAGCTTTTAGAATTATTGCATAGCTTGTTTTATGATAACGACTAAGTATCTGCAAATATTAAAACTTATTTTCCTGAGTATCGCAGGCATAGTTTTTTTTATATGGCTTTCAACTTTTGGAACGGTTAATTTTTCTTTTGCCCAGATAATAAATATTATTTTTACTCCAGAAGAAGGTACTGCAAGTGCAATATATCTAAAACTACGCCTCCCCAGAGTATTACTTGCCTTTCTCATCGGAGCTGCTCTCTCCATTGCCGGAGATAGCTTACAACTCACTTTAAAAAATCCCCTTGCCGATCCTTACATTATAGGAATTTCTGCTGGTGGAGCTTTCGGTGCAGTTGTTTCCATGGTAATGAATGATCACTTAGGTATAAATATCGGCATAGAACCCATGGCTTTTTCTTTTGCTCTGTTTTCTGCATTTCTTACTTATTACATATCAAGAAGAGGAGGTAGAGTACCTGTTACCAGTCTTATACTCAGTGGAGTAATAGTTTCTTTCTTATTTAATGCAGCTGTTACCTTCATAGTAGTATTCGCATGGAGAAATATAATCAGTTTACATTTTTGGTCTCTTGGTTCGCTTTCAGGAGCTACCTGGTCAGGTTTCTGGAAAATGCTACCTGTTTTGATAATCGAAGTGATTGTTTACGTATTTCTAAGGAGAAAAATGTTAATACTTGCCACGGGAGAGCAACACGCATTAACCCTGGGAATCGAACCTGAAAAAATAAAGTTCGCGGTTTTTGTTATGGTTGCTTTCGTTTCAGGTATAAGTGTGGCAATAGCAGGATTAATTGGTTTTGTGGGTTTGATAATTCCACATATAAGTAGATTGATGTTTGGTACTGATAGCAGGATAAATCTATTTTCTACACTAATAATTGGTGGCCTGTTCCTATCTGTCTGCGACACCATTGCTCGAACAATGTTTCAGCCAACCGAACTCCCCCTGGGTGCCATAACAGCTCTTATTGGTGCTCCAATGTTCATATACTTACTTAGAAAAAGGGTGGCTGTTTCAAATGAATAAATTTATCCAAATAAATGACTTATTCTATTCTTACACTAATGTCAATGTTTTGAAGGGCATTAACCTTTCGCTAAAAAAAGGCGAAGTACTGGGTGTTCTTGGACCTAATGGAAGTGGAAAGACTACATTGTTGAAAATTATCGCTGGCATTCTCAAGGATTATAATGGTTCTGTAAAAATTAATGGGAAAGAAGTTAAATCCTATTCAACAAAAGAACTGGCTAAAATTGTTTCCTTTGTTCCTCAGGAATTTAACCCCACGTTTAATTTTAAGTGCAATACCATTATTTCATTTGGTAGAAATCCTCACATCAATTTTTTTGGTGGGTTTACTAAAGAGGATTTTGAGATAATCGACCATGCAATGAGTGAAGCTGATGTAGATAACTTTAAAAACAGATATTATTTCACTTTAAGTGGTGGCGAAAAACAGCGTGTAGTAATAGCCAAAACCTTCGCTCAGAAAGGGCAGATAACGCTACTTGATGAACTTACCACACATTTAGATCCGGGGCATACTCAAAAAATATCGAGCATCATAATGGAAAAAATTAAGAAAGAAAATTTGACCACACTTATGGTGGCTCATGATGTTAATGAAGCAATTGCCTTTTCACAGAAACTGGTATTTATAAAAGAAGGAGATGTCGTTGCTGAAGGTAAACCCGAAGACATCGTTTCTGAGGAATTAATTAGAACCGTCTATGGTGCAGAATCAGTTATTATAGAAAACCCATTAACAAAAAAACCCTATGTTATTTATCACTGAACATAAAAAGCGCTGCCCTAATAGCAGCGCTGTCCGAGTAGTTGCAACTAATTATTCCTGATATCTGAAACTCGCGATGTATCTAACGCCCTGTCTGTATATGAAAATAGCTACATAATCTCCCTGAGTAATATCTTCAACAAGCTTTTTATAATCCTCGAGTTTGTTTACCTGATACTGTTGTCCATTAATACTCATTCTGATTATAATATCATCCTTCTGAAGCCCAAGTTTTGAACCATAATTATCCGAAAGCATTTTTCTAACTATTACTCCATAGACTTCATCTGGAATTGACAATCTTTCTCTATCTTCTGGCAGAATTTTACCGACAATCATACCTATCTTACTGTCTTCATATCTTTCTTCATCAAGTTTGCCTTCTTCATCATCTTGACGACCTAATTCAATTTCCAGTGTTAACCTTTCCCCAAATCTATTTATAGTTAAGTCAACTGTAGATTCTGGTGGATAACTATGTACCACAGCAACCAGTTCTTCAAAAGTCGTTATATCCAGATCATTAACCTTTACAATCACATCCTGGGTTTTCAGTCCGGCTTTATCTGCGGGAGAATCAGCGATGACATCTGTTATTAAAGCACCAGATTCCACCTTCAATCCAATTGATCTTGCTGTATTCTCATCAACAGTTCTACCGTAAACACCAAGATAAGCTTTTTCAACCATGCCGGTTTTTATTAATTGATCGACAAATCTCATAGCAAGATTGATGGGAATTGCAAATCCTAATGCTGAACCATACTGTGATGAAACAATGGCTGTATTAATGCCGACAACCTGACCATGAATATTTAGCAATGGCCCTCCAGAATTACCCGGGTTAATCGACGCATCCGTTTGAATAAGATTTGAATAATATCCATCCCCCATTGGTTTTTGTATCTGACGACCTTTTGCACTGATTACTCCTAACGTCACTGTATGCTGGAAACCCAGGGGGTTACCTATTGCAATTGCCCATTCACCTATATTAACCTTATCAGAATCACCAGTTTCCAGTATGGGTAATTCCTTATCTCCAGGATCAATCTTTATTACAGCAATATCCAGTTCTTCATCTCCTCCTATATACTTTGCATCATATTTATCACCATCAAGCAATGTCACCGTTATTTTATCTGCGTTGGACACAACATGCTCATTCGTAAGAATGTAACCATCTTTATTGAATATGAAACCTGAACCCAGCGTCTCCTGTTTTCTCTTAGTTTCAGGTATCTCACCAAAAAATTTCTTGAAAAATTCTTCTGTAAAAGAATCAAAAGGGCTGTAAGCCTGTGTTGAAACAACATCAATCTTTACGACAGATGGTGCGCATGCCTCAACCACATTTTCAACCGGATTCTTATAATCAGGGTTCACATATGCAATACCCGTAAATGCAAGCAAGACAACAACTGTTAGTGCAAATAGCTTTTTCATGTTCAACACCTCCCGCATATTTAACAACTTTGGTTACAATCATTAGACAAAAGGAGTTTTTTTCGAGTTCAAATTGACACTGCAAAATATAAAGTTATTTTCTTATATGACCAAATACAAGTGTATTCATTTTTTGCAAGTTATTTTGATAAAAATAGTGTGTTTAATTTTAAACGAAATTGTTCAATCATTTAAAAAAACTAACGTTTTGCAATGGTTGTGTCAAGTTACTGCTGTAAAAATAACCTGAATCCTAAAATAGGTTATATT
>CAYTVB010000018.1:0-37175 GCA_964441735.1 uncultured Thermotogaceae bacterium
AGTATAAGAAGCATGTTGAAAACAAGTCAATAATTTTATTCAATTGATATTATCATTCTTTCATTGAATTTGTTTATTTTTTAGCAGTATATTCTCTATTTTTTATGTTTTATAAACCTTACATAGGATAATTTTTTATTATTTCCACATCCGCTTTTTTAATTTAGCTTTGTAACTTTCTGGTAAATCTTCATTTTTCATGTAAAATGATTAATCAATAAATAATCATATGCTTTATTGCAAGCTCCCTATATTGTTATTGATTAGGTAATTTAATAAATATTTGTACGACAAGAGAAAATTCTTGTCATAATTACTTTTTTTATATTAAATCATTTGATCTAATTAAATGTATCATACTTTTTATTGATAAAATTGTACTAATCGACTATAATTTTATTAGAGAGTTTCGATTGCCTTAAATGGAGGCGAGAATCAATGAAGAGAAATATTTTAATACCAAAAATTTTAGTACTTTTCATAGCTGCAGTGTTGTTAATTGCAGGTTGTGTTCCCAAAGTAGGTTCTCACACTTTGACAATCGACTCTGATCCTGGAAAAATCAGTATGATAATTGGAGATACACCTGAAGAAGTTAAAGCACTTTCTAATGATGAAGATTTAATAACAACACCGTTTTCGCAGTCTTTTCCCTTTGGTAAAGAAGTAGTGGTAAAAATTGTTGATGGTGAACCAGGTGAAACAAATGAAGAATTATACGTGTTCGATCACTGGTCTGATGGCTCTTATGAAAACCCACGTAAAATAAACATAACTGATGATCTTCAACTGCTCGCAAAAAACAAAAAAATGGTAAAAATTAAAATTTCTTCAAATCCTTCAAACTTAGTAAAATTTGAAGCATCAGGCTGGTATGAAAGCGGAGAGGAATTATCTTTGACCGCTCCTGAAGTAGATGGTTATGAATTTTCTCATTGGAAAATCAACGAAGAAATAAAAACAGTTAATCCCCTTGTCTTTACTGTCGAAAATCCTGTCAAGATGGAAGCTGTTTATTCAGGAATAAAGGATTACTCATTAACAATTAATACATCTCCTGTTGGACTTGATGTATCTTTTGACGGAAGCATCAAAGTCTCTCCGGTAACATTTTCTGTTGAAGAGAACAGTGAACACACAATTGAAATGATTACCCCTCAGGAGAAAAATGAAAGCGATTATATAGATGGTTTCGATACAAAATATTCATATGATTCATGGAACGATGGTTCAACAAACAATCCAAGAACAATAACAGTTGACGAGGACACTGAAATAACAGCGAAAACCAACAAAGAATACAAAGTTGAAATAACAACCATTCCTAAAGATATTGCAGTCATTGAAGGCTCCGGGTGGTACGAAGATAATTCAAACTTTTCACTTTCTACTGCGGATATTGAAGGCTATGAATTCTCTCACTGGAAGGTTAATGGAGAAATAATCAATGAGAACACTTTAGATTTACCTGTTGATGAACCAAAAAAAGTAGTCGCAGTATATGAAACTGAAGAATATTCAATAACGTTCAAAACAAACCCTTCAGGTCTCAATATGTCAGTTAATGATCAAGATATCGTAACACCACACTCTATAAACGCAGAGTCCGGTGAAGTGATAAGTTTTGCAGTAGCTGAATTTCAAGAGAAAAATGAAAACAAATATATTGATGGCAATGATGCAAAATATTCTTTCATCAAATGGAACGATGAAAGCACATCCCTTTCAAGAGAGTTCACTGTTAATGATGATGAATCATTCACAGCAATTATGAAAACTGATTATTATGTGAAAGTCTCATCAGAAATTACTGAAATTGATGGTTCAGGCTGGTATGAAAATGGAAATGAACTGTCATTATCTGCACCTGAAGTTAATGGATACACTTTTTCTGAGTGGCTAATCAACGACAATAAAGTTGTCACTTCAAGTAAAATTTCAGTAATAATTGATGGACCCAAATTTATATCAGCAAATTACATAAAAAACGATGAAACTACTGAATATTCTTTAACCGTTAATACTTCACCAGAGAATTTATTAGTTAAGATCAATAATGAAAATTCACTTTCACCAACAACCATTACAGCAAAAGAGGGAACGACCCATACTTTTTCTTTTATAACAGACCAGGAAAAAGATGAATCAAATTATGTTTCTGGAACTGACACCAAATATGTTTTTGATAATTGGGATGATGAAAATACAGAAATATCACGAACCATTAAACTCAATTCTGATAAAACATTTACTGCAAACACCACAAAAAGCTACAAAGTAGAAATCAGTACAGAACCATCAGATATTGCAAAAATTAATGGTGAAGGCTGGTATGAAAATGGAGAAAATGTTTCTGTAAATGCACCCACCATCGATAACCACAATTTTCTCTACTGGGAAGTTAATGAAAGCAATTTAGAAGAAGAAATATCTAAGACGTTTGAAGTAATAGAGCCACTCCACATTAAAGCAGTTTATAACACACATCCATCAATAGAAATTGAGAATATCACCGTTGAAAAAGGCGAAGCAGTGCAGGTAAACCTTTTAGATTACTCTTCAGACCCTGATAATGACTCATTGACATACCATTTAGTTTCCGGATCGGGTAATATTGACCAAAACACCTACTCGCTAGATACGTCCTCAATTGAAGTAGGAGAATATGAAGTAAAAATTAGAGTTGAAGATGGTCAGGGTGGAGAAACGTCAGATTCATTTACAGTTACCATATCTGAAGCAAACAATCCACCTGCTGCTCCTTCATCTCCAGCACCAGATAATAATTCAACAGATCAGGAAACATCTCTCACGCTTTCCTGGAATTGCTCTGATCCTGATAACGATTCTTTGAAATATGATCTTTATTTCGGGACTGACGAAAATCCTGAACTACTTAAACATGGATTATCAGAAAAAGCATATTCTGTTGATTCATTGAATGAAAGTACCACCTATTATTGGAGAGTAGTAGCTGAAGATTCAAATGGCGCTACAGCAGAAGGTCCTGTCTGGTCATTCTCTACAAAAGAATCACCACCAGAAGACGGTGTAGACTTAACAGGTCCCGTTTATTCAGGCGAAATACTTCTGGTAAACAACGAAAGCGAAAGCAATAATAAAGAGTATACTGGAACACTTTCAGAAAATAACTATCTTCCTGAAGGAGAAACTTTACCTGAAAATCTTGAAAGAGAAGCATATATGGTTGACCCTGAACTGCCCCTTCCAGATAATGCCAGTCCAGACAATCTTGCAAAACCTAAGGATTTCACCATAGCATCATTAGGAGATACAAAGACATTCTGGGTAAGAGATTTTTCGACTAATGAAGATTATCAGATAACAGCTACCTTACAATATTCAGGCGATCATTGTGAAGTATGGGCAGAAAATCCTGAAGAAATTACTTCTGGTAAAGCTGCTGAACTGGGTAGTGAGTTTGATAATTCTATTTATCCACTAATCACTGAATACTTTTACACACCTTCAGATGTCAATAACGATGGAAAAGTAGCCATCCTTGCCTTGGATATTCAGGACAATTTTGATGATACTGGATGTTACGTTGGTGGTTATTTTTATTCAAAGGACCTTTTCAATGTTTCTGGCTCTAACAAAATGGAGATCTTTTATATAGACACTTATCCAACCATGCATTATCCTAAAACAAATGAAATTAATGTAAGCAGAGCATATTCAACGCTTGCGCATGAATTCCAGCACATGGTTAATTTCAATAGGAATTATCTGGTTGAATATGGTAATCCCATGCCCACATGGTTAAATGAAGGATTGTCTTTAGCAGCTGAACATCTTTATAAGGGCGTCTTATCCAGCAGGATTTCTTATTATAACAAATCCAGCAATATCAAAAATGGACATTCATTGCTTTATTGGGGAGACAACAATGATACGCTTTCTAACTATTCTCTTTCATATTTATTCTTACAGTATATAAGAACACAGGCTGGAAGCAACAACATATTCAAAGACATTCTTCTTGATGACAAAAACGATTCAAAAGCAGTGACAAACGCACTATCAAAATATGGAATTTCTAAAGACTTTGGAGAACTTATGACAGATTTTAGACTTGCGTTGCTGCTAAAGGAATCAACCGGTCCTTATGGATTTAAAGGTGATAGTAGTTTCAGTAATATAGATACACAATTATATACTGGCTCAGCTAAGGACATTCGTGGTGGCTCCGGTTTCTTCAAGGCAACTGATGGAAGTTATGAAGATCCAGGAAATGGTGGATCATCAATACAATACGCAGGAATCCTAAATTAAATAAAAAGGAGCCCTCACGGAGGGCTCCATTAAATGTGAAACTTAGTAATTCTTACTCTTCAAAAGCCCCGTCACAGTTTGTAACCACTGCATGCGCTGCAATATAAACACCATTGTTTCTATCACGGTTTGCTTGAATAAATGAATATTCATTTATTGGATCACTGTAAAAAGATACATTTGTCTCAAATAATCCCGGTGCTGGATTATCTGGCCATTCATTTGGATCATAAACAATGTCTGTGTGAATTTCTGCCATTTTAAAACCACTATCAGTTTTGTAAGTTATCTTTACAGCGCTCTCATTGTTATAAGTTGTCCACTCTGCCTTAACTTCTCCTACATCATAGTGTTGCGCTGCAATTAGTGAAACTGTGGTAGAATTTTCGGATGGTGACAAATAAAAGTACATTGCCCAGTTGGATCCAGGGAAGTCGAATCCTTCTCCCCAGGCTGTTTCAGATTTACATTCTGGGACATAAATAATAACTTTTGCATCGTCATCATGGGTGTCTCCACTATCATCTTCCGTAAGAACAACTTCATTCAATACTTCCAATTTGTCATTTACACAACAATCCAGCATAATGAAATTCTCTAGCGATTGATAAGTATAATAAGAATCATTGGTAAGTGTTATTGAGTAGAATAGAGTTTCAGTATTATTAAGACTCCATGTTCTATTTGTAGTTGATGGAGAAATGCTGAATCCTGCAGGAATATAAGTTGTATTGTCTTCAACAGTTGCTGTTTTATCGAAATATTTACCATTTTCTGGGACAACAGGAGTATTCTTTGTCTCATCTTTAGTAACTTCAGGATGATCATTAGCAGTAATTGTTGCAATTACTTTATAACTGCTATGGTAGTTTTTAGTTACAAATTCAAAATCGTATGTTTCAGAATCATTTACAGGTATTGAATCTCCTGTTACAAGATTCTTTGTATCACCAGTTTCATCAAGCTCAACGTCAACATTTACTCCAGCAGCACCTACATTTCCACTATTGGTAACCTTTACAGTTCCAGATATTGTATAAGTGCTGTCACTTGAAGCAATGTTCCTTGTTGCTGTTATTGTGTAATCCAGTAGAACTGATTCACCAACAGGTAATGTAACTTCTGTTGGATCAACCGTTTTCTCAACCATCCAGTCATATATTATTTCTTCTTCCCATTTAACATCCACATTTACTTCAGCATCAAGATCAACATAACTGGGTACTGTAATCGTCACCGTTGCATTATCACTACGTTCTTCTTTTGTGTCATTCTCTGTTAATGTCGCTAAGTTGGTTAGATAGTATGTTCCCGGTCCTGCTTCATCATTCTCTAATGTAACCTGGTATGTTATCTCTTTGGATGGCTCTGTGATATCCCAGTTTCTATTTGTTGTATTTGGATCAAGAGTGAATCCAGTCGGCAAATTGGTTACTATGTCTTCTATTGAGGACTCTTCATCTATTATCGTTTCTGTTGCAGGATCATTAGGTGTGTTCGCAGTTGTACTGTCTGTGTCTCCACCAACGTCTGCTGTCACTTCTGCGTTTATATCATAACTACTTTTGTATGTCTTTGTTATAAATGTAAATTCGTAGGTTTTACTACCTCCACTGGCTATGTTGTCTCCTGTCACCAGTGTCTTTGTTGTATTAGGATCTACCAGTTCTACATCTACATCTACTCCTGTTGCGTTCCCTGCTCCGTTATTCTCTACTACCACTTGTCCCTTTATGGTATAGGTGCTGTCTTTTGTCTCCCCTTCATCTCTTTCTGCAGTCAGGGTGTAGGTGAGATTGACCGATTCTCCCTTGTCTAACGTTGCTTCTGTTGGTTCTACTTCTTTCGTAAGTGTCCAGTCATATTCCAGCTCTCTTTCCCATTCAACATTTGCACTTACTTCTGCGCTTATGTCAGATGATGGCACATCTATCGTCACCGTTGCATCATCACTACGCTCTTCTTTTGTGTCATTCTCTGTTAATGTCGCCAGGTTGGTCAAATAATATGTTCCCGGTCCTGCTTCATCATTCTCTAATGTAACCTGGTATGTTATCTCTTTGGATGGCTCCGTAATATCCCAGTTTCTATTTGTTGTATTTGGATCAAGAGTGAATCCTGTTGGTAAATTAGTTACTTCATCCTCTATAGTCGCAGTCGCATCTTCTATTGTATCTGGTGTAGGTAATTCAGGTGCATACGCGTCATTGCTGTCTGTATCTGTCACTTCTACTCCAGAAGTTCCTGTGGCATTCACTGTTACCGTGAAAGGATCAAATTCGCTGTTTGTTTTGAATGTAAAATCAAATCCTACTTCGCCCCCAGCGCTTAAATTACCTATAACACTAGTGGCTTCCTGACTGTCAAAAGACACTCCAATTACAACATCCATTAGGTCTACATGTCCATCATTTGTCGCTGTTGCTCTACCACTGATTGTATATGTACTCACTAATGTAGGCTCAAGCCTAGTAGCTAAAATTGTATACTTTAAATCCGCTGATTCATCTTTATCCAGTGTTACACTTGTAGGAACTACTTCCTTTTCAATCTCCCAGTCATATTTTGTCTCTCTTTCCCAATCAACACTGTGCACAACTGAAGCATCTATGGAAGGTTCATCTTCCTGAGGTTCCGGAACTGTTATCAGTATTCTGGCATTATCAGTTCTCGTTGCTAATGAATCATTTTCTGTGAGTGTAGCTTTGTTAGTTAATGAATATAGTCCCTGAGGTGCCCCAGCATTTGTTATTGTGGCAATGTAAGATGTCTTGCCGGAAACTACATCATCAAGTTCCCAGGGCCAGGAAGCATCATTTTCTACTGTGAAACCTTCTCCTTCAAAATCAACCAAATTGGTGAATCCATCAATTACAGATGCACTCTCATCTATAATATTCGGTGTTAAGCCTGAAATATTGTGGTCATTGTTATCTTCTGCCATATATGAATATGCATCTTTTGCTTTTGCCAGTATTCTTATATCATTATAAGAACCAGGATCAAATGTTATTGTGAAGGGATAATCATATCCTGTGGTGTTACTTGCTTCTATTGAGATTCCTGGAGTACCTATTATTCCTTCTTCTTTCAGTTCTTTCCATTCTCCATCGTAGTATTGTATTGTTACTGTCGCAACTACTCCGGGATCTTCTACGGGTCCTGTATTAAATACAGTTAAAGTTCCTGAAGCAGAATAATCATTTATTTCATTTACTTTGGTTCTTGTTGCAACCAGAGTATAGTTGAACTTTCCACTTTCGCCTTCTTCAAGCTCCATCGCTTCAGGCTCTACTACTTTAGATATTTCCCAGTCATATACTATCTCTTTTGTCGCATTAATTTTACTCTCAACATTTACTCCCAATTCAGGGTCACCTGCAAATGGAACATAATACTTACATGGACCCGAAGCTTTTTTAACGAAACCATATTTCTTAAAAATCGAATATATTGCGAAGTATATGCCTTCAGTTTCTTCTGGCAGGTTTCCCAGGTCAAGCACAAATTTTTCTTCACTCGCTCCTGTTCCGTAAAAATGATTTTTCAATGTTGTATAATCTACAATCACTGGATATGGACTGGTTTTAGTTCCAATATATGTTTCATTAAGTTCCCATCCATTTTTCAACTCAATTAAAATGTGTAACTCCATATTACCTGTGTCCACGCTTCTCTTTGTCCAGAAACTCAATGTTCCAACGTTTATTCCACCTTCTACAATAATGTCAGTTTCTCTAACCTCTTCACTATTTAGAGCTATGTATTCTAAATTATTTTCGGTATCAGAGTTATCAATATTGTCAGGATTCATATTAAAACAACTTGTAAAAAACAAAATAGTTGATAATGATATTATAGCTACTAAAAGCACCTTTCTCATTTCTAACACCTCCGTGAGGATTACCTCTAAAATTAAAATAAACCTATAATAAAAAAGTTATTTTATTTCATTATAATTAATAAACCCTAAAATATCAAACGTTCGCTTGACTATATTAGTTAACTTTTATTTAAATAAACAATGCATTATTGTTACTGCCCTTTGGTACCAAATATAGCTTAAAGTCCTCTTATATAAAGACATGCGGAAAATTATCTAATGCTGTAGAACTGTCTTATTGAAAAAATATTTCTCTAGATAGTTTCAAATAACGTTTGATTGAAAATGGCTTTTATACAATCGTTCTACTGATTAGCGTATATAATTTCAGTGCTTTTATAAAAACTTTTTCTAAAAATGAAATAAAAATTTACATAAATCAGAAAACTATTTTTTACCAAATAAGACAGTAAATTTTTGCTGAAATTCATAGCGAAGAATACGTTTAAGTAATGAAAACTTGTTTCACTTGCCTTTATATTAAAAAAGAGGAGCAATACTGCTCCTCTTTTTTGGCACGCCCGGAGGGAATCGAACCCCCAACCTGCGGTTTTGGAGACCGCCGCTCTGCCTAGTTGAGCTACAGGCGTAAGCAAGATAATTATAAACTATGATAATGACCTTTTCAAGGTAAAAAGAACAAGTATGTAAGAACGATAGCAATAAAAGCAAAATATATTCCCAGCGCGTTGTCAAGCCTTTCAAACAATCTTGGTAAAGGTTTAAAAGAACTTCTAAATACAAAATAAGCCACTGCACCAACTCCAATTACAATAAGTGATTCAACAAAATGTGGTAAATCAAAGCCAATAATTCCATGTATCAAAATAATCGATATCAAGAAAGTATATGCAAATGTGATATTCCAGGATTGACTTTTTCCATTATTTTTCTTATAACCAAGAAAAATAAATTTTGAAAAACTCATCACAGTCCCCAGAGAAGCTGCAATTAGCAGAACATCAGCGAAATAAGGAACCGTATCCAGGATAGCATTTTTTGTAACATAGCCTGAAGTAAGAGGTACACCACTAATGGCAAACGCCCCTATAAGAAGCGGTATATATTCTCTTCGAAGTAATTTTCCTTTCCATTTTTTAATGTCCTGTGTTCCCAGCCTATCGTGTACATTTCCAACTACCAAAAATAATAGAGCTTTAAAAACTGCGTGACTGAAACCATGCCACGCCCCTGCAATATTACAGGCCGCTACAACAAAACCTACCTGGGAGAGTGTATGGTAAGCAAGTATACTTTTTGCTCTTCGGGCATTCATAGCAAAAATTACTGCTATCACCGCACTTAATGAACCAACAAAAACATAAGTCCCTGTTAGCCAACTAAAAGAATCATACTGTAAAAGTCTCAGTATAAGATAGTCCTCAACTTTTACAATCAAACCAGAGGAAATAGCTGGAACTTCAGATGGAGCTTCCGTATGGGCGTCAGGTAACCACATTGATAGAAAGAACAAACCCGACTTTACTGATAATCCCAGGAAAATCAGTGCTGGCACGAACCCCCCAACTTCATTCAGAGAATCAAAGGAAAAACTGCCTGTTTTGCTAAAAACTATTCCTATAGCGATCAGGTAAAGATAAAATCCCAATGAATTAATTAGCATATATTTTAAAGATGCCCATATTTGGCTTGATTTCCGATTATATGCAATTAGTAGAAAACCAATAATGGAAACCAGTTCAAAGGAAACATATACATTGAACAAATCTCTTGAAATATAAACTGCATTTAGAGAACCATACAATATTGTTAGTAGAGAAAAGAAAAAACCTCCATATTTTTTTCTCAACGAATTGAAGGCTACTGCTGTTATAACCGCAATGGACGCGAGAAGAAAGGGAAGGGTTAATTCGTCATAACCAACTTGAATTCCAAGCTCTCCCCAATTTCCCAGGACATATTCAATTTCTTTATTAATAAGTGTGAGTACAATTACACTGTTGAATGCAAGCGAAGCTAACAAAGTATAAAAAGAAAAGTGTTTCCATTTTCTTAGAAGCATGGAAATACTTCCTGCTAATATTGGAATTATTACCAGATAAATTAGCAACTTGTTTCCCTCTCAAAAATTCTCTCTATCGTATGAACATCCAATGTATGATATCTGTTATGTAGCATCACAGCAAAAACAAGTGTTAAGCTAAGTAAAGCAAACCCAATTACGATACCCGTTATTATTACAGCCTGTGGAATAGGACTTGCAACTCCTTCATTAGTAAATGGCACATTTGTTATTAATGGTGCAGTTATACCACTTATCGAAGAAATTCCAGTATAAAAAAGGACAGTAGAAATTTCAACGACACCAAGCGACAAAATTTTCTTCAGAATGTTCCTATTAAAAAGCATTCCTGCTGTTCCAATAAAAAAAGATGCTATTGATGTCATAATTATAATAGAAGAAATCAAAGTGTACCCCTCCTGACCACAAACTCGCTTGCCAGTCTCCATGAGCCTGCATATACTTTAAAACCAATCAAAAGATTCATAACGGGCATAATCCCACCACTTAATATAGAATTGGCTCCTCCAGGGTTGGTAAAAAACAGTACAATATTCGGAAAAACAGAAACTATAGTCATAATTGAAATTACGGTAACAAATGAAATTGTTTCAAAAAATTTTATTTTAAAAATATCATAATGTGCAAGCGCTCTAATAAAATTCGAACAAATCCCGTACAAGACAACCCCACTGGCAAGTATTACTCCACCAGCAAAACCTCCCCCAGGAGTTATATGACCTCTCAGAACTACATTCAAGAAAATTACAATAGAGATAGCCATTATTCCACCACTAAAGACCCTTGCTGTTAAGAATACAGTTTGTTCAGAAATCTCACTTTTGGGTTCATATTCTAAAAGAAAACCAACAGATACAACAATAAGCGAAAATAAAAGAACTTCAAAAACTGTATCGTATACCCTTGTTAGTAGATATACTGCAGTAACCGTATTTGGTAAATTTGTCCGTTCCCAGATTGAAGACACATTACTATCTGACGCAGCATTTCCAAGAGCTGGAATCATATGAAACATAAAAATTACAACGAAATAAGCAAAAACAATCGAAAATAGTAACTTCTTCATAAAAACTTCTCCACCATCTTTTCGATTTCACCATTTTCTTTTAGGTCATTAATGTTTTCTTTCATCACTTCCTTTATATCCAGCGAAGCTTCAGAAAATAAAAAAACATAACTTGTTTTATGCGATGGTATTGCCTCAATTTCACTTTTCTTTTTAGAAAGTGATTTTAAGTGAACATAGTCGATCACTTGATCGTTGTAACTAAAAATCATCGTTTCAAGATAGGGTAAATCTTCAACCTCTTTTGTTGTTTTGATTTTATCTTCTGTTATTCCACCACATAAGATATCCAGTTTTCTATTCTTAAGATCATTTATTGCTTCATCAATGTTTTTATACTGTATTGCTTCAATTTCATAACCTTCAAACTTTTCCATTCTTGAAATTATCTGCCATTCCAGCCCCTCAAAACCTTTATCATTTTTCTCAACCATATAAGGCGTTTCAATAAACCCCAGTCTTATCTTTCTCTGCTTTCTTATAGCCATTACATAAACAAGAAAGATCAAAACAACACCAACAGTAAATTGCGTGAGAGCCACGTCGGGAGCTCCAATTAGGAGCATCAATACTGAAGAGAAAAAACCAACAATACCGTACCACAAAACACTTTTAAATGAAGATTTAACAATTGTGACAGCAGCTGCTGAAATAACATACAGGCCTGAAAAAAGTATTATTAAATAGTCCATTTCACTTACTCCTGGACTTCAGAGAGGCTCTGGCAATTATATGGGTTATTGCAGGACTCATTATCAACAGAATTATAAGTATTACTATCGTTTCAACAATATTCAATAATCCCATAAATGCTGCTGATAGCACAATGAAACTGAGCCCAATAGTATCTGCAATACCTAAGAAATGAAGCGCAATTATAACTGTTTTACTAATTACAGAGCGTACTGTTCCTGCTATCAATAAAAATGATCCAACAGAAAAAAGGATATAAGCGATTACTGTCATTCTCTCACTCCAAGAAAATAGGCAGCAATAATAGTGCCACCAGTATTCATTAAAAGGAACACCAGGACAAGCTCCGAAAGGAAATTTATACTAAAATAAACATCAAGAAAAATCATCAAAATTGCTACCTTCTGCATTATCGAAGAATATGCTATCAAGGTTTTCCATGGGTTCCTATCTTTTGTGTATAACATCATTATTATAGTTAGAAAAACTGCGAGACTTGCTGCTACAAAGGTAATCATTTTTTTACTCCATGAATAATCAGATTGTCATCTTCTTTCATAACAACAATTTCTTCAGGTGTAAGTGTTACTGAAATAATTTTGGCAAATTCGTCTATCCTATTTTCAGGAACTTTCGATTCATAAGCAGTAAAATTTGGTTTTCTAAAAACCAGTGTAATTCCCTGATATACTGCTATAGGATAATTAATCAAAATTTTTATTGCAGCTTTTAGCGAATTACCTCGAGGAAGTAATTTTCTTGAAAAATAAATAGAAACAAAGGAAATAGTAATCCCAAACATTATATTATCCACTGAAAAATTTGGCGCAAGCATGAACCATATCATTATAGATGCTATAAAGATAATCATTTTCTTTGAATTGGCTTCACTCTGAAGCCCTCCTCCATTGTAAAATGTTGCATCCATCCTGTTAACATATATTTTTCAATTATATCCAACGCCTTTTTATATTCTTCATCAGTTATCCTTCGAGAAATTTTTTCATATTCCTTCGCTTTGTACACAGGTCTGTACTGAGACATAAGAGATATCGGTACAGAGTGAGAAAGCTCAAAAGAAACAAACTCAGCCATTTCTTCAGTTCCAGCAAGTCCTTCAGGTAAAACAAGATGCCTAATAATTAAGCCTTTGTTCGACTCTTCCTTGTAGGTACCAACCTGCCTGAACATTTCTTTAATTGCTTTTCTCGTTACTGTCCAGTACTTATTGACCCTTGAATATTTCTTCCCAATGCTGTCATCTGTATATCGAATATCCGGAAGATAAATATCCACAATTCCATCAAGCAATTTTATTATCTCAACTTTTTCATATCCGCTTGTATTATACACTAAGGGTATTATTAATCCTTTGTTTGCAGCTATTCTTAACGCTGAAATAATAAATGGAATATGCGGTGTCGGAGTAACAAGATTGATGTTTTCTGCTCCATTATTTTGCAGGTCGATAAATATTTGTGCAAGTTCTTCAACAGAAATCTGGTAACCTGAATTTTTCTGACTTATACCAAAATTCTGACAGTAAACACATTTCATAGTGCAGCCTGAAAAAAACACTGTTCCAGAACCTCCACTTTTCACAAGTGGAGGTTCCTCGCCAAAATGTCTCACCGCGTTTGAAATTCGAGGTTTATCTCCCTGCATGCATACACCAGTATGTGAATATCTATTTATCCCACATTCTCTAGGACAAAGTCTGCATTCCTTCAAATGCTCCATCAGTTTCTTTTCAATATTAATAATTTTTCCATTTTTTACTAAATCAACATAATTTCTCATAAAACAAACCTATTCGTCTGGATAGATTTCTAATTTTGCACCCAAACTCCTAAATTTTTCTCTTAAATTTTCATATCCTCTGAATATATGACTGGTATTTTCAATGATACTTTCACCTTCAGCGGATAAACCCGCAACTAATAACGCTGCTGCAGCTCTAATATCAGGAGCACTTATTCTGGTACCACTTAATTTTTCAACTCCGGTAACATAAGCGGTTCTGTCATGAACCTTTATCCTGGCTCCCATTCTATTGAGCTCGTCAACATAACCGAAACGGTTTTCAAAAACGAGTTCTTCCACCTTAGAATCACCATCTGCCGTACAAAGAACGGCTGTGATTATTGGCTGTAAATCTGTCGGGAAACCTGGATATGGTTTTGCGCTTATCTTTAACGGCTTTATTGTGCCTTTTGCTAAAACACGTACAATCGACTCTTTTACCTCAACATCAACACCCATTTCTTTAAGTTTATTTAGAAAGGCTTCAGAGTATTTTAAAAATGATCCTTCTACAGCTACCTCTCCTCTTGTTATAACACCGGCAAGGAGATACGTGCATGCTTCAATTCTATCTGGAATAATTTCATATTCAATTCCTGACTGATTCTTATTACCATTTACAACTATTTTATCTGTACCTGCACCGGCGATTTTTGCACCAGCAGCATTGAGAAAGTTTTGTAGATCCTCTATTTCAGGTTCTCTGGCTACATTAGTGAGCTCAAGCTCCATACCAGGTAGAAAAGCAGCTGAGGTCATTAGTTGCTCTGTTGTACCTACGCTGGGAAATGGGAGTTCATATTTAATTTTTTTTGCATAATTATCTGTCATTTTACTATGAATATCACCATGTTCTTCAAAAATCTGAAAACCCATTGCCTTTAACCCGTCTATGTGATAGTCGACCGGTCTATGTCCGATGTTACATCCGCCAGGTTTCCCCACTTTTGCCCAGCCACATGCAACTGTTAAAGGACCCAATAAATTAAAGGAGGCTCTCATCTTTCCCACCAGTTCATATGGAATACTCCCGATCAATAGTTTTCCAGAATCCACGATTACAGTATTATCTGAAAAAGAAACCTGCTTTCCTACATGCTGTAAGATAGAAAGCATGGTATGAACATCTTTCAAGTCGGGCACATTTCTCAGTGTCACTTTGTCATCAATCAAAACGGTCGCTGCCAGTATAGGGAGTGCTGCGTTCTTTGAACCGCTTGCTCTTAATTTTCCCTTAAGTGGTGTCCCTCCATCTATTACAATATGACTCATCAAAAACCCTCCAATTATGTTTGAAAGTAACCTGCATCTACCAGGTAATCTACCAACTTTGTTATGATTTCTTCAGATTGTTTATAGTATATGGATGTTAATGTTTCAACTGACTCACGACTTCCTACCACATTAGAAACAATATTAATGAACTCAGCCCAGTTTCCTATTTTAGCTTTATATGGTTTAAGATCTTCAGGAATATCTTTACTCAAATCAAAGCCAATGGTTCCTTCAAATTTCGGCTCCAAAGGCGTGTGTGAGCTTCTATAACCTTCAAGCTTTAATAGATCTGAAATATTGAATTTTTCAATTTCAAAAGTTTTTATCATTCTCTGCATAAGCTCGTAACTACCTGGCTTTGCTTTTAGTTTCTGTCTGTAATACATGAACCTGCCAAACATCTGCGATCTGGAAAAAGTATTTGCTTCTTCATCTTTTCTTTTATTTACATTAAGCAGCTTCAAAACAGCATTACCTACCCATTCAAGCTCAAGAGGATCAACATTCCCTACACTGTCAAAATCTGAATGATAATACCTGTCCGGCAGATGACCTATGAAAGGCGAAGGAATACCATATGATGAAAACACACTATGATCCGAACCACCCATAAATGGTACTCTATAGAACCGTTTTAAAGGAAAAGAACCATATGATGGTAATCCTTTATTTAAGTAGTAGTTCAACAATTCAGTTTCTTTTTGCGGTAGAATTGGTGGTGGTTCAGTCAGAAGCAATGTGCTCTTTGTACATTCCTGATCTTCACCAACCATATCGAGATTAATTGTAAAAAGGGGTAATTCATCCTTTCTTTCAAGTTCCATTGCATAGGGCATAGAACCGAAAAATTCAGGAATTAGAATAACTTTTACAGGAAAATATTCAGCGTTTGCCAGTATTTTACATAATTCCACAGCGAGAGCAGCGCCACTTGCATTGTCATTAGCACCAGGAGAAGGATGGCAAAGATGGGCTGTAATCATTCCATATCTACTCTTTTGATCCTTTCTTAAATCAATCTCCAGAACCTCAATTTCCCCATTTTCAAGATTACTATTTACCTCTACCTCAATTTCTGCTTCATTGTCTTTTGCAATCTTTTTCAAGAAATTGAATATTTCACCAGTAACCGAAAAAGCAAAGGCTTTTGATTTAACCGCTTTATCATGGTAGGGAAGACGAAGATAATTCGTTACATCAGGAAGCTGGTTGGGTGATCTGCCAATCACTTCGCTTTCCATTCTCATGTGATTTGTAATAATCCCTCTTGCTCGTCCTTTTTCAATTACCTCTTTGAAAATATCAGAAGGGTGTTTTTCCGTTAATACAACCTTACCCTCAAAATTGACATTTTCACCATATTTTACAAGTTTAAAGCTTTTTCTACCTTCTGTTGATACACTTCCAAAAACAAGGCTGAGTGGCTTCTCTCTAGTGGACACTAAAAAACGTCTGAAGGGTTTTTTTAGCCACAAAGAGGATTCTCCACGTGTCCAGATCTTGTGGGTATTTAGAGTGCCATATTTAACCAAACCATCCGACTTGTATTTTTTAAAGGTAATTGCATTAGAAGAAATTCCATTTTTGGAAAGATATGCAGCTAACTCTTTTGCAATGTTGTGATATTCTTTGGTTCCCACAGCTCGGTTGTATCCTGAAATGAGTCTTACCAGAGACTTTACCTGTTCCCCATTCACCAGATCCATATTGTTACCCCCAATAATCACTTTCTAATAACATTATAAACAAGTCTAAGAATAAAAAAAACCGGATCTGTGATCCGGCTAAATGTGGGGGGTCTATCTTAAGGGGGATAGGGGGGTTAGTCACTATCCATTTATATTGTAAGAGATCAATGTTAACGTTACATTTTGAATTTTGTTCCTGTAGGTTTAACCTTGGTAACCCTAATATTAATATTGCAACTACTGTCAAATACTTTGTGAGATATTCTTTCAAATTCAATATAGGCCTATATTCAATAATTAAGACCAATAAAGTCGAAGTAAAGTTCAAACCCCTCAGGTTATACTAATGATGGTAAAATAAAGTGACAGATTCCTAAGAAATTTTGGAGGAGGATCAAAATGAATGGACCTATCGAAATAGTAAAAAATGTCTTTTGGGTTGGAGCCAACGATTACGACACATCACTTTTTGAGAATCTCTGGCCATTGCCCAGAGGAGTTTCATACAATTCTTTTTTAATACAGGATGAAAAAGTTGCACTTTTTGACACAGTTAAGAGCTGCTTTTTTCCAACCTTCTTAAGAAGAATAAGGGAAATACTTCCAGAAGGAAAAGGTGTAGATTACCTAATAATAAATCACATGGAACCTGACCATTCAGGAGCAATTGAAGCGCTTAGAGATGCTTATCCAGACATAAAAATTATTGGAAATAACAAGACACTGGATTTTTTGAAGGGCTTTTATAATATTGAGAAAAACACTGTAGAAGTCAAAGACGGTGATGCCCTAGAGCTGGGAAAACATAAACTAAAATTTTTTCTAACACCCATGGTGCACTGGCCTGAAACAATGATGACTTATGAAGAAACAGAAGGAATTATCTTTTCAGGTGACGCTTTTGGAGGTTTTGGAGCCCTTAATGGTGGAATTTTTGACGATGAAGTTGATACTGAATATTTCGAAGGAGAGATACTTCGTTACTTCTCAAATATTGTTGGACGTTACAGCCCAATGGTTCAGAAAGCAATGAAAAAACTCAAAGATGTTGGGGTTGACATAAACATCGTGGCGGCCACCCACGGCCCTATCTGGAGAAAGAATCCGAAGACAATTATTGATTTATACGATAGATGGAGCAAATATGAATCGGATCCTGGAGTTGTTCTGGTATTCGGTTCTATGTATGGGAACACTCAGACAATGATGGAAGCTGTTGCAAGAGGCTTAACGGAAGAAGGAGTTTCAAATATTAGAATGAACAACATTTCTACCTCTCATTTGTCGTATATAATCCGTGATATCTGGGAATTTGAAGCTGCTGTATTTGGCAGTTGCACGTATAACACAGAACTCTTCCCACCAATGAAATTATTGTTAGCAGAACTATCTAATAGAATGATTAAGAACAAAATCTTGGGTTTATTCGGTTCTTACAGCTGGAGTTCCGGAGCATTTAAGGAACTCAAATCCTTCCAGGAGAGTTCAAAATGGAGACTTGTAGAACCTACGCTTGAAATTAGACATGCACCAACGCAGGACGAGCTCTCTACATTAAAAGAACTGGGAAGAAATATTGCAAAAAAACTCGGTACATAAATTGAGGAGGAATATTTGATGAATGTGTTTTTTGCCGTAAATAGATTTTTTCTGATCCTGTCAATGTTTTTCTGGGGAGCATCAATTATATGGGTAAACGGTTTCGTTAAACCTCTTTTAAAAAGAAAAACATCCTCTGAAATGCAGGGTTTTATATTTAGAACAATGAGATTTCAAAGACGCATTGTATATCTGTGTTGGCTATTATTTTTGGGAATTTCAACAACCGCTTATTCAATTGGTGATCCTCTGCTGGAAAATTTCGAGCTTTTCAACACAATGGGTATAATTACCGCAATAGTATTTTTTATTCATGTGTTTTTTAGCTTCTACTTATTTAGAATTTCACGAGTAAATGAACACAGCCCCATGTCAATTACTGAACGAGAAGTGAAAATTCTTATAAATGGTGGCTACGTGAATATTTTCATTTTTCTTGTAACATTTGCACTCGCTTTTTCTCAGTTATAGGAGTCAAAGAATGAACTAAGGCAATCTATTACGAAAAAGATCTATTTTGAGCGTATGACTCAGGTTCACATTTAACTTTTAATGTTAGCGGTTTAACTCAAGGAAATAATATTATAGGTAAGATACTGTCAGTTTTTATCAAATTTTTTTGGACCTTCAGTATTGTAAAAATTTCTATAATATTTGTCGAATTTACTTTCTATAAGATCCATAATTCTTGAGACATCTTCCGATTCTTTAAGAGATTGATCAGGATATATTGGTTCATCAAAATGTATAATCACCTCTTTAAGCTTTCTATAATCAGATATTATTCTGCCAATAGCTTTCAATGGTGGTTGATCATCCAGTTCTGGTCTAAATGTATAGCCATTTTCTATACCAGTTGGAATAATGGGTGAATTTGATTCATGTGCAATTTTGGCAACACCTGGATATATTATTTTTTGCCAATTCCAATAACCTTCTGGATATATCATTATCCTTCCACCGTTTTTTAAAAAATTAATGGTATTTTTTATTGTCTTCTTGTTCAATTCTTCCTTTATTTCAGAATTTTGAGAAACCCTAAAGCGCCAAATAGATTTATAAAAGAACTTTAATAAAGGATAAGGTCCATCTACTTGATACATTGCTCTTAATCTAAAAGCTCTAATGATCCTAGTAATAAAAACAGGATCAAAGTTTCCCACATGAATAGGACAAATTATATAAGGTGGTTTACAAGGCTCACCTTTCTTTTTCAGTCTAACAATTAAAGGAGAAGGTATTACTATAAGAACTATATAGAAAAACCAAATAATTTCGTATAATAATGTAAGAAAAAACTGTTTAAACATGACCAAAAATTTCATTATCAATTACTCCCATTTACCAACTTCTTTTTAACGTGAAATATGAATACTGCTGTTCCCAATAGAATCAAAAAATAATATATAACAAGTCTCCATACAGAGATACTTAAAATTAGAAATTGCTCGGGGACAAAGTTTTTTAGAGATATAAACATGACAGATTCAAATCCTCCACTTGATCCTGGGGTTGGTAAATAATAGACAATAAAACTCAAAAAAGCCTGAATTGAAAGACTATCTATTAGTGTAAAACCAAAATTCTCATTTGCGATGAATTCGAAACCCAATACAATTACATAAAATACAGCATAATTAAAGAAAACAAAACCCAGAGCCAAAAAATAGTCCAGGAAAATTGTCTTTGGAGATTTTGCCCATATAAATTTCATACTTTCATTATACTTAATAAGTTTTGTTTCCAGAGTGTTCAGGATAATTTGCCTATCTTTCTTTACGATTTTTTCTACCAGTTTAAGTAATAAAACACGATTTCTGAGAAAATTAATAAATTTTGTAAGCAGAGTTCTAGAAAAAGCAACAACTGTAAATAAAATTCCAATTGTAAGAGTTGTTACCATTCCAATAGTAAACACTTTACCGGTAACACCTAATGTGGACAATATTTTAAAATACCTTGAAAAGAAGATAATCGCTACCGTAGAAGTGGCAAAATTCAAATTCAAGTACTGTGTAATAATCACAGCTGTTGCATGAGATACCTCAACATTATTATATGCATTTAGCTCGTAAATTTGATAAGGTTGACCCCCAGCTGCAAAAGGGGTAATAGCATTAAAAAAATGCCCAAGTATAACATTAAGTGAAGTTTTCAATAAGGGAACTGAATAACCAAGGCTTTTTAGTAGCATATGTATTCTTAAAGATGCAATAAAAAGGCTAAACAAAAATACTATGGTTCCTATACCAGCAATATGCCAAAATTTTTCAAGTAAATTAGGATTAATTGAATTACCAAATAGCTTTTGAATAACAAGTAATATAACTATACTTACACCAAGCCCAAAAACTATACCTTTAATTGGCAAAGAAGTTTTTTTCGCTTTCATATATGCCTCTTACTTTTTTTTGTAATAGTTGTTATCATAATAATCATCATATGTGATTTTATTTCTGTTCAATGCTACATCTAACCAGAGCTTAAGCGCTTCTTTTATTCCATGCATAAAGTTAATACGTATATATCTTCTATTTGATGTATAACATATCATAGAAGGAATAAACCTTACTTTCCCAATTTTTCTCAATTTCTTTGCAAGAATAAAATCTTGAGAAGCAACACTACTGTTTAGTATGTAGCCTCCTACCTGATAATAAGCTTCTCTCTTCATTCCAAAATTTGCAGCACCACACAAACTAACACCAAATATATTAGAAAGCCCGTTGAAAAAAATATAGCCCCAGGCAATTAAACACCGCCTGATTTTTCCATCTTCTCTGAATGCCATTGGCCCATAAACTGCCACAATATTAACCTTTTCAAGTTTCTTTACCATTTTCATAAGCCAATTTTTCGGATACAATGTGTCTGCATCGCATACTGTAATGATTTCACCTTTTGCCAATCTAAAACCTGCATCCATAGCGAAAAGAGGCCCTTTACGTTTTTCGAAAAAGACTTTATCCGTATACTTCTTTGCAATTGCAGAACTTTTGTCAGTGCTTCCATTATCAACTACTATTATCTCGTAATTCTTATAAGTTTGCTTTTCTATTGATTTTAAAGTACTTTCAAGCCATTTTTCTTCGTTTAGTACAGGGATAATAATACTTACCAATTTGTCTGGCATACATAACCAACTCTCATAAATCAATCGTTATTTCTGGGTACTTTGTACCAATTGATATTTTTTTTGAAGCTTTTGAAGAAAGAAAAAAGGACAGCTATCTGAAAGAACCCATACAAAATTGGTGGAGCAATAAATAAACTTACAAACAACTCATTCCTTTTTTTACTTGCTAAGAATAGATAAGAAAAAATTGATACTGCATACATTCCAGCAAAAAAAAGTACGAAAATCGGAATTAATGTATTTAAACCAAAAAATAGTGATAGTATTATTAAAATTATTGGAAATAAAGCCAGTCCACCTATTGACACCAAGACTGCCAATCCCAAAACATCACCTTTTTTAAGAATTTGTATGGACTTCTTTGTTCCTCCCATGTACCATCTTGAGTGCTGATGAAATAATGCGTAGATTGAATTGGAATATTGAATTTTGCATTTTTCTTTTAACGTAAATTTGATTACTGCATTCATCTTCCAGAGTTTTGTAACCAGATCAAAATCGTCTACTAGAGTTTCAGGATCAAATTTTCCAGCTTTTTCTAGAATTGACCTTTTTATAAAAACTCCACTATTCATAAACATACCTTTTGTAATTAGTCCAGAATATAGAAGGCATTTAGAAAATGAAAAATAAAGTTCCTGTAAAAAATATGCTAAGTTTTTCTTTGCATTATACGCTTCAAAATTAGTGAAAACCACATCTACCTCAGGATTGTTAAAAAATCTACAGTTATTGAGCAAATAACTTTCATTTACTCTTGCATCAGCATCAAGAAAAAGAACTATATCTTCATTAATCTCACCCAGCACTGTATTGATGGCATCAGATTTACCAGGTTTACCTTTATTTGATAGTACTTCCAGATTACTATATTCTTTTTGCAGTCTGTCTAAAATTATTTTTGTTTTATCTGTGGAATTATCATTAACAACCATCAACCGAATATTGTTAAGAGAGTTTTCAAGCACACTACGAACTGTTTTCTCAATAACTTTCTCTTCATCCTTAGCTGCAATAATAACAGCAAGCGAAAAAACACAATCTTTACCGGATGAATCTTCCAAATACTGTGTCATCTTTTTGGTTTTTAAATATCCACTTAAAACTAACAGAAAACCTGCAAGTAACCCAATAAATATTATCCAGATCATAATAGTCCCCTTATTCTATATTATTAAGGCATTTATATTCTTCAACCAAGGATACTGCTCTGTGTAAAAAGGTGCATAAGTAATTCTACAGTAATTCCTTTAATACTCAAAGAAGCGGCGTTTAAATTAAATATACTATAATTCTTTTACTTTTTTACTCCAAATTATTACATAAATTAAATAATTCAATTTGTCATCAAAACATTGGCTACTTTACAATAACTGTAACAAAAAGCATCTAGTTATTATTTATTGTTACCGCTGATTCTATGTGATTCATAAATGGAAATTCATCTTTTGTTTGTATGCTTGAATTCATCAATTTCTTTCTTTATTTTCTCTTTCACTTCCAACAAATGAAGAAGATTGTCTTCAATTTTCTTCTGTTCTTTCTGAAGTCTGTGCAACTTTTCATAATCCCTTGAATGTTTTCTCATTTCGTACTGAATTTCTCCCAATCTATCTTCCAGTACCTTTTCATCGTTTTCCAATTTTTCATATTTGTTAGACAGACTTTTCCGCATGTTTCTTAACTTTTTTCTCCTTTCATATGATAGCTGTTCAGATGATTGTTCTTCTTTTTCTTGATCATTTTTCTTATTAGTTAATTTGCCTTTTAGATAATAATCAAGAGAAGGAATTTCAGTAATCTTTTTATTGTGAACAGCTACAAATTTATCACATATGTTTTTCAAGAATTCTCTGTCATGAGAAACAATTATCATAGCACTTTCATATTCCTCAAGAATTTTTTCAAGGCTCTGTACAGCCCAAATATCAAGATTGTTGGTAGGCTCATCCATTATAAGTACATTAGGTTTTTTTAGTATAAGTTTGGCGAGGGCAAGCTTTGTTTTCTCACCACCGCTTATACTGGAAATCTTTTTGAAAACATCTTCACCGGTAAAGTCAAATCGCCCCAGATACTTCCTGATTTCATAATCCGGCCATTGCCAAACGAGTTTCCAGCATTCATCAATGACTTCACTATTCGGATTGAGTTCTTCAGTCATCTGTGAAAGGTAACCAAAACGTACATTGTGACCCCATTTAACTTCTCCAGTTTGTTTTCTCAGCTCACCAACCAATAGCTTAAGAAATGTTGATTTTCCGCTTCCATTTGGACCAAGCAATCCGGTTTTTTCTCCGCGATGAATTAATAGTGATGCCCTGTTAAAAATCTCCTTTTGTTTGAAACTGAAGTTTAAATTTTTAACTTCCAGTACTTTATATCCTGTTCTATCGGGTTCGGGGAGTCTTAGTTTGGGACCGTTTATCTCTTCATCAGGGAGATCCACCTGATTAATCCTGGTTTTCAATCGTTCTATCTGTTTTTCCTTGCTTTTAGCCTGTTTTATAAACTTCTCCTGTCCCCAGTTTCTGTAACGCCTTGATACTTCTTCTAGATGTTTTATTTCTTTTTCAATATTTTCTTTTTCACGTTCACCTGTTTTCATCATTATTTCTCTGGTTTCAAGATATTTCGAATAATTGCCCTTGAAATCCCATACATTACCAGCATTAAACTCCCAAAAACGATTTCCTACATTTCTAACAAGATATCTATCATGCGAAACTAATATTATTGCTCCATTATAGATTTTTAGAAAATTCATAAGCCAATCAACAGATTGGAGATCCAGATGATTTGTAGGTTCATCGAGAAGCAACAAATCATAATCTAATAAGAATAATTTACCCAGAGCTATTCTTGTAAGCTCTCCACCACTAAAACTTTCCAGTTCTCTATTCCAATCTTCCTCAGTAAACCCGAGTCCGGAAAGTATACTCCTTACACGTCTTTCAAAACTGTAGTATTCCACTGTATCTTTCATAACGTATTTTTTGTCTTGAAGATAATAATTGAACAACTCTTCCTCAAAATTCATAACCCTTTCCTGTCTTTGAAAACCGACTCTTAAATCTGAAGAAACAAACAACTCTCCTATTGAAGGTTCGATTTGTCCTGAAAGAATTTTCAGTAAGGTTGTTTTTCCGCAACCATTTTTACCCATTAACACTATTCTGTCTGATTTATCTACAGCAGTTGATATATCGCTGAATAATACTCCATCACCATAATCATGTCCTAAATTGCTCATTGAAAGAATCATTGTACTGCTACCCCCTGTAAAACGCAACAATTAAATTTTAACAAAAAAATGAAGCGATTGATTTCAACCGCTCCTCTTTAACACTCCTCTTTTCTTTGCCCAAAATTCCATTTTATTGAAGAATAACATTCCGAACGGCAACAAAATTGCTCCCAGCAATACAAGTGGCCAGATCTGACTCCATAATTCATAGAATGCCTTGCCCTCTAGTATGGATTCTCTCATCCCTTTCAGTGCATATGTTGCTGGAGATATTTTTGCAACCTGTTGCATCCATTCAGGTAAAACCGTTACTTCATAGTAGACTCCAGAGAACATAAGAAGCAGAGCCTGGAATATGTGAACCACCTGAACCCCTTTTTCGGGAGAAATGAGTGGCAAAACCGCTGCAACCATCCCTAATCCGATAAAAGAAAAACTACCAATAGCAAGTATTCCCGCAGCTGAAACTAGATTGGCTCCAGACAAATCCAGATCAAAGAAAAGCGACACAAACAACAATATTATTCCTGCCCTCAATATTCCATATAATATTGCATAACCACATACGCTTAACAAATGGGTTGCCCTCTTAACTGGAGCCATAAAGGTGTACTCTATTGTCTCTTCCCAGCGCTCCCAGGCTACTGTTTCTGCAACAATCTCAAAGAGTATGGACAGATAACCCCAGAGTATTGAACCAAGTAACATATAAAGAATTAGATAGTTTACATTAACCACAGCTCCAGAAAATGATTCCACACCCTTACCGATAAATCCCATAGTAACAGAATTGGCCATTGTATAGGCAAAGAAAACAACTTCCCATTTCCAGTATCTTTTTGTTAGATTGAAATTCCTTACTATAAAGGCCCAGGATGCCCTGGCTTCATTTGCTATTGCCTTTACACTCATGCTGTCTCTACCTCCTGAAATTCCGCTTCATCAAAGCTGACCCCTGTATATTCCATAAATACATCTTCAAATGTTGGATTTCTTACTTTTTCTGAAACCTTTAATTTCAAATCGCGCGGCGTTCCTTCGACAACTATCCTTCCCTGATGAATTATAGAAACATGATCACAAAGTTTTTCTGCTTCTTCCATATCATGCGTTGTAAGCAAGACAGTTGTCTTCATATTGTTCTTCATTTCATGAATAAGACGTTGAACATCTCTCTTAGCTCTTGGATCAAGACCCGTTGTTGGTTCGTCAAGCAACATTATCTCAGGTGTTGTCATAAAAGCTCTTGCAATAGCAACTTTTTGCTGCATACCTCTTGAAAAATCTTCAAGAGGATCGTTTAACCTTTTCTTATCCAATCCTACTTTTTCCACTAAACTATGAATTTTAGACAACGCTTCTTTTCTTGAAATTCCATGTATTCCTGCGGCAAACAATAGATTTTCAGTCGCAGAAAGTTTCCTAAAGAAACTGGCTTCCACAGAAACTCTGTTTATTAGCCGTCTAACAGTTGAAGCGTCTTTCACTATGTCATAACCAAGAACATTCATTGCACCTTCATCGGGAATTAGTAAAGTAGATGCGATTCTGATAAAGGTAGATTTACCGGAGCCATTAGGCCCCAGCAAACCAAAAATCTCACCTTTTTCGATCTTCATGTCAACTCCCTTGAGTGCCTGAATTGTTTTTCTGTGCTTTTTAAAGGTCTTTTTTATATTCAACGCATACAGAGCATAATTCATAGTAATTACCTCCTGATAATCTGATCAATCATCCAGTGATTCATTAGATTCCTTTTGTAACTCTCCATATTCCTATCTATCTCTATACAACTTAATTCTTTCGATATTTTTTTAAGCATATTGTTTCTCCTTTCATATATTCACAAATTTCGTTATTAATTTTTGACTAAATGCCAAACCCGTCGATAAATATTCTCTGCATTATTTTTTCTTTGCTGTCGCAAAAGGCTTTTTCGAAATTACTCTGTCTGAGTTTTTTCATACCCCTTTTGTTGTTAATCATGCAAATTCCCCCTTTCAGCTAATGTTCCAAAGATCCACCACTTTAATGCTTAAATTCATCATCATTAAGGTGATGGTGAACCTTTCTACTCAAGTCAGAAAAACATAGACCTGAATTACAATCACGATTTTCAATTACAATACCAACAATGCGCTTCTTGTTACTGTAAAACATTCCATCACCTCCAAAAATATTGGCAAATAAAAAGGGCCGTGACTTACGCCACGGCCCCGATATCTATAAAGGTTCTATCGTTAGTATACATGTGAATACCCTCCGGTATACTCCAGGGCGTGGCATGTTATTACTACTCCAGAAATCTGGATTCTTGTTCTGTTAACGCATGCAAATCTGTACATTGCCACACCTCCTCACAAAATTTTTGCGTTAATAACGAAAATGATTATATCACAAGATACTGTACACACAACACTCTGATTGTTAACTTATTGTTTCAAAAGCCAGTTAATTACAGCCTCCATAAATACATCGTTACTGTTGGCCGGGTGTTTATAGTCGTAATCACTAAATATTGCTTTTCCTATTACAGCAACCTTTGAATTACCTATTTCTTCACCGGCAGCGAAAATTGCTTCATCTACGGGAATAGCATCGTCATTTCCGTCTTCATCAGCACTTGCTGTATCATCATCGCCCTTTGCAAAGATATGTACCCTTTCTTTGTTTTCTATTACCAGCGTGCAACCACTGTACACATCTACCTTTTCCATTTCTCCAAGATTCAGAGGGCTTTCAGGAAAGTTCTTTATTTCAACTTTAAATAAACCACCATAATTATCCGTTGGATCAATTATTTGATCGTCATTCAACCTGATCTCTGATCCAATCATTTCCAGGAATCTGTTCATCACATCTGGATTGCTTTCATTTCTGAAGTCAGATTTGCCAGTAATAAGCAATTTCCCACCATTTTCAAAATACTCTTTGATGAGTTCATATTCCTCTTCAGAGTAACCTGAAGCATCCATAAGTACTATTAAACTGGCTTTATCAACTTCAGAAGCAGTAAAGTCATCATAAAGGAACTTACTTTCATAGCCCCAACTATCAATATCTGATGAAAAATCATTAAGTTTGTCACGCGTGTAATCATTTCCATGACTTACATCTATCAAAACAATAGGATCTGGTTCCTTTTCAATAGGTCCCTCAACACTCTCCACATTGAGCAATTCAAAAAGCAGATCATTGTTTTCTGAAATCACTTCATCCGTAAATGGATCTCCAGCAAAGACTATTATGTTTCCATTTCCATAGCCTTTTTCATATCTCAAGTTAGCATTTTGCAATTCCCTATAGCCATCAAAAAAGTAATCATCGACATTTACAGTATCACTTTCAGTGGATTCTCCAAATTTTACATCAATTTCCAAATTCTCAAGTAAAACGTTGTAAGTGTCAATTACTGTATCGCTCAGTTCTGAACCATTTCCAAGAAGAACAAGTGTTCCACCATTTTCAACGAAATCCTGGATAAGTTCAATGTTTTCCTCTTTAAATTTCTTCATTGATTCGAAAAATCCTTCTTCCCCCGGTAATGGAAGTATGAAAATATCAGTGTTTTCAAAATAACTACCTTCAAGTTTTCTAATTGCTTCAGAAAATTTATGTCCTGAATTTTCTAAAGAACTTTTCAGGATGGTTCGTTTATCAGAAGCAAAATTATCATGTGTCTTATCGATGAACACATTTAGTGAATCAGCAGACCTGACATTTATCTCCGCAATATCATAAAGTTTGTTGTTTACATAAAAACGAAGCTCTGAATCTGACTCTGATTCCACAGTAAAACTTAACGGAAAGGTTTTTGCTTCCATACCATCAAGCCTGTAGTATTCCGAATAAAGTGTTGCACCTTCAGCATTCTTAACTCTCACTGAAAAGAGTTCACTGCTATTATTTAGGTTTGAAAGCTGAACCCTTGTTTTAATGGTTTCTCCAGGCTTTAAATTTGGTGTATATATCTGGGCATTATGTAGATAGGTCTTATCCGAATCCTGAACCCATACAGGTGTGCTTACTGCTTCCTGACCATCCTCTTCAACTACATGAACGAAATAATAATTATATCCACTTTCAACAGGAATTGTCTCTTCATAGGTAAATACATGATTGTTTACTTCAAATTCCTTATAAATACCTTCACGATTATATATATAGACTTTTTCTATTGGATCATCTTCGGATTCTTCGATATTGATTTTTAGAATCAGAACCTCACTGTCATAAATAACCGATCCCAATGGTAAACCATTACCGAAAAATTCAATGACAATATTTTTATCTTCCGTTCCATAGGTTCTCTTTTCATTTAGGCTTCCAAAAAAAGCGTCTCTTGAAAGCGAAGGAGAATATACTGCTGTTCTTGAATCATTTGCATCTCCCCAATTTGGACTGTGATTATCCTGATTTACTGATGTGCCAAGATGCCATCCTTTAGCGTATGCTACTTTCACGGCTTCAAACATTTCTTCATTAATGGTATCGCCTTTGTACCAACTACCATTGCCAACCTCAATCAAATTAATATACAAATCTGCTTCAGGATCATATTTGAATTCGTCAAATTTTCCAAAGGTATCTATAGGATGGTTAAACATTGCCAGGGCTTCATTCTCAATTATCCAGTCATAAAATATATCAAGATTTGGTGATTCGTCTCTGTCCGTCCAATTTTCTGCATCATAAACATTTATATGTCCCCAACCGGTTGCAGTCCACTCAAAACCAGCAATTCCAATAAAACCAGCTGTAGTTGATTCATTAGCAGCTTCAATAGTGGCTTCATATTTATTTCTACCGTCCTTTAACAGCTGCTGGAAATAATGTGCGTGATCCGTAACGCCCTGAAAATCAACTTTAGCAACGTTTTTTGCATAGTTAAAGGCTTCTTCAGGGGTTTTTTCGCCGTCTGAATATCCCGTGTGTGAATGAAGATTACCAAAGTACAGATTTAATCCAGGAATTCCAGCAATTAAGCTTACAGCTATTAAAGAAATAAAAACAATTAAAATAACCTGCTTCATAAATATCCCTCCTTATAATTTTTCATATCATTAAATTTTATCATGCCAGATTCTTAACCTATCGAATGATATAATCACAACATACTACACTTTGCTGGGAGGCAGTATGACCGAAGAAGAAAAAAATAATAACGAAGAAAAAATTCATAGCAATCCATTAAAAACGCCAAAAACCGAACAGAAAATCTCCTATAAGAACATCTTCTACGCCATATTTATAAGTGTGGTTGTAATGCTTGCCATATTCGCGTTTCTTGGTAAGGATTTAGAACTTTCATATTTTTTAGAATTATCATGGTACTGGATACTGGGTGCAATTGCCCTCTTAATAGTCGCTCACAGTATAAACGCATTTAGACTTGTTTTATTATTCAGGATATTTGGTATCAAATTTAGATTCAGGGATGCCTTTGTTAATAATTTTCTTATGCAATATTTTAACAACATCACACCACTTGCAGTCGGTGGACAACCATATCAGGTTTATGATCTAACTGCCAGAGGAATTAATGTAACAACTGCTGCTGCTGTTATTGTTTCGAGATATGTTACAACAAATATTGCAATTTTAATCGTAGCTGTAACCTTCCTTCCACAGTATTGGAGGGCTTTTTTGAATATCCCTGGAATAGGTATTTTTGTTTTCTTGGGGGCTTTTATGAGTTTTGCAATGCTTCTCTTACTAGCAACAGTATCTTACTCTCAAAAAATGCTTGATATTCTGCTAAAACTGCTTACAAAAAGAAAATTTATGAAGAAGTTATTATCTAAATTTCTTAAATGCAGACCACTTGATGTACGCGAAATATTGAGAGAGAAATTTCAGGAATTTCATAAATATATGCTGATAGTATGGCGAAAAGCCCCGTTTTATATGTTTTTCGACATTTTTTTGGCCATTTCCTTCAGTTTTGTTTTTAAATTCATTCTTTATTTTGTACTTTTAGGTATAACCAATTCATCCGGAGCTACATTAAACGCATCAGTAATAGACATCTGGGGCATTCAAGAATTGCTTTACCTTGTTGCTTACTATGTTCCTTCACCCGGCGCCAGTGGAGCAATGGAAGCGGGGCTTTTTTTCATGCTGGGTGGTTCGGTGTCAAAAAGTTTACTTGGAGTGGGAATTGCAGTATGGAGGTTGCTGACATATCACCTCATCATTGTCGTCGGTACAATCGCTTTCCTTGGAATAAAACGATTGCGAAACTACGATTACGAAGAAACAAAAAATCAGGACCTTCATAACGAAGGCCCTGATAATTGAATCATCTTTCTGAATTATTCAATAGAATTTGCAATTAACATGAATCTCGCAATATCTTCATGATCCACATAACCATCTCTTGGTATTGAAATATCAAAAGCTGGGTTATATGTTCCAAAAGCTTCTACGAGCAGATCGAAATCAGCTTCATCAACTTTTCCATCATCATTGAAGTCGATATCTTCAAGATCTGTATATGCTTCTTCAAAAAGTGGAACGAACATGTTTCTGTATTCTATCATCCAGGGTGTAATTCCGTAACCATTTTCCGCTGAGAAATTATATAGTTCTTCTGACACCATAGGAACAACGTAGTAACCATTCCAGCCCCAGTTTCCCCAGCTGTTTTTAATAACCCAGAACTCAGTTGCATTCCAGGTTATACCTGAAAATGGGTCTTCGACTGCGATACTTGTTGCGTCTTCGGAAGCCCATCCAAGCTCTTTTATGGCATCCATATTTAACCAGCCAACTAGAGTTACAGCGTGTCCTCCTCCTAACTGATTTGTTGTTGGAATGTAAATTCCTCCAGTATAATAGTTAAAGTCATTTGGAACACTGTATGATACTCCGATAGCACCAAATTTTATTAGAGCTTCTTTTATAGCCCAATTATAGTATTCATAAGGATAACCTAGCCAGCTTAGTTCATCTCCATAATAAATCTGTACAGTCTTTGTGCTCTTTTCTACTCGATCTCTCCAATCATCAACCACGGGGTTCCATAAAATCCAGGGGTTTACATCGAAACCCTTGTAGGGGAAATCTTCTTCCAATGGCAAACCATAACGAATACTATTATAGGTTGAAAAATGCTGGTTACCACCTGCATCGTAACTGGCATCCTGAATAATAAGATCTGATTCAGTAGGATCATAATAAGATTCTATATAAACATCCCAGTCAATATTATGGAAAGAAAGAAATTGCTCTGAAAAATCGTAGTTATCCAGTTGTTGGGTTAGGGGCGAGGCAACTTCAGACCCGGTCAATCCATCCTTTTGTACCATCATTGCGCTTTCAAAAGCTCCGATTGTGGCAAAAGCCCAGCATGTACCATGGTATGCCTGGTTCCTGATTGGCGAATGCACCTGTATGAAATATTCAGGAAGATCGATATCAAAATTAGTGAAATATATGAACTGACTTGAAACAATCTGGGCATCTCTTGTTGTGGCTTTATCAGCAAAAAAGTACTTATGAATATCTCTTTGTGCAGGTTCAGGAAGATCTCTATAACCATGCCATTTGTCGAAAACAGACTCAAGATCTGTTATTCCATAAGCTTCAAACTGTTTTAACGCTTCAGGAGCTCCTGCAGTCCATGGTAGGCCTAGCTCAGCTATTATTTCATTAATTTCTTCTGCCTCTTCAGCTGCTCTATCATACATTTCACCAGCAAATAAGCTTCCTACAAATAAAACCAGTGCAATTATTATTAATAGTTTTCTCATCACAATCCCCCCTTACATTCCTAGTTCTTCCGGGGTTGGAATTTCAACATTGTACATGAAATTATCCACAACTATCCCGTCGATTGTTCTGTTGTTAAAGTCTCTTATATAGTAATCATAACCAAGACCAACCTGAGCTTTTGTTCCATTCAACTCAGTTCCAAACTTGAACGTCACTACAGCGATTATATCGTAAGCTTCTTCCTCTATACCCAAACCAGCAACAAATCCTTTAAAGAAAGTCACTGCATTGTCTACTACAAGGAACTGAGAAAGATCTTTCATGTGCTCCATGAAATTCGGCATTTCAACGGTATCAACTTCCAGTCCTTCGCTATGATTTAATGTTGACTGCAAATACATCAGATAGCTGTTTTCAGTGTTATCAGGTGCAAAATATTCCTGAGTTAGATTTTCAATATATTCCTTAACATTGGGTGCACCTACTGCAACAGTTAACGTACCTGAAGCTTCTTCTGTTGCTGGAGATACCGCGACAGGATCAACCCAAATCTCTGGTTTCGTTTCATCGGTATATCTCTCTTCCAATTTGAAAGATGCGTAATTATTGTTCCAGTTACCCAACTCATCGTAGCCTCCGATGTATATGAGATAACTCTCACCAAGCTCAATAACATCTTCCATATATGCTACTCCCTGTGGCATATATAATGTAACCTTATCATCATTGATCAATATCCAGTCATATTCTGGATCCCAGGGAATCCAATTGGTAACCCATACAAGCCCCTCATCTGTAAACTGCCTGATCCTGATCTCAGCACCACTTACAGGTTCACTAAATCCCCAGTATATAAGTGCATACCTACCAAAGGGCCTAAAATCTCCATCACCAAGTGCAGTTGTATATCTATCTGTACCGTAGATTGATACTGAAGGTCCTGTCATATCTACCTTGAAATTAAACTTAGAAGGATATCCTTCGTCCTCAGCGATCTTTACAGACAAAGTGTGATTCCCTTCTGATAGATTTTTTAGCGTAACTGAAGTAGAATTAACTGTTTTTGCTTCGTCTCCATCAATAGAATATGAATATGAATGTTCAAGACCATCAACAGGTTCCCATTCTACTGTAACTGTTGTTGTGGCATATGCAGTTTCTTCATTCAAGAATTCCACTCCTGGATCATAAACAACAAGATCATAGTGTTTTGATTCTACTGTTGTTGGTTTCTTTGAAAACATATTCTCATTCTTTACTTCTGCTTCTAACCATACATCATACTCCCCTGCTGCAAGTTCTGTAGCATAAGAAGTACCTGTTACTGAAATTTCATTATCGCCCACGTGCAAAATCTGATTTGTTGCTTCGACTTTTTCCTGTGACTTATATTCCCAGGAAAAAGTAATTTCGGTGCCCTGAGCAATGTACCCTTTTAAAGGTTCTATTGTAAGCTCTATAACAGCAAAGGAAGCTTTAAAACATGATGCCATTATTAAAACCATCAACAGAACCAGTCCAAAAAGTAAAACTTTTTTCACGAACTTTCCCTCCTTTTAAAAAGTGATTAGATAAATTAATCATTAAACAATTATATCACTCATTAATTCGGTATCCCAAGCAATTAATTATTCCTTATCCACCCTGACTTTCCTGAACCAGAATACATACATAACCGCGAAATACGCTATTAACGCCAGCATTGTATAAAAATAGTAAATAGGTTCATTGAGTCTAAAACCCATAATCGGGATGTTTATTATTAACATTAACGGTAAACCAAGGAACAGAGCGAGTCCACTTCCCATAACCATATCTTCAGCTGTTCCCGAATCAAATTGAGGATCAACCTCTCTTAGAAGTGCCATTCCTGTAGAAATTGTGCCTGTATGCATGCCAAAAAACGCAATTATATGTTCAAGTACTGCATTTTTGTATATCCTCTTACAAAACCATATTGAATACAACATTGTTCCGAAACCGCCTATGATAGTCAACAAAACAATCGAAACAATGTACTCACTTATAAGCTCAAAGGAGATAGCAGCAATGGAAGCAGCAACCATAAAATCAAAGACAACTCCAGCTACCCTTTGAAGAAGAAAATTATTTATATACTCTATCTTTTTTCGTTTTACTCGATATCGGTCATAAAACTTTCTAAAAATAAACGCAAACATGACTCCAATTACAAAATGAAATCCCCATAGCACCTGGGAGAAGGTTTCTCCAAAGGTTCCAAAATCACCAATGAAATTCGTGAACCATTTTAAAAACATATATGTTACGAAATATACAAGACCTACAGTTAGCATTTGTATCGTCATTCCGTCAATGTCAGAAAATTCATAGTCTTTAACGGTCGTTTCAACCCTTCTTCTAACTTTTGGCTTTTCTAATTTAAAAGGTCCCGCTTTCTTTCTAAAGACAAGGGCATTAAGAAGAATTATTCCTCCAAAGGCTGCCCACAGAAAACCAAAAGTCGAAATAGCAAGTCCTATTGTCCCTCCATTTGCAAATCCCAGTGCTTCCCACTGAGTTCCCATTGAATAAGCCTGACCTGGACCCTGTGCGAATCCTAATGGTAACAACAAACCAAAAGGCATAAAAATATCTCTAAAGAATGTCAAAGCAATAAAAATCGCTATACCAAATCCCAAAATACCCTGAATTGCATAGGAAACAGCAATCATAAAACCTGTATTGACAGCTGTTTTAGTTGAATTCTTTTTTCTGCTTTTCAATGCAATAGCAATAAAACCAATAGCCATCAAATGATAGACCATAACCCCCAGACGGTCATACGAAAAATTAAGTATGCCCAGTACACTGGGTCCGAATAAAATGCCAAGAAAACCAGCGAGTACTGAGTTAGGTAATAAAAGTTTTTTTAGAGGTTTGATGAGACTCTTAATAACAGCTACCGCACCGAAAAGTAAAGCAAGGTAAAGAAAGTCAATTATATATCCCCATTCATTTTCCATAGATTACCCTCCTATTACTTCTTAAGAGCACGATAAATAAAGAAACTTTGTTATTATTTTACTCTATCAAAGCTTTTAAACAAAGAAGAAACAGTTTACCATTTCTGTTAGAATTAATTAACAAAGGAGGCAAAATACACAATGAAATTTACCCCACTTGGTGGTGGCAGAGAGATAGGTGCCAATTGTTATCTAGTTAATGTCGCTGGACTTGATATACTAATAGATGCCGGACGCCATCCGGTTAGAGAAGGATATGAGTCGCTTCCTTATATTGAAAATATCAAAAAAGTTGACTACATAATAATTTCTCACGCCCATTATGATCATTTGTCATCGTTACCTTACATAGTGAAAGAATTTCCCAATGCTAAGGTAATAACTGCCAAACAGAACAAAGCTCTATCCATCAGGATTCTCAGAAATTCTGTGGAGGTTATGAAGAAACACTACGAAAAAGATGGTGAACCCTTGCTTTATAACCACAAACAGGTAAAAGAAACAAAAAGACATATAATATCATTGCCTTACTACAAGAAGCAAAAATTAAGTAAAGGCGCGTATGTAACTTTGTATCCTGCAGGTCATGTTATGGGCGCATCTTCCATTTTGATAGAACACCAGAAAAAAAGATATTTCTATACAGGAGATATTTCACTTTCAGATCAATACACAATTCCAGCTGCAACTCTCCCTGAAGATATTGATGTGCTTATTTCAGAGGGAACATATGGATTGAAAGAAGGATATGGAGCCACAAGATTTGATGAGCTTAAAAGATTAAATGAAAAACTGGCTTCAGTTCTCGAAAATAATGGACGCGCGCTTTTACCAGTATTTGCACTTGGAAGAGGACAGGAAGTTCTTCATATGATACTGAAGATGATGGAAGATAAGAAAATTCCAAAGGTTCCCATATACATTAATGGAATGGTACTGGTAATAACAGAACTATATTTAAAGGATTACCTGGGAATAGAAAAAGAACAAAGAGAATGGTTTACTGAATCAATCGCTCAACACGTAAAGGTCATGCCAAAAAGAATTGAACCTGTCCTAAATTCAAATAAACCGATGATTTTGATTCTTAGTTCAGGCATGTTGATAGAAGAAACACTTTCATACATTTTTGCAAAAGAAATCATAAAATCAGGTAAAAATGCGGTACTTTTCATGGGTTATCAAAGCCCAGAGTCAAATGGTTACAGATTACTTGAAGCACACAGAAATAGAGAAGAAGAGATAATTTTTTCAGAAGACGGAGAGGACTTTAAACCAATAGAGTTGAAAAGCGATGTAGATATATATAACTTTTCCGGTCATGCAAGCTACGAAGGATTAATTCAATTACCTCGTGACCTTCAACCATCTAAACTTATTTATGTTCATGGAGATGAAGAAGCACTTTTTAATCTTAGTGAAGAATTAAAGTACGAATTTGATATTGAAATTCCAGCAAATCTTGAATGCATAGAGTTTTGAAAGACTTTAAACAAGCTTGACAACCATAATGGCTGGTGTTATTATAATATACGGCGCCGGGGTGACGGAATCGGCAGACGTAACGGACTTAAAATCCGTTGAGGTGTAAACCTCGTGCGGGTTCAAGTCCCGCCCCCGGCACCATAAAAGGCTAAAAGACATAGTTGGTCATTATATAGAAGTTATTCGGTGCGGGGTGGAGCAGTCTGGTAGCTCGTTGGGCTCATAACCCAAAGGTCACAGGTTCAAATCCTGTCCCCGCT
>CAYTVB010000019.1:0-35329 GCA_964441735.1 uncultured Thermotogaceae bacterium
TCGGTGAATCTCAAGAGAGTTCCTCTCTTCCTTCTGACTGCCTCCTCTATTGTACTCCTACATCTCTAGAGGGCATTCAAGAAAAACAAAAGAGCGGTACTGGATGTTAGATGTTAGGCAATACAAACGATTACGATTACACGTGAAGATATGCAGTTACAAAGAAAATTCTAGATATTTTACTAAACCCTATATTCCACACCCTATAAGCGAATTTTGTTCAAATGCCGTCGAAGGCGCAAATCAGAGCGAAGCTCGCATATCCGTGTGCTCCCTAACACGCAAATCTGCCTGTTCCCCAAGGCGCACATCAAATGTTTAAAGAACTTTCTCGGATTCTCGTCACCTAGGTTTTTCTCGTCTACTGCTTCTCCGAGGTAACCTTAAGAAATTCCTTCAATCTTTTAACCTGTACAACCAGAGCTTCTAGTCTATTTTCAACGGTTGGAGTGAAAGGATTTCCATCTGCTTCTAAATACATTATGGGGACGTCACCCAGTGTTTCAAAGACCTTCGCTTTTATTCCATTTGCTTCATTTTTTAAATTGTTGACTCCTTTTTTTATTATGGCTTCTGCAATTCTACTGGGCATGCAACCAAAGGGTCCTATCGAAATGATTCCTTCATATCGATCTACTATGTCATAGAGGGCAGTCCCTATGGTTATTATTGCTTCACCAGTTAGTCTTGGATTAAGATGTTTCTCTGCAGCTTCGATAACACTTTCTACATCTACTGGCTCTGCTTCATATATTCCTGCCTTTTCAAAGATCTTTTTTATACGCATTTCAACATGTTTTTTGACAAGTTTTTCTCCCTTTTTCTTTATTCGATCTGCAAAGTTTGAATCAGGAGAAGTCAATTTATTTATAAATAGATAATCGGTGTAATAAATCCACTCATGTACTGGAGAAACATGGGTAATTATTTCGTTATCTGCAAAGAAGCCTTCAAGATTTTTTCTTGAAAATTCATCTTTTCTGACGTAGATCTCTCCTGTAATCAAAACCTTTGGCGCATCTTCGTATTCGATTTCCCTGTCTACTGAACTGATTACAGATACTGCTTCTTCAAGTTTCGTATATATTTGCTGCATTTTATCTTCGGATAGGGATTTCACAATGATGTCTTTTGCTTTGTTAATTGCATCTTTTGCTTCTTTTTTGTCTCTGGCAAGAGTGAACAATGCATGCTCAACATCGAGTAATACATCAGAAATGATGATAGCCATCCACAATCTTAGTTTGAAAGTAGTACCAAGTCCTGCATACGCATTTTCTGAATTAAGGCTTAGTAGGGTTGTATTCTTTATTCGATTCTGTTTTAACCAGAGGTTTATGTAAACACTGTACTGTCCAAAGCGGCATGGTCCCATTGTTTCTGGCATAAAGTAAAGGATAATATTATCTTCATTTTCGTTTTCATCTAAATAGTTTACAAGGCTGCCAAGGGTTAATTGTAGTGGTAGACATTCTTTTGATAATGAATTACTACGACCTTTCTGGAAAATATTCATATCGGGGACGGGACAAACTTCTGTTTTTGCGCCATAAAACTTGAATGCAGAAGCAAGAGCCTTTGCACCAAATTCTCCCATGGTTGGGAATACGACCTTCACTCTTGGGTCAGAAAGTGATAGCTTTTCTCCTTCCGGTGTTTCAACTATTAAATCTCCATTTTCCAGAGATATATCTGGTTGCTTTACGTAGGGTTTTTCAGGAGGAGGTTGTATTCTCAGATAACTCCTGACTACATCAAGAAATGCTTCAATACGAGTTTCCAATCCAGCGTCTGCTGTGTGACTGTCAAGTTCAAGAACAAGGGAAGGTTTTGAACCCATTATATCTCTAAAGTAGGAAATTAAGAATGAGTCAGGACCGCAACTAAAATTTGTTATGTACAAACCAAATAACCTGTCACTCTTTTTTACATATCTTGCTGCCTTTAAGATCATTTCTCCCCAGGCCCAGTACATATTTCTATATCCCGGTTCATCTTTGTAAGGAAGTGAATCAAATCCAATAACTGGAATGCCGCGTGTTGCAAGTTTTTCAGGTATGCCCATATTTGCATCGGATGAGAAGGCATTATAGGAACGACCAAAAAGCACAACTCCAAACTCGCTGTTAGCGAGCTTTTTAAAGAATTCTTTAGATAGTTCTTTGATTTTATCAATGGCTTTATTATATGCTTTGAGAGCATTTTGATAAGCAGTTCTTCCCTGGTTTTTTGTTTTACCCAGTTGTTGTGCAATATCTTCAAATACAGGTTCCTGTACTTCATAACCTGTCGAAAAATCTATGTTTTTTTCGATGACATTGTATTCTTCAAGTTCGGGGAACCCCGATTTTAGCAGATCTGCCTCGCTCTGGACAAAGGGACAGAAAACATTGTAATTATCTGAATTTGGTACTTTCATCCCTCTTATTCTTGGAAGAAAGATATGATCGGGAGATTTTTTAAGCAAATCGTACATATAACCATGTGAAATATCTACCGGAAAGCAGAATTCTGCCCCTCTTCTTTCCCAGCCTTCTTTATCGGTCGTATCTGGAAGTATCACGTTGAACCCGAGCTCCTTGAAAAACGTATAGAATAGAGGGAAAATGGTATTCATAGAAAAGGAAGGATTTATTCCTATAGAAGGTAATTCATTATTTCTATCTAATTTTGACTCTTCAGAAAAAATAATTCTTTCACGCTTATTCAGATAATTATATTCTGAGGGTTCAATATTGAGATCGTGAATCACATTTTCATATTTATTACATGCGCCACCAAAGGGATATTTTTTTCCATCAAGTTCAATAATATTAATTACACATTTTCTGTCGCATTTCTCTTTACCACCCTGACACACAAAGCTTGATTTATAGATGACTTCTCTATTTACCAACGCGTCTAGTGAAAACTCTTCCTTTTTCAACAATCCGAGTTTCTGGTTTTCTTTCACCATTAAAGCTACCCCAAAAGCGCCCATCAATCCAGGATGAGGAGGAACAATTATTTTTTTATCGGTGAGAGCAGCCATAGCAACCGGAACGCCTTTGTTGTAACAAACTCCCCCCTGCATAAATATCTTTTTTCCTACCGGTCTATTGCCTTTTACTTTATTCAGGTAATTTAAGCAGATTGAGTATATAAGACCGGCACAGATATTTTCATGGGTTATACCCTCGTGAATAGCTGTTTTTACATCGCTACCAATGAATGCAGCACACTGATCACTGAAATTTGGTGGTTTAGTGCTCTTCATAGCATAATCTCCGATTTCTTTGAAATCAATGTTTAGAGATTCTCTGGCTGCTTCTTCAAGGAAGGAACCTGTTCCAGCTGAACACGCTTCATTCATTGCATAAGAAGCAGGAACACCATTAATGAGATACGTATATTTGGCATCCTGTCCACCAATTTCAAAGATTGTGTCTACTTCAGGATCGAAATATGCTGCAGCTTTAGAATGAGCCATTATTTCATTGTAAACTGCATCGGTCATTGCATGTAATCCTACTATTTTTCTTCCAGAACCGGTTACACCAAGCCCCTGTATTTTTACCTGACTGTCTTTAAGCTGTGATTTTATGTCTTCATAACATTTTCTTGCTGCCCGAACGGGGTCACCAAGCGTTCTCAAATAAACTCCAGCAAGGATTGCGTTATCTTTTTCCCTTACTATAACTGCCTTTGTTGTAGTTGAACCTACATCTATACCAAGAAAGCATTTGTCACCGGGTACAGGCTTTTCAAAACTCATTTTTTTGAATTCCACGTTGTTATCATATTTTGATAATGGTGGATGCAGTGTAAACGACAATTCAAAATCTTTGAAGACCTTATGAGAATTTTTTTGAATAATATTGTTCTGTTCGCCCCAGTATCTTGCCCCAAAAGCTTCGAAATAAAGGGCTTCTTTAGGAACAACAATATCGAGTGTTTTTCTTAAATGCTTTTTCATCAGTTCATTCTTACTTACACCACCAACAAGCATTATTCTTTTTGCTCCGGCTTTATGTGCAAGTTCAATTATTTTACTTGCCATGACTTTTCCCAATCCATTTAGTACCTGATCTTTATCGATCCCTTTATTTAAGGCATGAGTGCAATCGCTTTTGCAAAATACAGAACATCTGGATGATAATGCGTAGCTTTTTTCTGTATCAACAGAATTAGCATAATCAAGAGAAATGCCCATTCGCTCTATTTGTTGAAGGAAAAATTCTCCCGTTCCGGAAGCACATTTATTTCCGGTAAAAATACCGGTGATCAAACCTTTTTGATTTACTCTGTATAAGGTGAAGTTTTCTCCCCCGGCACTAACGACAGCGTCAACGTTACCATATATGGATTTTAATTTGCCATAAGCTATTTCAGTTGCTTCAACTTCTGAAACCTGAGGGAGATCAAGAATTCTTTTGCCTTTACGACCGGTTGCGATAATTATTGAATTACTATCGAAATTATCCAGAAGTCCCGAAAGTATCTTTTTTGGATCTCCACCATGAGAGAGATGTCTCGCTTTTTCTTCTGAATAATATGAAATACTACTTGAACCTACACACAAACCTACATAATTCACCTGACCACCTCCGGTCAAGATTATCTTTGTAAAAAAGTATACACCAATAATGAAAACTTATTTTTAATAGGCTTGTGAAGTAATGTAGAAAATAATATTAGTTGTAAACAAATTATTCATAAACTCTTTTCCATGAAGCTTTTCTTAATCTATTCATTATTGCCAGGCCTATGCCAGTTTCAGGAAAGGGTTCGCAAAGTGCAAGATCATAAGGCTTACTAGAAAGTGAAATTAAGGTGTCAAAAAGATTGCTCGCTACTGAATAAAGCTCTTTTCTGGAGCCTAAAACAATAGTATTTGAAGGTTCAGGATATAAATTTTGTGTTTCTTTGGAGCATAGGATAATATATTTTTCCTTCGTTTTTTTTGTAGTGTCAATAATTTTCTGTGTAGCCCAGTCAAGATCACCATCGTACAAAATCAGTTCAATTTCAGGTGAGTAATGTCGATATTTCATTCCAGGTGCAAGGGGAATTTTTGTTGATTCTCCCATAACTGATGAATGTATATTCAGTTGTGGCAACAATGATTTTAAGCGTTCTACAGAGATTGGGCCTGGTCTTAAAAGGATCGGTCTACTTTTGCTTAGATCGACAATTGTTGATTCAAGTCCGAAAACTGTCTTTCCTGAGAGAACAAGGCATTCAACCTTACCATCGAGATTATAAATCACGTGTTCCTCATTTGTAGGGCTTGGTTTACCGGAAAGATTTGCACTTGGTGCAGCAATGGGAACACCGGAAACTTCAATGAGTTTTTGGGCAACGGGATGTGCAGGATATCTCAGAGCAATTGTTGATAATCCCCCTGAAACTATATCCGGAATAAAATGTTTTTTATTGAATATCAGAGTAATAGGTCCTGGCCATAATATATTTGTTAGTTTTGAAAAATTCTCAATATCTTCTTTAATTAGTTTATTGGCCATTTCCAGAGATAATACATGGACAATGAGTGGATTATCGGGAGGTCTCCCCTTTACTTCAAATATTCTTTTAACTGCATTTTCATTGAAAGCATTGGCACCAAGCCCGTAAACTGTTTCTGTCGGAAAAGCTACCAATCCATTTCCTTCTATAAATGAGGCAGCAGTCTTTAATTTTTCAACTTCAGGATTTTCAAGAGATATCTTGAGTTTTACTGTTTTCATCTCTCACTCCCATTTGTAGTGCAAAAAGTGCAGCGCCATATGCTCCAACAATATCGGGATTTTTTGGAACATGTAAGGTTATATTTAATTCTTTTTCAAGAGCCTTTTTAACGCTGTTATTTCTCGCTACACCTCCCGTAAAGGCAACAGGCTCCTCTCCTTTTATTCTTCGATATAAACCAGCAACTCGTTTTGCAATGGAGTTAGCCAATCCAGCGGCAATCTCATCTATGTTTTCTCCCTTACCTAAAAGTGATACTACCTCAGATTCAGCAAATACCGTACACATGGAACTAATAGACGAAGCGTCCTTTGCATTTAAGGCTTTATCTGACATTTTCTCCAGGTCAACTTCGAGAATATTAGACATGACTTCGAGAAATCTACCGGTACCCGCCGCACATTTATCGTTCATGGCAAAATCTTTAACAGAACCATTGTCACCAAGTTTTATAGATTTGCTGTCCTGTCCGCCAACGTCAATAATGCTCCTTATATCCGTGAAAAATGCTCTTGCTCCCCTGGCATGGCATGTTATTTCAGTAACCGTATCATCAACAAAATCGATAATATTTCTTCCGTAACCCGTACCTATTGAAAAAGCAAGATCATTAAAGGTTGCATTTAAAGATTTAAGTCCTTTTTCGAGTAATAATTTTGCTGTTTGTTTTACATTGGTACCGGTGGGACTTGTTTCACTAAACATGATATTTTTATTCTTATCTATTAATACAACATTTGTTGTGGTAGACCCCGAATCAATTCCAGCAAACAACTGTTTTCCCGAATAACCATCTGAATACTCCGTTTGATTCTTTCTAATTTTTTCAATAAAAGCTCCTATCCTTGTAAGTAACTGACCTGAAAAGGACTGTGGAAACTCTGATTCAACATCAATAACGGGGAGATTAAGCTTTTCATTGGTGAAACCGTAAAAATCACAAAATTTGGGTTGTACTTTGATAATCCCATCCACATCAAAGTCATCCATCAGAAATTTGAGATTTTTACCGTAACTACTGAAGAATCTGCCGCATGGGAATCTATTTCTAATAATTCTGTAAGAAATTTTAAATAGGGAATCTCCTTCGTCAGGGTAATTTCCTGTAAATGCTCTAATTCCCTGGCAGCTTTCATTGAGGACTACTTTTCCACCAGCCTCATTGATGATCTGAATAAATATGTCTGGCTGAAAAAATCCGCCAATAATAGCGAGTCTGGGTTTCTCGTGATCTTCTGGTTGCTGATTAGTTTCTGGTTTATAAAATTCTCCGTTGAAAGCATTATCTATTGTCTTTTGTTTTTCAAATGCTGAATGATTGTCTTTATGAATGTTCCAGATATTTTCTCTTATTTCATTGTACCTTTTCATGGCGCTGGAAAGCTCTTTATCAAAGCTATTTATATTATAATAATCACTTAATTCCTTGTTTAAATGTTCTAATTCATTAATGTACATATTGACAGCTTGTTCATTATTTTTCCACGGCAATCTTAAGGTTATTATCTTTACTTTTGCCTGATTTTTAAGCACATCGGATATTCTTCTCATCGCATCACATGAATCAACAGAAATAAACACATCGTCTTTTTCAAGATTCATAACGGTTTGAAATACGGTTTTGCAGTAATCACAAAGATTCCTGTGAATAAGTTCGCTTTCTGTTTTAATGGGCGTCTTAATTCTTTTAAATGGCTGTTTACTTGCCATCAATATTTCAAGTGGTACATAACTGCATGCATAATAAATCATATTAGCCCTCCAGCATTTCAAAAAACGCTTCAACTCGAGTTTTTAGTTGTTCAGGATGTAGATTTTTATGATCCACACAATCACCATCCAGATTCAGAAAGGGGATACCATTTTTTGAGAAGTAATTTTTAAGATAACCTGCTGCTCCATTAGACTGTCTGCATCCCCAATGTGAAAAATGTACAACACCGTCAATATTTAAATCCCTTGTAAGTTCAAGAACGAATTGAGCTCTATCTTCAACCGAACCAACTTCTGGATTGTAAACAAGTTTTTCTGCAAGCGATCGAATAGGATTATCTGGATTTAGTGGATATAACCAGTCCCACCAGTATTCTTCTGTAATAACCCTGTAATTGCCATAGGGTGAAAAAAGCTCGAAGAGTACATTATCGAAGTAAGGTGGTATATGCATCCACAGTAATCTTTTCCCTTCTTTTTTTGGAGAGTCTCTAAGATCAGACACAAGTTTGTTTGCTCCTTCCAGGAGTCTCTTATCTCCCGCCAGTGTATGAAATACATACAATATATTAAGCTGTTCGAATAATTCTATTGGTATTTCTTTGGTTTTCATGATTTTTCGTGCTTCGTAAAGCTTTTCTATGGTTTTGTTCTCTACTGATAAAACCTCTGAAAATCTTTCCATTGAGAATTTCTGGTTTGTAGTACTCTCTAGTTTTTCAATCAGTTCATATAATTGTTTTTCTACATAGGGTATATGCTCCTTTTTTCTACCCCTTGGCACATCTATAAGAAAATGTGGAATGTTGTATTCACGCGCCATTTCTCCAAAACTTCCAGCATTTCCATCACACAGCACTGTGGTAGTCAATGTCATCAATGGAGATGGAAAGATTTTCCAGTAAGCACTACCAACAGACGCCCTGTGAAAGGTACAAAGAGAATGGGTAATACCATTGCTCTCCGCCAGAGATAATGGATAATCTTCCAGATTCATAGCTGTTAGAACACCAGCTATACCTTCAGCTGAAAGTGGATTGAGACCCATGGATAATAGTATTTCAGAAGGAGCAAATAAGTTTACCCAGACCGACTTCTTTGCCTTCAATGCGTTATAAATTTCTTCAACTGCGAGGTAATTGGTAATATTTGAAAATTCAGATTTCTGTTTATTGGGAAAATGTTTTCTCCTAAATATTTCTATTCCCATTCCTGTTTTAAGGCGTTTTCTGAAAATTTTAGGATTATTGATATATCTTTTCAGAAATCTGCCAAAAATTATACTCTTCTTTGACATAAATACACCAGCCAATTTATTAAGTAATGTTTTTTTGAAATCTTGCCTGTTATCTGTGTAATTTTAACACTGTAAGAAGTGATTAGTTTTAAAGAAGTTTGATCAAAGATTACCTTTTTGAACAACAATAAAAGCTTTATAGGTTTCTTCGAAGCTACAATCTTCTATAACAAAACCTGACCTTTTTATAATTGACTCAAGGACGTTCAAAGGTGGACTGAAATGATAGACACCGTTTTCAATAGTTTCACCAAGAATTGAAGGGATCCCCTGTTTATGTAGTTTTCTTTGGTGTTCTTTAGCTCTTTCTAACTCACTTATATTGCAAATGATTAGCCCTTTTCCGTTGTATTTAAGAGCAGTATAGGATTTCTTTAAAAATAGATTGAAATCTTCCGGTAAGAAATTATCGGATATTAATAGACTGATGAAGCCATCAAACATATTTATAAAATGTAGTTTTGGCACCTTCGCCTTTTTTTTGGGTTTACCAATATAATTATTCAGGTTCATTTCAATCAAATTGTTTCTATGCTGTTTTAAAAGGTTTCCCAAAAGAGAACTGTATTTATGGATGACCAGTATTAAATGCTCATCACTAAATTCAGTAATAAAGCGATCAATATTGTTTTTCGTTATACTAGATAAAGAAGGCTGTAGTTTTGAATGTATGTCATATGTATTATTCTTAAGCCACTCAGCCCTTTTCATATAAAATGGAACGGATATTTCTAACCATTCCAGCACCTCCGGGGCTTTAAAAATATTGTTTCTAAATGCGGTAGCATAAAAATTTTACAACCTTTATGGGAAAATAGTATACATTCTGAGGTGTTGATTTTCATAAATTGGGGGCTTTTTTATGAAAAAAATAGTTTTTTGCATAGTTTTTATATTATTTATAGGAATATTATTTGGATGGTCCGGACACGATGCGCTAACCTACTACATAATTCAGGACTACTTAAACCTCCTGGATATTGAAGTTCCAGTTACAGATTATTCCTATGAGATGATGGAAACTAGGAATTACAATGAAAACACTTATAGATCTATCTTCGATGACTACTGTGGAAAAATAGCGGCGCCTCCAGAGGATGAAAGACTTTTTAGCTCTGTGTATCCGAATCCCGAGTCGGAAAATAATATGGTTCCAGCATGGCAGATATTGACAGTTTATTCATATGAACCGGATATGGGTATGGACAAAGAACTTGAGCTGTCACGCTACCAGTTTCTTACAGGTGGCAGTCAGGGATGGAGACATATGGAATTCAGATTGTTGTTTTTTAGATTGGGGAGGGTTACGGATAGTGTTAAATATTTTACAAATTTGGCTAATATAGCAAAAGACAGGGATGATTACTACTGGTACTATAGATTCATGTCCAGGGCAATCCATTATTTAGAAGATACAGGTATGCCCTATCATACTTTTCCAGCGCCGTTCATAGAGCTTCTAAGACTTCCTTTTAACTACAATAAATGGTTAATGGTTTTTTCGAATTATCATTTCGCCTTTGACAATTATGCCGGTTATTTGCTTTGGGAAGGTTATGAACCTCTTGTTAGTGCCATAAATGATGCTAAACCTCATGAAATATATGATCCAAAAAAGGCAGCAACAGAATTACGAAGAAAGGCAAGAAGTAAATTAAACAAAGTTTTTTATGAAATGAAGAAATTGATGAAAAACGATTTGCATAGAGAAACTGAATTTTTCCCTGATAAAGAATATTTTTATAATTTAAGAGAAGAAAACGACACAGAAGAACTTGATAGACTCACAATTGAGTTACTTGAGCAGGTTGCATCTTACGTAAAAGGATATTTAGAATATATGCTAAATAAGGAGGGATGAATTTGAGAGAACTAGGTTATGAAGAGTTGAAAATTCCTGTAGAACTACCGAAAGATATTAAAGACACATCTTCGTTTTCGGAATTAACAGCATTCATAGGACAAAAGAGAGCTGAAAAATCCCTGGAAAAGGGTTTGAATATTCCTGTAAAGGGATACAATATCTTTGTTTCAGGCCTGACCGATACCGGAAGAAGAACATTTGCAAAGAAATATTTGAAGAAAAGAGCTGCCAAAGCTGAATCGCCTTGTGACTGGGTGTATGTATACAATTTTGATAATCCCAGGAATCCAAATGCGATATCTTTAAAAACCGGTTTGGGTAAAGATTTTAAGAAGAAGCTAAAAGAATTTGTTGAATATATGGTGGATGCAATACTGGAAGCATTTCAAAGTGAAGATTATCAGAAGAAAATGACTGAACTGAAGAATAAACAAAATGAAAAAAAGAACAAACTATTTAAGGAATTATCTGAAAAGGCCAAGGAGAAAGGTTATAAAGTACAGATCAGTCAAACAGGCGTGGCTACAGTACCCATAAAAGACGGAAAACCCCTTACAAAGGATTCATTTGATCAACTATCTGATGACGAAAAGAAAGAAATAGAAGAACGGGGGAAGAAAGTAAGAGAACTGGTAAATTCTTATGTTCTCAAAATAAAAGGGATAGAAAGAGAATACGCAAACAAATTGAAGGAATTAAACAAAGAAGTTGCCGAATTTACCATTAAAGGACATATTGAAGAGCTCAAAAATACCTTTGAAGAGAATGAAGAAATTCAGGATTTTATAGACAGATTAAAGAATGATATTCTTGATAATTTAAATGTCTTTTTTAAATCAAAAACTGACCCAAAATCCTTTTTTGGCAGAAGGTATGCAGTTAATCTATTCATAGATAACTCTGAAACTGAAGGGAAACCAGTTGTCGAAGAAATGAACATTAGTTATTCAAGACTTTTTGGAAGGATTGAATATGTAGCCCGCATGGGGACCCTTGATACAGATCACACAATGATTAGACCCGGAGCCATTCAAAAAGCCAATGGAGGATACATAATACTGGATGCATTGAACGTTTTGAGTGAACCATATGTTTGGCGTACCCTCAAACAGCTACTGTTTTCAGGAAGTCTTACAATGGAGAATATTGAACACAAAATAGGCTTTGTCAGCACTGTTAGCCTTAAACCGGAATCCATACCCATAGATGTAAAGGTTGTTCTTATAGGCGAGCCCTGGATTTATTCTGTTTTGAGTAGACTTGATCCGGATTTTCAAAAACTATTCAAGGTTAAGGCTGAGTTTGACTGGGAAATGGACTTTAAATCAAAAACAACAGAGGATATTTGCAGATTTGTTTGTACAACAGTTAGAGAAAATGACTTGTTTGAGTTTAATAGAGATGCCATTGAAGAAGTAATAAGGAAATCAATAAACATTTCAGGCAGCAGAAAGAAACTTTCCACCAGATTTGGAAGAATTAAACAGTTAATAGTTGAGAGTTCTACAAATGCCAGAGTTGATGATAGTGATATGGTTTATTCAAATCATGTAAAAGGCGCCTGGGATGATATCTATGAACGTGGTTCTCTTTACAGAGATAAGATAGAAGAAAAATTCAAAGATGCAATGCTGTATGTAGAAACTGAAGGTGAAAAAGTTGGAGAAATCAATGGTCTTACGGTTATTCAAACTGAGGATATTACCTTTGGTGTCCCTGTAAAACTTACCGGTAAAGCTACTCCAGGTACTGAAGGAATACTTGACATTCAGAGAGAAGCCGGGTTGAGTGGAAAAATACACACAAAGGCTTCCCTGATAATAAAAGGCTATATGAGTGGCAAGTATGCTCATAAATTTCCTTTAAGCCTTAATGGTTATCTGAGTTTTGAACAGGTTTACGGAATGGTTGATGGTGATAGTGCTTCGGTAGCTGAAACTGTTGCTTTATTATCTGCCGTTTCTGATATACCTATAAAACAAAATGTTGCTGTTACAGGTTCCATTAATCAGAGTGGCAGAGTGCAACCAGTTGGAGGTGTGTCAGAAAAAATAGAGGGTTTCTACAGGTTGTGCAAAATGAAAGGGTTCAATGATGATCAGGGAGTCATTGTACCTGAAAGCAATTTTGAAAACATCGTATTACCAGATGAGATTTATGATTCCATAGACAAAGGAGAATTTCATATATGGACGGTGGAAACAGTAGATGAAGCCATTGAGCTTTTAACAGGTAAAAAAGCGGGTAAAAGAGATTCTAAAGGAAAATATAAAGAAGGAAGTTTTAACGAAGCAGTTGTTAATGGATTGGAAAAGCTATACAAGGTGGTAAAAGAAAGCAAAAAAGATAAAAAGGAAAAATAGAAATAATATGTGGGGTTGGTCCTTTTAGACCAGCCCTTCTTCTATACATTCAACCAGTAATTTTACGATTTCTTCGTCGTACGCAACACCAGCCAATTTTTTTAACTCATTTAGCGCTTTACTGACTACAATAGCCTCTCTATAAGGTCTTTTTGAAGTCATTGCGTCGAAACTATCGGACACTGCAATAATTTTAGCCTCCAGGATAATTTCATCGCCCTTCAAACCATGAGGATATCCAGAACCATCAATGCGCTCGTGATGCTGTTCAATAATGGTTGCTATTTGTCCTAAAAAGGTATCTTTCACCAATTCAGATCCCCTGAGTGGATGCTTTTTTATCATTTCAAATTCTTTTTTTGTTAATCGTGCCGGTTTTTTCAGCACACTATCAGGGATGTCAATCTTTCCGATATCGTGTAGCAAAGCTGCCCAGGTAAGATTCTCCATTTCTTCCTGTGTCAATCCTGCCTTGTTTCCTATGGCAAAGGAAAGATCTCTTACCCTTTTACCATGACTGTGAGTGTATTCATCTTTTTTTTCTACTTCTTTCATCATGTTTTTTAATTCTTTGATTTCGTTACTCAAATACTTAAAAACAGGTTTGGAACTTACATATAAGAGTCTTGTTTTGGTGATAGTTTTAAATGACACTGGAGCTGAAAGCTGGTGAGCATAGAAATAATCGCCTGCTTCGAGAGGGTTCATTTCTGAACTGGATAATGTCTGGCAGATAATCGAACCTTCAAGCACATAATAAAATTCTAATAGCCTGCTCGTTGTATCAGGCTCGACGAAAAAAATTGCATCTTTTTTTATCTCCTGAATTAAAACCTCAACGCCCTCACCTGAAGCGAGAAGAGAAAGAGCGCCACTCTTTTGTACAACCTTTTCAATGCAAGAGTTTTTCTTTTTTAGATGCAGGCCGGGTATGTTTTCCAAGGCAAACTCCTCCTGTTATTACGTCTATATTATACCTGAAACTCCCTTTATGGCTAACTTACAATTTGATTTTTATTAGATCACAAATTTACTAAAAGCATTGCTTCGTAAGAATAATGATTTCAACATAAATTCTGGTAAAAAAAACCCCCCATTTGGGGGGCGGTTAAAAACAAATCTATAATTTTAATCAATCATCTACAATTTTTATGGGATCAACGTAAAAAGTCAAACTAAAATCTTCACATTCTAAGGTTACTTCTATAAAATAAATTTCGTATGCTACTCCAAGCTGATCCAGAGCATTTGTAACACCTGAAGTTATCTTTTCTGCTCTGAATACCATAAGCTTACCAAGTTTATTAATATCTTCTTCAGTAGCACCATTAGCAATAAGCTTATCAGCCTGCTCCTTTGTTACTTCAATTAAATGGAACAACACATTGTTAGCGTTCCCCACAATGGTTTCTGCGGTTTCAGTACTGGCAAAAGCAAAACTCACTACCAGGAGTGAAATAAGCATTATAAGAACCAATTTAATACGATTATTCATAAGGTCACCCCCCTAATTAATCAATCGTATACATCAAATGATAGAGATCAAGTGTCTTAATTATACAAAACAAAAGTTTCTTTAAGTTTAAATATAAATTACAATCAAAAGCAATTCTTCGATAAATAGTACCTGTATTATATCACAACCAAAAATGCTTACTCAATAATTATCAGGATGAGATCATTAACATTTGTTCCTGTGGGGCCTATTTTAACAAGATCGCCAGATTTTTCCAATGCAACGTAAGAGTTGTTTTTCTTAAGCTCACTATCCGGATTTATTCTTTTTTGTAACAATCTTGAATACGAAAAACCATCCACAAGGCCACCGGCAGCATCAGAGGGGCCATCTGTGCCGTCTGTGCCCGCTGAAAGTAATATGGCCTTGTCCAGGCCTCTCATTTTTATTGCCGCAGACAAAGCAAGCTCCTGATTCCTTCCCCCTTTACCATCTCCGGTCACGTGAACAACTGTTTCTCCTCCTGCTATGACAATACAGGGACGTTTCAATGGCCTTCCACTGTTTTTAATTTCATGCACGATACTTCCAAAGAATTTACCTGCTTCACTGGCTTCACAATCCAGACCGGTGGTAAGAATTGTTGCGTTATAACCCATTTCAATGGCGATGTTAAAAGCTTCTTCACAAACCATTTTCACATTACCAATAATAAAACTTTCCACGTTCATAAGTGATTTCGGCGTTTCCATTTTTAAAGCTTCTTTGATTTCTTTAGAGATTTTTATCTCATATGATTTTAGGATATCGAATGCTTCATTTGATGTTGAACTATCTGGATAGGCTGGACCGGAAGCTATGCTTTCGAGTTTATCATCAAGAACGTCGGAAAGCGCCAGAGTTGTTATTTTCACAGGGCTGGCGATTTCAGCAAAACGCCCTCCTTTTACTGTTGAAAGGTGTTTTCTAACTGCGTTTATTTCTACAATATTGGCTCCTGAGCTAAGAAGAGATTTAGTAATCTCTTGCATATCTGATAATGATAATCCTTCTAGGGGCATTTCGAAAAGCGAAGATCCTCCTCCCGATACAAGAAAAAGTATTCTAATGTTGCTATCCAGTTCTTTTAACATGGTCAATGCTCTTTTAGTTGCCTTAATAGTATTTTCATCGGGTACAGGATGTCCTGCTTCGTAAATTTCAAGGTTTTTAATGTTTCCCATGCTGTGATTGTATTTTGTAATAACTATTCCTCTTTTAACTTTGTTACCAAGTGTTTCTACTGCAGAGCGAGCCATTCTCCAGGCAGCTTTTCCTATTGCCATAATGAAAATATCTTCGTTAAAATGAAGTTCAAGCAACTTCTCTTTTACTGCTCTATCAGGTAGAACTTTTTTTATTGATTCTTTAAATATTAGCAATGCGGTTTTACGTAGATCTTTAATCTCCATATCGGTTCTCCTGGTAATTTAAAATTTTTTGATTTATTCAATAAAATTAACTATCAAATAATCGATTTCGGAACGATCATTTTTACGGTTTTCAAAGGATTTACAACCTGACTGAATGCAAGGTTAGATGTAACACTGGATAACATATAGGCCTCTTCAAAGGATATATTTCTCTGTTTCGAAATAAAATTTACAGCATCGTTTGTAGCTATCTCTACTGCAGATTCAATGGTTTCATGGCTTGCTATGAATATATAACTTTCTTCAGTTTCAATATAAGGATTAAGAATATGTTTTTTTTCAACACTAATTGTTATGGTTATTTTTGATTGTATTTCAACGCCTGTTCCACAAACTTCTCCGTTGCCCATCAGCGCATGAACATCACCCAGCGATAACAGGGCTCCTTTATGGTATACAGGCAAGTTGGCGGTATTTCCAGTGGTGATTTCAAGCGTATCCATATTTCCGCCATGAGAACCCGGGGTTCCGCAGGGAACAATTTCTTCCTCTGGAGCAACACCTATTACACCGATCATAGGTGTAATCTTTATTTTCATATCATTTAGATAAGCTAAATCGTTGTCAACGGACACGATTTTTGTTTTTGCTTTATCAACTTTACTTCCTAAAACACCCAGTCCAGGGAATACTTCAATAACGCCTTTATCAGCTAAGATGATCTCTTCAATTTTCACTTTAAGTGTATCTCCGGGTTCTGTGTTATTTATAAATATAGGGCCCGTTGCAGGGTTAACTACAGAAAAATCGAAATCGTCCGCCAGGGTAGTGAATTCATCATTGATGTTATTGCTAAAACAATCCTTTGTTTCAACAACAACGGTGTCTCCACTGTCAATATTTATTACGGGTTCATTTTTTGGGGACATTTCATATATAACCTTCTCATCTGACAGATAGTGTTTCATAAGGCACCACCTTTTCGAATTTTTTTAATAGAACTGTTCAAATTCCCTGCATGCTTTTTGTTATAAAACACATCATGATTATAACAAAGCTTGATTAGTAAAACGCAACCTATTGGACCTGAAATATGTCTAAATACAAATAATCATGAATGTAGCATATTTCTTAGAAAAAATAATTAGGGTGTATAATATTTATAGCTTCATATGAACGTTATTTCCTTTTTTTGATTAACATATTTTATTTCCAGGGGTTTACCTGATATAGGTACACCGTTCTTTGAAAACTAAATAACGAGAGGAGGGAATAGGTATGTATGTGAACTGTGATCTTGCGTTTGCTGTACCTGAGAACTATGCAACTGAAGCAGTGAAGAAGATTTTAGAAACATTATCTGCCAAGCTCCTCCTCGGTGCTCGAGGCGATTCTTTGAATATTAAGGCCAGTGACGAAAGTACAGTAGAGGTAACAATATCCGCGTTAAAGGGAAAGTGTTCCTTTGAAGAAGTGCTCGAGCGAATCAATGAATACATGGATCTAATAACCATTGCGCTGAAAAACGGTTTCGGTGTGTTTAACGTTACAAGTTCCTTCTTATATCCGGATGGTGAATTTCAGAATTATACATTGTGTTAAAAGCCAGGGGTAGCCCCTGGCTTTTTGTTTATATTGACCAATAATCTATAATGGTTATGTGTAGCTTTTCAATGAACCATACTTAAAGAATCATCCGAAATACAATTGTTTCGAAATTAAAACCAAAGGAGTGAATATGTTGAGGGTAAAACCATCAGATTTCATTGAGAATAGCGTCCCCTTTGTTGAAAATATTTTAAAGGAATTAGAAAAAAAGTACGACTATGTTTCAGTACTCGGAACGGATGTTTTTGGAAAACAATACATAGTTACCAGCAGAGGAACTAGTTATAATGATTCGCAATGGACAGAACGAGGCTTTGTCATAAGAGTTTTTGATGGAACAGCTTATGCAGAGTTTTCATTTAATGAGATTAATGACCCGAAGGAAATTGTTCAGAGGATTGACAGCAGTTTGATTAAAGAAACTGCTTTTAGTGAAACGAATTTAGAAAGAAACGTTTTTCAGAAGATAGAAGAACAGGAGATCAATGAAAACTTCACTGGAGAAGTAAAGATCCTTCCCGATGATATTTCAACAGAAGAAAAAATCAGCAGACTGGAAGCAATGAAACAAAAAGCTCATGAACTATCGAACGAGCTGGTTAACTTTTTCTCCGTTTATGAAGAAGTTACTGTAAATAAACTGTTTTTTTCAAATAAAAAACGTCTAAAACAATCATATATATGGTCACAGGGATATCTTAATCCGGTGGTCAGAAGAGGCCAGAAAACCAGAATCTCTTATGAAGGATTTTCTGGATTAAAGGGGCCAGAATTACTTGATGAAATGGATTCAAAACTTAAAGAGATTGTTGATGAAGCTGTTATGCTTCTTGATGCAAGGAAAATAAAACCTGGTGTTTACGATGTGATTTGCTCACCGGAAGTTTCTGGACTTATAGCACATGAGGCTTTTGGACATGGTGTTGAACTTGATATGTTCGTAAAAGATCGGGCAAAAGCAAAAGAATACATGGAAAAAATGGTTGCTTCGGAACACGTTACAATGCATGATGGAGCCAGTGCTGCAAAAGAAGTTTCATCTTATTTTTTTGATGATGAGGGAACTCCTGGCAGTGACACCGTGATAATTAAAGACGGGAAACTTATCTCTGGAATTGGGGATTTGCTTTCTGCATTGCAGTTAAATATGAAGCCTACTGGAAACGGAAAGAGAGAATCCTTTGAAAAAAAAGCCTACTCAAGAATGACCAATACTTTCTTTGAGCCGGGAGAGGATAAGCTGGAAGATATGATTTCGTCGATAGATAGCGGATATCTTCTTGAGAAATACACCAGCGGCATGGAAGATCCTAAAAACTGGGGCATACAGTGTTTGGTTTTGTATGGAAGAGAGATCAAAAACGGAAAATTTACCGGAAAGATCGTCTCACCGATATTCATGACGGGTTTTGTTCCGGATTTATTGAAGTCAATCAGCATGGTTTCAAATGATTTCAGGTTATCAGGTACCGGTGCCTGTGGAAAAGGACACAAAGAATTTGCCAAAGTGTCCGCTGGAGGACCATATATTAAGGCTAAAGCGAGGTTGGGATAATGATAGAAAAATTAAAGGATATTCTCTCTAAATCAAAGAATATTGATGGCTGGAAAATAGTTGAAGATAACGTTGAAGATAGAGAACTGTTTTTTATAAAGAAAAAACTCGATATGAATAGAGCAAAAAAAATTAGAAATTTCTATTTGACTGTATATAAAGATTTTAAAGAGAATGGTAAAAATTATAGAGGTTCTGCTGAAGTAAAGGTACATCCAACAATGAATGATAAAGAAATCCAGGAGGTTATAGATAATTCTGCCTATTCAGCAAAATTTGTAAAGAATCCCTGGTATCCTATCGTTGAACCCATTGATAAGGATTCCACAGATTATAATGAAAACGGTGTGTTTGAAAAATTGTATTCATTGACCGAGAGTCTTTACAGTTCAGATATGTATAAAGAAGGATGGATAAATTCTTCTGAATTCTTTTTAAACCACATAAAAAGAAGAATTGTTAATTCTCATGGAGTAGATTGTTCTTATGAAAAGAACAGATTGTTTGCTGAATACGTTACTACATGGAAAAATAAGGAAAAAGAAGAATTTGAGCTTTACTGGCAAATACTGACATCCAAATTTTCTGAGAGCTTTATAAGGAAAAGAAGCAATGATTCACTTCTACAAACAGCATATCGTGCCAATGCTACATCTACACCTTCAGCTGAAAATATCCCTGTATTGATATCGGGAAATAATATGTTAAGTTTGATTTCAATGTTTTTGGCAAAGGCTTCAGCAAGAATGATTTATGAAAAGATCTCTACATTCAATATTGGGGATAATGTTCAAGGTGAAGAAATTCAGGGAGATACATTGTCTATAACCATAGATCCTTCAATTGAGGGCTCCTATTATTCAGTGCCTTACGATAAAGATGGATTGCCTTTAGAAAAGGTGAACGTAATTGAAAATGGAGTAATTAAACGGTTATGGGGAAACACAAGATATTCTTATTATATGGATACCGAGCCTACAGGGTCAATTACTAATATATTTGTGGAACCGGGACAAACCAGTTTGGATGACCTTCGAAGTGGCAAATATTTGGAAGTCAGGGAATTTTCTGATTTTCAAACCGATCACACAACAGGAGACTTTGGAGGAGAGATTAGATTGGGCTGGTATTGCGACGGGAAGAATAGAATCCCTGTAACCGGTGGTTCTATTTCAGGCAATCTGGATGATATCAAAAAAGATTTCTTACTTCCAAATGAAATGTTAACAGCGAAAAATTATTCGGGCCCTTTTGCTGTAAAACTTAATAATATAAGTATTTCAGGTTCCTGAATGTGGAGGGGTTAGTTTGGAAAATTCCAGTTATTTAGCTGAGAATTTACGTAAAAACGGAATACTTAAAGACGACAGCCTTTATAGAGCAATGTGTGAAATAGAGAGAAGCAGGTTTGTCCTTTCAGAATATAGAGATAGAGCTCATATGAATGTTGTTTTACCTTCGAAAAGGAAGGGTTTTGCAGCCGAAAGTACTTCGACGCAACCTTCCCTTGTTGTAGAAATGATACAGGCTTTGGATTTATCAGATGATGAAAATGTTATGGATATTGGGACGGGAACAGGATATGGAACAGCACTACTTTCTTATATTTTAGATCAGGGTAAAGTTGTTTCGATTGAATATGATGAGGAACTTTTAAATGAAGCAAAACGAAATTTTGAAACACTGGGATTTAAAAATATTTCGCTTATCTGTAAAGATGGGTTTGAAGGAGCCGAAGAGTACTCTCCTTATAACTGTATAATTGCAATGGTTGCTTCTGGTACAATTCCACCCAATTGGTTTAAACAACTAAGGGTTGGAGGTGTCATGGTTTTTCCGCTTGTGGTTGATAGATTTTATACCCCGGTTATGAAATTCAAAAAAATAAATGATAAAGAACTAGCGGGTGAAAAACTATCTGATGCTGTTTTTATGGCTATGAAAGGTCATCAAAATCCGGAGTATAATTTTAGTGTGCATGGTAAAATTAGTCTCATTTTTAATGGAAACAGATTCCAGGAAAGATAAAAGTATTGGAGGTGAATAAATGCTGTTTGTTGGTAAAAAAGAGCAGGATATTATCGAACATTTTAAAAATCATATCAAAGCCGTTGAAGAGACACTGGAAGGCTTAGGGCAACTTCTTGAAACCTATAAAAAAGGAGATGCAGATGATCTTGAAAAGGTAAATGACATCATTCATGAGAGAGAATCCGAAGCAGATAAAATTAGACGAAGTATGGAGACAGAAATGTATCAGGGAGCTTTTCTACCAAATTTTCGGGGAGATTTTCTCGGGCTTGTAGAAAATTTTGACAGGATAGCAAATCGAGCCGAAGGAATTTCGGATCATATAATACTTACCCAGGTAGTAATTCCTGATGAACTTATTGATGATTTGATTAAACAGTTTGGTATGTCCCTAAAAACGTACAAGAGTTTAAAGGATGGAGCAGAGATGCTTTTTGATGATTTAGAAGAAGCGGCTAAACTTGTTTTAGAAACGGAGAAACTTGAACATGATGAAGATCAGTTCGAACGTAGTTTGATTAAAAAGGTTTTCTCAATGGATTTAGAATTGGCTCACAAAAACCAATTAAGAGAACTTATTATGAGTATAGGTGATCTCGCAGATCTTTCAGAAGACTGCTCTGACAGAATTGAAATTGTTGTACTCAAGAGAAGAGTTTAAGAGATTAACAGGGAAACTCCTCGTTCATGAGGAGAATCCCCTTTATTATTTTATATTTCATTAAATACATCAACAAAAATGGTCTCAAGACCTAATTCTTTTTCAAGCAATCTTCCCAGGTTTTTCACTCCGAAGGTTTCTGTGGCATAATGTCCGGCATCAATAAAATTAGTATTTGTTTCTCTTGCTATATCTCTGGTTTGTTCTTTAACTTCTCCAGTTACAAACGTATCTACTTTTCCTTCAAGCTCCTCAAGCAATTCACTTCCTCCACCAGAAAGAACAAAGATTTTTTCAACAGTATCGGAGTTTTTGTATACTTTGTACTGTTCATTTTGAACAACTTCTTGCAAATCATTGAAGAATTTTTCAAAGGTTACAGGAGAATTGTAATTCGCAGTGTAACCCACTTCAATCCTTTCATCAGGTTCCAGTCCCAGCTTTTTGATTATCGCAGCGTTGTTTCCAAATTTTTCATGAGCATCCAGTGGTAAATGGTAACCCATTAGTGTTATTCCCAGGTCCAGGACGTCTTTAATACGATTCTTCATGTAACCTTTAAGAGAAAAAAAGTCTTTACCAAAAATACCATGGTGAACGAGAAGAAGATCTACATTTTCTTTTGCTGCTTTCTCAATAAACGCTTCATTGAAAGAAACACCCAGAGCAACTTTTTCAATATTTCTTGTGCCTTCAATCTGGATGCCGTTATGACAGTAATCTTCAAAATTTTCTGGTTGCAAAATTTCATTTAAGAAATCTTCTATTTTGTACTGATCCATTTTAGATCACTCCTTCTTTCGTTGTAATATATAAATACACTAACATACAGGTACAATTATAATAACAAAAGTGTTGGAGGTGAATGTATGGAAAAGAAAGCTTTTATTATTGGTGATGAACCTGATCGTATCGCTGGAATAATCCAAAAACCCGATGGGGAGATAAAATTTCCTGCAGTAATATTTTGTCACGGATTTACAGGTAATCATATTGAACCACATTTTATTTTCCGGCGTGCTGCTGATGCTCTAATACAAGAAAATATAGGAAGTATCCGATTTGATTTTAGGGGTTCAGGAGATAGTGATGGTGAGTTTAAAGATATGACGGTAAGAACAGAACTTGAAGATGTTAAAAGAGTTTACAATTATGCACTATCTTTACCATGGGTTTCTTCCTCAAGAATAGGTCTTCTTGGGTTTAGTATGGGTGGTACTATTACAGCATTTTTCGCAGGGGAAAATCCTGAAAGTGTAAAAACAATTTGTTTCTGGGCTCCAGCTCTAAAAAATGTTGAGGTTTTCACATCGCATTCGGGAGATTCTCAAGAAGAAAAAAGATTATTTAAGGAAGGTTTTATGGATGTTGGAGGATTGACAATAAGTATGGATTTTATTAAGACCATAACAAGTAAAAATAGTCTTGATGAACTGGAAAATTTTAAAGGAAAAATTACCATTATTCATGGTACTGAGGATGAATCTGTTCCATATGAAATGAGTAAAGAGATATCTGAAAAAAAGGGATATAAACTTTACACCATAAATGGAGCAAATCATACTTTTGATAAAGAAAGTTGGATCGAACAACTGCTGAAACATACGTCCAAACATTTTTCAAAAGAATTATAAAAGAAATTTGAAAATTGCGCCTGATGAGGGCGCTTTTTTTATGTCAATTTGATATCTCAATCGAATGATATTTTAGTTATGAAGCAATGAAGAGAAAAATGGAGATTATGAACATTATCTGTCTTAACAATGAGTAATTGGCGTTTATTGGTTATTAATTGCCGTTATTATGCTTTTACACCATGATAGTCGTTTGAGATTCTGTTTTGTCTATATTGGTGGTTTTTTGTACAATAGTAATATCAATCGTATGAAGGAACTCAGCAGCGCATATTTATATCAATCATTCTATTATAATAACACTTTTATGGAGGTGGCGTTTATGTGGAAAATGCCTGATGAAGACGAAGAGCATTAGCTAACTTTAGGTAGTAGTGTTTATTGAGTAAGAAAAACTATTTTTTAAAGGAGGTTGGCATAATGCGAAAAGCACCTGGTTACTGGAAAATACCTGATCCTGAAGACGATCTTTGGTGATACGAAGACAATATAAAATTGAAATAAATTTTTTTTGGGGCGTTGCCCCATTTTATTTTTTCAATATCTCTTCAATGATGGGAACACAGATCGTTTTAAATTCTACTTCTTTCTTTTTGAATAAATCTTCTTCCGTTAGTTTTAGAAGTTCCTTAATAATATTATTAGAGGCAATATTTTTGCCTTCTTTTCTCATATACGCGCGCGCTTTCTCAAATGCAAGTGCTTTTCGATAGGGTCTATCCGTTGTAAGTGCATCAAATACATCAGCTGCAGCAACAATTTGAACAAGTAAAGGAATTTCATCTTTAATTAATCCTTCTGGATAGCCTGAACCATCAAATCTTTCATGATGATATTTCACAATGTCAACTATTTCCGTTGGGAAATCAAGATGCTGGAGATAAGAAGAACCGAATGTAGGATGTTTTTTCACAGCATCCATTTCCCTGTCATTGAGTTTTGAAGGTTTATTAAGTACTTCTGAAGGGATAATTAATTTTCCATAGTCATGAAGCATAGCTCCCATTGCTAAATTGAATAATTGTGGACGACTGAGTTTGATTTTTTTCCCAATCATAAAAGATAGTTGTGAAACCCTCATTGTATGCCCGGTTGTATAATCATCAGCTTTACTTAGTTCATTTAGGAGATCTTCAAAAATTTCAATAGCACTATTTTGTAAATTTTTTACTAGATCTCTTAAATGTGGAGATGCTGTTCTATAATTTTTGAGTAAATTATAAGCTTCAATGGATTTTCTCAGGCCTTCAATTTTCTTACCACCAGTGCTTTTAATAGCTGCTTCGAGTACTAGTGCCTCACCCTGAATATATTTACTATTATCAAAATCAGGATATTGCTTTAACTGTTTCAATAAATTCTTGGCTTTAGCTGGATCACCGATTTTAATGAAATAATGGCCTAAAAACACATATGAGTACCAATAATCTGTCCAATCATGAGGTTTATGTTTATTTAGTTTCTCTAGATTATCTGCAGCTAAAGAAGCTGAATCTAAGTCTTCCCTTATTAAATGATTTTTTAATTTTCCTGTTTCGTAGTAACCAATGAAACTGGGATAATTAGGAACATCTAGTTTTTCAAGTAAATTAATTGATTTTTCGTATTCACCATTTGCGTAATAAAGATCAGCAATATTTAATTGTGTGATTACTTTTTTTAAATCGCTATTAGCACTATCCAAAGCCTTTTTGTAATATTTGAAGGATGTTTCATTATCAAGTAACTGAGCACTTACCAAACCCAGCGCATTGTAGTAATCAAAAGAAAAATCTTCAGGAACATGCTTCTCAAGATTCGTAAGTTTTTTGTAGTATTCTTTTGTTTCTCCTTCAAGACCCATCTCAAAAGCAGTCATCATTCTGAGAAACATAAGTTTTAAAGTTGTTTCTGATAATGAATAGTCACCGTCAGCAATATCTGTTCCCAAAGACGCAATGATATGAGCTATACTATCCTTATTTCTTACTGAATAAAAATAACCAAGACTAAATAGTCCTTCTAAAAGATCTTTCTTTGAGTAATCAAGTGAAAATGAATTTTTCCCAAAAGTTGTTTCCATAACGAAATTCAAAGCTACAGCAAAAGAATATGCCTGAGCATTTTGTTTTGCAGTTTTTATCTGCTCAAACAACGCTTGCTTATTGAATGACTCTGGATTTTTTTCAAGTTCAAGTGCCAATTTTTTTAAATTTCGCATTAATTCCCTGCCCATAATTCTTCTCAATAAATATTAACATGAAACTGGGTTTATAATACTTTTATAAACTTTATAGTTATGTTATAAGCAATTTTACATTATATATGAAAATGTTCTTTAAAGGAACTATTAGAAATTGTCTAAGCAACAGTGTAATTGATTATAATATTAAGAGGGGGTGTAATTATCACCTTCAGCAAGTTAGAACTGCATGATTATGAATTCGTCCAGAAGTTTCTTAAACAATATGAAGTAATAAACTCAAAGATGTCCTTTGTAAATTTATATGCTTATGAACATTTTCATGGGCCCTTTATAAATAGAAACACCAATAATAAACTGGTCATTTTGTCAAATCCAGAGGAGATAGAACCAGCTTTTTTCCCGCCACTATGCCACCGGAATGAACTAAAAAGAACAATAAATGAAATGAGGACTTTTTATACAAGAAGATTTGAAAAACCACTTAGAATCAAAGAATGTAGCGAAGACTTTATCGATGAGGTTTCAAAGTGCGGTTTTTCCTTTACAAGGAAGGAAGTTCGAGAACAATGGGAATATATCTATAAAGTTGAAGATATTGCTGATTTATCGGGACGTGAGATGCACAAGAAGAAGAACAGAGCTAACAAATTTGAGCGTGAACATCCCCATTATAAGTTTCGTGAAATGAAGGATAATGATAAATCTCGCGTTTTAGAATTCTATGATTACTGGTGTACTTTTAGAAATTGTGAAGAAGATGAAAATCTAGCCTTTGAACGAAGAGCTCTGGAAACGCTTTTTGAACTAAAAAGAAAAGACTATCCTGTTGGAGGAGGAATAGGTTTTGATGGTAACAGGATGGTTGGATATATTTTAGGAACAAAACTTAATAAAAGAGTGTTTGTTGTTCTGTCTGAAAAAGGTGAACTTGATAATAAATATGAGGGTGTTTATGCTGTTCTCAATAGAGATATTGCCCGGCAAATTATGGGAAAATTCGAGTTGCTTAATTTACAGCAGGATCTTGGAATTAAAGGGTTGAGAAAATCCAAACGTTCCTGGAAACCTGAGTTGTTATTAGTGTGTGATGTGGTGCATATACCATGATATTATTTTAGTGGGCGGTAAGGAGGGTTTTAAATGAATATTTTTGATCAGCTTTCAGCGATGATTGAAGAGTTCAGAAATTGGTTACAGGGTAACGGGTTGAACAGCCTCGGAGAGTTTGTTAAAGCCTTCAATGAATTGAATCCATACCTTGTTATCCTTTTCCTTATTCTTGGTGTGATTCTTGCTTTTTTTGGAAGAAAAATTTTTTGGCCACTGTTTTGTTTAATATGGGCACTAATAGGTTTTTTCTACGGTTATCAGTGGGGAGAACAGTTACAGGGAGCTTTTTATCAATATGAACTTGCAATTCTTTGTGGGATATTACTTGCGATTCTATCTATTCAAGCCCGTAAATTTTTTATGTTTTTGATTGCGATGGTTTCAACCATGTTTTTGCTATTGTATCTTCTAACAACCCTGGGTTTTGACGGACTTAAACTGATTGACTTACCTTTTGTGATAGTCGGAATACTCATAGGAATACTTGCTGTTAAAATGCTTCCATACTTAATAATCGGTTTCACTTCACTTTTTGGAAGCTTCATAATAGGACTTGGAATTGATAGATTTACCGGTGAGCTCTTTCCAAAGCCTCTGGGCCAGCTGATATTTTTTATTGTTGCTCTTGTTTCATCATTATTTATTCAATTTCGCTGGTATAAGAAGGAGACAGAAACCACTGACACAGTTGAAACCACGTACATAGAACAGGAATGACTACTATTTGTACAATCTAAAATTTTTAGGATAGCTGTACAAATATCTAAGCAGTGAAGAGAAATGTTGTGAATACTACTGAAAGAGCTTGTAAGGTGCTTCAAACTGGTTTTTAAGAAAAAAGTAGTTTATATAAAGCTGTCTATTGAGAATAACAGCATGTTTTTTAGTTAAACGCTTCGTTTTTATAAATACTCTTTTATTTTGATACGGTGCGAGTAAACTGAATTGTCTTTACAGACTATTTTTAAGTTGGTGGTATTTATCAGAATTCTTGTGATGAACAAGAGGTGTTTTATGAGAAAATTAATATTATTTTCTTTCCTCATTCTTTCAGTGATTTCGTTTTGTCTTGACAGTTTTGATGAGAAGGATATTAAGAGAAAGGATGAAGCTTATTTAATTAATCTAGATGGTATTTTCCTGATGCATTGCAAGGGAAGTCCTTATGAAATTGGCGCGCAGCAGGCGTATTTGTCTCAGTATCTCGGAGAAATATCTGGAGATGAACCAACAAAACTCGATCCTTTTATGCAGGAATATAAAGGTATAGATAGATTAATATGGGCTTTCAGAGAATTTTATTACAATTATAAGATGGGACCGGAGATAATCAGAAATATACCTGAGGAGTACCTTGAAGAGATTCAAGGCTTTGCTGATACGATAGCTCCGGAAGATGAGAAAATGTACCAATCATTAATAAGAAGTAATGCTTTTCAAGAGTTAGCTTTAACAGGATGCACTTCTTTTGCCTTTTGGAATAACGCTACCAGCAGTAAAACACTTTTACACGCAAGAAATCTCGACATAATGGATTTAGGAGATCTGGCTGATTTTGCCTTTCTCTCAATAGTTGAGCCACAAAAGGGTTTTCCTTTCGTTACTGTGCAATATCCAACTCAGGTTGGTTTATTGCATGGAATGAATAATCAGGGATTGGTAGTTACGGTTAATTACTCAATAGCTAGAAAAGATAATACGACACTCGATGGAATATGCTGGCCTTTCCTGGTAAGAGAGATCATTCAATATGATTCAACACTTGATGAAGCAATAGAAAGGATCAAACAAGCCCCCAGAACAATTGGGTTGAATATAATGATATCTGATAGTAAGGTAAATAAAGCAGTGGTAGTAGAAGTGACAGCAAACGAATATGCGGTACGAGAAAGCGATACCGATTATATATATGCTGCAAATAGATATTTGACTGACTACATGAAAAATTTCCAGTCAGGCACATATTCGCAGTCAAAAGAAAGGAAAGAAAGGTTAGAAGAACTATACACGCTAAATGCAGGAAGAATAGATAGCGAGGTTGTTGCCACTTTTTTAAGGGACAAGTATGAGCCTGGTAGTGCCAATTACCAAAACTTTGAATGGGCAATAGATATACCTGGATCTGTGATAAGCATAGTATTTGACCCTGAAAATTTGATAATCTGGGCAAGTAAAATAAATGAAAATATTCCAGCACCAGATAACCCAATGAGAGCTATCAGCTTGAAGAAGGCTCTAGAAGGAAGTAATCCTGTATTGAATGAACTGGATATTTATCCTTCGAAAGAGAGCGAGCATCAAGAAAACTGGTTATTGTGGGCAGAAGCGCGTATTGATGAAGCTCAGGGCCTATATAATGAAAGTTCCGAAAAATTACAAAATGTACTGGAAAGCTTTCCTGAAGCAGTAGCACCATTGAAATTGAGCGCAGAAATTGATATTAAACAGGGGAATTTTCAGAACGCGAAGGAAAAATTAAGGGCAATTGTAGAGCAGAATAATGTTCTTCCACAGACATTAAGAGAGTCTCTGATATATCTTGGAGTGCTTAACGATGTAGAAGGTAACAGAGAAAAAGCTTTGGAGTATTACAGGATGTCGTTACAAATAGATGTAACTGAACTTGAAGGTCTTTATGAAAATGAACCTGTTGATAAATTTTATAAATGGGCGAAATTAGGCTTAAAAACATCACTTGAATTGACAAAGGATAACGGAATATACAGTATTACCGGAAGTCTCCCTTTCTTCGAATCTGCCTTTTCACTTGAAAAATATGAAACTGAGGAAGAATCAGTTTATAAAATCCTTGAGGGGAAAAAAGTTAACAGAATAGTGTACTCCGGTCTTCATAAAACAAAGCCTTCGATTATCGATGATATTTTGAATCTGGAGACAGGTGATATTTTTACTCTGGATTCGTTGAAAACTGCTTCGTTCAAACTATCAGGACTTGTTTCATTACAAAGCCATAATTTTGCAGTTATGCCCGTTAAAACAAATGATGTTGACGTCACGCTAAGATTAAGAGAAGGATTTGGTTTATACCTTGACCCTGTGGATCGACTGGTTACTATGGCTACAGAGATATTGTTCGAACAGAAGCTAAGTATTGCTTATTATAATGCTTTTGGTGTTCTCGGGGTTATCAAAGCGGGTTTTTCCTGGAGTAATTCAAAGGAAAAGTTTGTCAGTTTGAGCTTTCCTGTAAAGGGTACTCCTTTCAAAGTAACTTATACAAATTACATTAAATCAACTGACATTGACTGGGGAAAATACAGTGGAAGCAGTTATTCATTGAAGAAAAATGAATTGTACACGGGTTGCAGCCTTTATGGAAGTCCAAGAGATGTCTTCAAAATGTCCATAATTTATGAGAACGTTCAGGTTGAAACTATTCAGAGTACCACCGGGCTGATAATTGAAGATAATAATTACCTGCATTTGAAGACTGATTATAGGAGAAAAATTTTATCTCAATATGTGGGACTTCCCTATAAATATCAGATAAACCTTTCACCATCTGTGATGCTGGATTTCTCTGACATATATTTTCAGTTAAATGGTTCTTTAAGCACATTGTTGGTACCCTGCAATGGCATTACATTAAAACCGTATCTATCTACGGGGATTATGTCCCCTGAAATGCCCTTTGATTACTGGTACAGATTGGGAAACTATCCTGGTTTTGCATCCGCGTGGGGAACAATTGCAGTACAGAAATTCGTGTATGCAGGAGTGGAATTAAGACTTCAATTTAGTTCGGGATTATTTTTAAGTGTGCTTGCGGATGTCGGGAAGTTTTGGGAAGATTCTTCAAACTGGGATTTCTCGGAACCTGCAATAGATCTTGGAATTGGGATAGGCTATCAGTTATCCGGTTCAAGTGCTTTTAAGGTCTACTATTTTTATGATCCTTTAAACAGTTTGAGCAATTTTTCATTTGGAGTAATGTCAAATTATTGATCAAACAGATTTTGGAAAAATTTATAATCAATGAAACAGAGAGGGTAGCCAGATAAAAAAATACAATCCTTTTGAAAGGACATACGTGTTGAAAACCATTAACGGTAAGGATTACTGGAAGGTTAAAGACTACTTCAAATCTATCAATTTCAATCTTGTTGTTGAGTCTATATTAAATAACAATACCATTGGACAGATTAATGTAGATGATATTGAAAATCCAAATTTCTCATACATCTGGACATATACTGATAGTGTTTTGATTGGAGGGAAACCTTCAGATGAAGCTAAAATTTTACCGGATGTACTTAATAGAGAGCTCATTCCAGAATTCAAGAAGTATGGATTACCTGGATTGCTAATATATGTTGATATGAATTCGCCATGGAAAGAGAAAATTCCTGAGTTTTTTGGAAAAGATAGAATTTCAGTTCTAAAAAGAAGATTCTATACAATAGATTCAAAAATAACATCTGTTAACGATGAAAAGGTTGATGAATTTAAGGCGAAAAAAATTGAAGAGGTAATTGACAATAAACACTTAAAAAATCACAAAATGCTTAATGGCTGGATTCATTCGTTCTGGAAAGACGTAGACAGCTTTATCAAAGAAGGAACAGGCTATTGTGCGCTGGAAGGCAATAATATTGTTTCCTGGTGTCTAACAGTATATGCTGATAAAAATAAACGTGAACTAGGGCTGGAAACAGCAAATGGTTTTAGAAGACAGGGATATGCTACCGCTGTAGCAAGAGAAACAGTAAAGGAATGTATAAAACATGGATACAAACTTCACTGGCATTGTCGTGAAGACAATCTTGCCTCAATTGCACTTGCAGAGAAGTTAGGATTTGAGAAAATCAGCGATTATGAAATATTTTATTTGAAAATATAAGCGCAAGGCCATATCATTAATTTAACTAATCAGGTAGCTTAATGCTGATATAATTCTATTGGTCTAATAACGCAATGATAACCCTTATATTTTTAAGAAGATTGGGAGAGTTGATGATGAGTTATGTAAAAGAATTTACTGACAACGTTCTAAAAAATGTTTCTAAAGTTATTGTGGGTAAGAATGAAGCAATTCAGAAAATTTTATCTGTGATGCTTACCGGTGGTCATGTTTTACTGAATGATGTGCCTGGCGTTGGTAAAACCATGCTTGCGAGAAGTCTTGCTATTTCAATATCTGCTAAATTCAAAAGAATACAATGTACACCTGATTTGCTTCCAACAGATGTTACCGGATTAAATATATTGAACATAAAGACTAACGAGTTTTCATTTAGACCAGGGCCTGTTTTTTCGGATATTCTACTGGCTGATGAAATTAACAGAACTACTCCCAGAACACAATCAGCATTGTTAGAAGCTATGGGGGAAGGGCAGGTTAGTATCGATGGAACGACTCATAAATTAAGTAAAGACTTTTTTGTTATTGCAACACAAAATCCTATCGAGTTTGAAGGGACCTTTCCGCTACCCGAAGCGCAGCTTGATAGATTTTCTGCTTGTTTATCAGTGGGATATCCAGATATCAATTCAGAATTTGAAATGCTGAAAGGAGTGGAATACATTCATCCAGTGGAAACGATTGAATCAGTAGTAAATCTCGATGAATTGAATAAAGCAAAAGAAAAGGTTAAAGACGTTGATTTTTCCCGGGATATCATGAAATATATTATTTCAATTATTAATTCCACAAGAAAACATAAAGATCTTGCTCTGGGATCAAGTCCTCGAGGTTCAATTTTCTTGATGAATCTGTCAAGGGCGATTGCAGCTATAAAAGGTAGAGACTTCGTAATTCCCGATGATGTTAAGTTTATGGCTCCAGATGTGTTATCTCACCGAATAGTGTTGACACCTGAAGCACGCCTAATGAAAAGAACTACCAGAGGAATAATAAAAGAGATTCTGGAAAATATTGAGGTTCCGATGATAAATGAAGGAAAATGAATCTCTTCAATATGGTGAAACTTTTTCTTCACTAAAACCGTTGATTATTTCATCGTTATTGGTGCTGTTATGGAATATTTTACTGTTAAGCAGTTTTTCAATAATATTTGCCTGTTTCCTGAGCATGATATGGTTTGATTTCTTTGTTTCAAGAAGAATTCTGAGAACATTAATGATCAAACGCTTTGTATCAAAAGACAGGACTTTTATTAATGATCCTGTTATTATAAATTATTTTGTTGAACAGAAATCTTTAAGGATAAAATCTCTGGTTTTTACTCAACTGGGGTCTACTATAGCAAGCGCATCCAGCAGTAGAAAAAAAGAATTGCATTTTGATACAGAGGGAAAAACCAGTTTTGACATGGAATTGCTGTTTGGAAAGCGTGGTAAAAAAACACTTTCGAAAGTCATTGTTTCACTAACCGGACCTGCAGGTTTTTATAAACTTTGGGCAACCTTCAGTAAATCATTAGAAATACTTGTTTTACCAAAGATCATGGATTTTGAGATATTTCCTTTACGGTTGAGAGAATTGCTTCCCAACAAAAGAAGTGACTTCCAGTTACTTGAAGATACCACTGATTTAAAGGGTGTAAGAGAATATTCGCAGGATCCTCTGAACAGAATTCACTGGAAGGTTTCTGCAAAGATGAACAGTCTTTACACTAAAGAGTTCAATTACACTGCAACAAGCAAGGCTTTAATTTATCTGGATTTGAATCTCACCTGTGAAGTATTTGCCAGGGATGTCTGGAAAATGATAAGGGAAAAATATGAGGAAGAAGCAATCGTTGCCTCGGCTTCGTTGATTAAGTGGATTCATGATAACGGTCATACATCTGAACTCACCGTGGTGGGCAAGGATATCTGGACAAGAAAGAGTGATAGAAGAACCGATTGGGTAGAAACAGTTGAACTGCTTTCAATGACAGAAGGTAGCGAAAAAGGTATTGAGTTGACCGAAGTACTTCAAAAAAATTTAGAAAAGCTACTGCCATCAACTACCCTGGTTTTGTTTTCCATGTTTTTGACCGATTCAATACTTCCACTCCTGGTTAAAGCAAAGTCAAAATGCTCCAGGGTAATAGTATTGTTGCTGCCTTTTGGATACAGAGATCCAAGATTTTTACCTGCAAAGTCCTTTGATCTATTACCTCTGGATATGAGAACCCTTGAAGATAAAAGTGCTTTGCTGGCTCAGGAGCAGATAATAGTTAGAATTATTCGGGGAAATCAAAGCCTACAAGAGGTGACAAAAGAAATTGAAGATTTTCATTAAAGCTGTTTTTACCTGCGTACTGCTGTTCTTAATATCAATCTATCTATTTCACCCTGAATTTTCAATTATTTCTTTATTGATATTTGGAGGACTACTTGCTTTTGCTGGATACATTTCAAGTAAAGGTTATGGCTGCCTTTCGGTTTTCATTCTTCCTATTGTGATCATATTTACCATTGTAATTGCGAATGGTGTAAACAAAGCCAGTGCAGATAACACCATTTTTTATATTCTTGCAGCCATAGGAGTTGCACTTATTGTAAATAGTTCCACAATGTTTTCCATTACCGGACTGGCATCGATTGGTGTTTATCTTACGTTGTTACCCGTGTTGAACCGTAATGCTGATTCTCTATTCTTTGTTATTTTACTTCTTATCTGGATTACATTTAGATATAAAAAGGCAAACCTAGTTTCAATAACGTTTTTTACTGTGCTTTGTGTAATGATTATTGCACTTGTACCCAATGTGGAAAACAATCTTCTGGGTTTAACTCAGAGAGGAATGAACGTTGAAAGTAAGGAACGTATTCTAAAGGAGGAAACCGAAAGCGCAGAGCAACATCAGGTTACTGGACAAACAGAAGATACCGGTGGAACGAAGTTAAAGGTGAGTAATGAAATTGGTAATATCGATATGAAGAAGTTGTTGCCTGAAGGATCGCTCCTTATTATTTTAAGTCTCGGTGCTTTCATAATGGGTTATATGTTCTGGAAAGCATCGAGTATAAAGGGTTTTTGGAAAGCTTTTATAATAGGGCTTTTACTTATTGTATTTGTTGTGGGGATCCGTTTCCTGGTCATTTTTATCTTTAAAAATACACAGGGTCTGGAAATAGCTGAAGGATTATCATTTGGGCAGGGTTATTCAGTTGAAACTGGAAAAATGCCAACAATTTCTCTGGATCCGGTTCCTGAAAGTGATTATAAAGAGATTGAGGTAGTAATTCCCAGGGGATTTCATATTTTTATTGTTTTTGGATTAACAACGCTTGGAATATTGCTTTTAGGATATATTATTTATACAATGTTCTCAAGAACAGATGAGAAAAAACAGGAAGAGGTTGAAGAAATCCCCGAAAATGTTCCATTATATCCATTAGAAAAATTACCTGCTTTTTCTATGAGCAAAAGGTATATACTTGGTGCTTACTGGTGGGTCAGACGCAAATATTTTGAAGGATTGCATCATTTAACTCCCTATGAACTCTTAGAGAACGAAATAATTAATGAGTCGGACGCACAAAGCTTTGTAAAAGCATTTACTTACATGACTGAGGTATATGTCAGGGTTCATTATGGAAATAAAAACATTGATAGAAACATTTATAAGGACTTTGAATCGTCTATTAATAAAGTCTATAACCATCTAACAGATATTAATAAAAAACAGGAGTAATTCAAATGGGACATGTGATTTTTTGGTCTGTAATTCTTTTCTGGGTTATAGGTGATATTTACTTTGTTTTTCTCTTTAAAAGAACCGAAAGGGATTACATGGAA
>CAYTVB010000020.1:0-33658 GCA_964441735.1 uncultured Thermotogaceae bacterium
CCGCCGTAGGCGCAAATCCGAATCGATAGATTCGCATATCCGTGTGTTCCCCAACGAATATCCGCCTGTACCCCAAGGCGCAAATCAGCGGTTTTAATAACTCTCTCGGCCTTTCGTCCCTTTGGTCTTTCTCGGATTCTCGTTTTTTTAAGAGCTCTGTCAGAGCCTCATGAACGAGCATAGCGAGTGACTCCAAGCGTCTCTCTCTGAGCGTCTTATTTTTTCTGAGTAGCTTGACACCTCTAAGGCTGTATAATATAATGGTTTTGCTTTTGGGAGGTCGTCTAATGGTAGGACAGCGGACTCTGGATCCGCCGGTGGAGGTTCGAGTCCTCCCCTCCCAGCCAGTGAGGGTCTTATGACCCTCTTTTTTTATTCAGATTTACCTTTTGTTCTGGCAAGTGTTCTAACGTGAATTCTTTTGACTCCTGCTTCTTTTAATGTTCTAATACAGTCTTTGATTGTAGTTCCAGTTGTAAACACATCGTCAAAGAGGATAATCTCTTCAGGTAGTTTTATTCTGTCAGAGCGAAGCTGAAATTTGCCTTTCATCTTTTCCCTTTCTGTTTTATCTAACTGGGTTTGTGGCATATGTCTTCCTTTCGCTATAAGTACTTCGGGGAAATTAAAATCAAGTTTTCGCGAAAGTTTTTTTAGTATTCTTCTATTTGTATCATATCCTCTTGTTCTTAGTGCTGCGACCGTTGTTGGGACAGGAATTATTGAGGGTTTGATACGAATGTTTTCTGGTAAGGTTTCAACAAGTAATAGAAACAGTTTTTCTGCAAGCCATCCTGAGATTCTTTCGCGATTATGAAATTTATATGCTTTTATCATGTCACTGAAAGGTGGTTCATACCAGGTAAAAGCTCTCAATGTTTCGCTACCGGGCAGTGAGAAATTTTGTTTTAGTGGACCAACTATTGATTTGTTGCATTCACTGCATAAAAATTCAAGTGGTGAGGCTGGTTTTGAGCAGGATTCGCAATAGTTAGGAAATAAGGTGCTGATTAATCTTTCTAAAACCATTTCTCTTTTTTTAGTTTTCTTAATTGTGTAATGATTTTCTTTTTTTCCAAAATTTCAATCTTCATTTCCGGTGGAAGCGAATTAACCAATTTTCTGGAATAGTTCTTTTTTGGATCCACAATCCTTTTATCAAGAATGATAACACAACCCCTATCGTTCTTAGTTCGTATTAATCTTCCTAACCCCTGACGGAAAGACGTGATCATTTTTGGGTAGTAGTATTTATGTAGACCTTCAACATAGTTCTTTGTTCCGTAATACCGGATACGTGAATCGAGCAGTGGATCATCAGGTCTATCGAAGGGTAATTTGAATAAAATTAGAACTTTTAGGTGCTCTCCTGGCAAGTCAATTCCTTCCCAGAATGTCCTTACTCCAAATATAACGGAGTTTTCGTCATTCATATGACCTTCAAGAATTGCACTGGGGCTGTCATGTTTCTCCTGAATGCGCAATTTCAGGTCATCAAGCCTTTTATCAAGATAAGATGCAACTGTATTCAAATCACTGTAAGAGGTGAAAAGTACCATTGCTCCGCCGCCCGTTACCTCTAATATATCTTTTACAAATTGAGCACCATTACCAAGGTATTCAGGACTTCTTGGCGAGTAATCGGGCATGTCTCGAGTAACAAAAAATCTCAGTTGTTTCGAATAGTCAAAAGATGTTCCCAATTTGACTGAGGGAAACTGTTCATCTATACCCAGTACCCTTCTGGCGTAGTTAAAACCGTCGCTACCCTTGCTGTGTACCCATAATGTGGCTGATATGAATATTTTCACACCAACTTCAGGGAATATATTTGTGGCCATACTTTCGTTAACAACCGGCGATGCAGAGAAAACGAGATATCGAGAATCACCCTTTGTTACCTTCTGAAAGTAATGAATGTAAGAATCTTCAGCAGTCTCAAAGCCTAAAAGATTATATAAAATTTCATCAATTTCTCCTAACTGTGTTTGACCGCGTAGTTTCAATCCAGCTATTCCGGGTTTTGCTTCATCATCGTCTTGAGTGTCCTCCAGTAAATTGACTAACTGAACCAATAAAGCTTTTAGCTTTCTCAAAAAATCCTCAGTTTCTTTGAGTATGTCAAGAAATTGTTCTAGTTTATCGTTTTCCAATGCTTTTCTTTCACCGGGAGAAATTTCATCTCCAAAAACGACCATGGTTTTCAAATTGTTCTCAATTGCTGTGCCAAGTTTTTTCGCACGGTTATAGGCAGCCTGGAGAAATTCTTTATCCAATTTTTCCTGTAGAAATTTTAGAAGCTCCCTTGTTGTTAAATATGATCCCTTGGTAGTTTTGGCAATGGAATATGGATTGATGTTGAAACTCATGGCATCGGTTATTGAGTTTTCGATTTCGTGAGCCTCGTCAGCAACCAAAACGTCAAACTTTGGTAAGAGAATACCATTAGAATCATCGTCCTCATCGTTTTCTCCATCAGCCAATCTTATGGCAGCTTCATTAAACAATAACGAGTGATTGGTGATTGTAATATCAGAATTCTTTGCGTTTGTTCTGGCATTATAGTAAGGACAATTATCGTAAAAAGAACAATATTTTCTCAGACACGTAAATCTATCTGTGATCAATCGATCCCTGTATATATGTTTCATTGGAAGCTCATCAAGGTCGCCAGTTTCTGTGAGAAATGACCAGAGTGCTACTCCCAAAAAAGTCATCTTTTCTTCCTTTGAGCGCATATTTTTAGACAACTGAAGTTCTTCAAATAGTTTCTTTGTGCATATGTATCTTTCCCTGCCTTTGAGAACGGTTGTATTAAGTTTTTCAAGGTCGGGAAGATTCTTGAGTATTTTCACATCGTTATTAATGAGTTGATCCTGAAGTGTTCGGGTTCTTGTGGAAATTATTGCTTTTTTGTTTTTTGAAAGCGAGTTATATGCTACCGGAACGAGATAAGCTAAGGTTTTCCCCGTGCCCGTACCAGCTTCTAATAATAAGCCTTTTCCATGATCTATAGTTTCAGCAATCTCCATAGCGGTCATAAACTGTTCCTGGCGGTACTCGTAACTGTTAAGATGATCTTGAAGTATGCCACCCTCACCAAAAATCATCCTTACACTTTTCAGGGGTTCCAGTCCTTTAATTGTATCTTTTCTATCTTTAATTACCTTTAGATTTCTACACAGAGAATCCTGCCATGAAGTCTTGTCTTCATTGTCTTCGATAACCATTTTTAGGAAGTCGTGTGTTCCTTTTGAACCGGTGCAAAGGTTATCAATTAACTCAAGAAGGCTTGAGGGAAGTGTCTTCAATAAATCAATAACTTTTGTAACATATTTAGATATATCACAATCATCAGTTTTTATGTAATTTTGCAAAAACTGTTCATCAACACAAAGCATATGTTCTTTTAAAGAACTGTTCTCGTTTTCTTCATATACAAAGAACGGAGGGTTTTCTCTTTGTTCAAGAAATTTATCGAAATCCTCATAATCTGTACTCATTCTTTTATTTTCCTGAAGAGAAAAACACTTGACCTTTGTTTTACCTTTGCTTTTATAGGTTGTACATAGAAGTATTGGTTTCAGAGGATCACCTCAAAAAAATAACCGGGTTTATTACCCGGTTTGTATGGTGCCGAGGGCGGGACTTGAACCCGCACGGACTAAAACGTCCACATGGCCCTCAACCATGCGTGTCTGCCAATTCCACCACCTCGGCTCTTCAGACGGTTCGATTATAACTTGACCCGGGTACTTTGTCAATACAGAGGAAATTCATTTCAGTTCGTAACCTTTTTCTTTGAGCACATTAGCGATTGTTTCACGATTGACAAGTGCTTCCTCGTATTCAATTTCCAGTATACCAAAATCACTTATTGGGTTTACCCTTGTTATTCCAGTATATTCATCAAGCAACCCTTTTATGACTTTTTCATCTTCTTTGTTGTTAAGATTTCCTACCTGGTACATTTTTATAACCCGTGCCACTATTTGTTTCCTCCTAACAACACTCCTTCACTCAATAAACGTCCGGCTTTTGCCTGCCAGGGACTCATTCTGTTTTTCCCGGCTAACTGGATTTCAGTGATGTTTAATAAACCATCTTTACAGCTCACAAGCATGCCATTCTTTTCTATGGATACAATCTCTCCCGGGGTGGTTGGTTTACCTTTAAAGGATGATACTCCAAACAGTTTAATCTTTTTCCCGTCAAATTCTGTTGTTGCTCCCGGTACAGGATCGTATGCTCTGATTTTATTGAATATTTTTCTGCACTTATCATCAAAGCTATATATTATTCTTTCATTTTTTTCGATTTTGGGAGCATATGTAGCTTTTTCGTCATCCTGTTCTTTTAGTTCAACCTGATCTGTTTTCATTAACTTTAAAAATTCCATCAATGATTTTACTCCAAGGACTGCCAGTCGATTATGCAGTGTCCCAAAGGTATCTCTGTCTGTTATCTCAATCTTTTTTTGCACTGCTATTGGTCCACTATCCATACCTTCATCAATTTTGAATATTGTGATGCCGGTTTCTTTTTCATCATTTTCAAGGACTCTCTGTATGGGGGCTGCTCCTCTGTGTTTTGGTAGTAAAGAGGCATGGATGTTGTACGTTCCAAGCTCTGGAAGCTCAAAAACCTTTGGTTTAAGCAGCTTCCCATAAGCAACAGTGATAATCAAGTCAGGATTGCAATCCTTTAATTTGAGAAAACCTTCTTCTTTGTTTACAGAACGTGGTTGATAAACCTTCAAACCATAATCAAGGGCCACATTTTTAACCGGTGTCGGTTTAACCTTTCTACCCCTGCCTTTTGGCTTATCAGGTTGTGAAAACACTCCTACCACATTCCAACCATCTTCCACCAATGCTTTAAGATGGTGGGCTGCAAAATCCGGTGTTCCCATGAATACAATCTTCATGTTGCTGATTTCCTCATTATTTCCTTTAGTTTTGGTTTGAGAAGTATTTTCTTGGCACTGGATATTCTATCTATGAACAATACTCCCCTTAAATGATCGCTTTCATGTTGAACTACTCTGCCGGCATAATTATCGAAAATTTCTTCATGACTTTCTCCTGTTTCGTCCTGGTAGACCATTCTAACCCACTTTGGTCTTACTACATTTGCATAAACATCGGGTATACTCAGACAACCTTCTTCAATTTCAGTCTTTTCAGCACTTGCTTCGATTATTTCTGGATTTATTATTACTTTGCTTCCTTTACCACCATCAAAAACGAAGATTCTCTTTAAAACACCTACCTGAGGTGCAGCAAGGCCGACACCATCTTCTTCATACATAATTTCGGTGAGATTATTGATAAAGGTTTGAAGGTTTTCATCGAATTTTGTGACTTTTTCACTTTTTTCTCTTAAGATAGGGTCACCAAGTATCTTTATTGTCACTGACTCACCTCTTTTATTCTCTTCCTCAGCTCTTCCATATAATCGTTGTTTTGCATTAGAACGTAGATTGGAGTAATAGAAACGCATTTTTCACTAACTGCGGCGTAGTCAGAGTCATTTCCTGGGTCATCTTCTATGTATTCGCCAATCAACCAGTAATAGTCGTTACCATATGGATCCTTTCTTCTTTCAAAATCAGACTTATACCTGCGTTTGCTCTGGCGTGTTACTTTCCATCCTTTTATTTCATGCAACGGAACTGATGGAACATTTATGTTTAAGGCTGTAAGTTCTGGTATTTGTTTTATGTCAAAGCGCCTCAAAAATTCTATCATAAAACTGGCTGCTGTCTCAAAGTATGGCTCATTGTAGTTCTCAGAGGAAATAGCTATCGATGGTATTCCAGTGACAGCACCCTCCAGAGCACCTGAAACAGTACCTGAATATAGAACATCTGTTCCTAAATTTGGACCCCTATTAGTTCCGCTGATGACCAGATCAATTTTTTCTTCAGTCATAGCAAGCAAGCCCAATTTTACACAGTCTGCAGGGGTTCCGTTTACTGCGTAACCAATTTCCTCTTTTCCGAGTCTGACTTCTTTGGCCCATAGAGGTGTCCGAATTGTTATTGCGTGTCCGGTAGCGCTTCGTTCAACTTCAGGAGCTACCACTATCACTTCGTGTTCTTTTGAAAGGCATCGAGCCATTGTTCTTATTCCCTGTGCCATTATTCCATCATCATTTGTTAGAAGTATCTTCAAATAATCACTCCTCATACTATATTACTTCATTCAGAATTCTGATGAGTAATTAATGTGTTAACTTTTATTTGAATTATAAACGTATTTCAAAGGAGGAAAATTCTTTTAAAGGAAGTTCTTCCTTTTCTATCTTTGTCACATGACCAGTAAGAGGGCCTTTTGAGAGCAAATCAATGAACTTTTCCATAGTGTTTTCATTAGCTGTTGCAACCACTTCAACTGATCCGTCAGGTTTATTTCTTACATATCCTTTTACGTTTTGGCTTCTGGCCTTTTTGGTAGCATAATGTCTGAAGCCTACTCCCTGTACTCTTCCATAAAGTGTAACTTTAACTGTTTTAATAATAACACCTCCTGATTACAGTCCCAGATCTTCGCCTACAAGGATAACTGTGAAGTGATCAGGCCTAAAATGGCTGTCTGAAACAACTACATAGTCTTCACATATTCTGTCATGAGACTTACAATCGGTACAGATTCCTGTCTCCACACATGGAGTTTTTAGCTTTAGCCTTTTTGCGTTCATTGGAGAGATGTACCGTATTCTATCCAGTGCTGCTTCAATATCGTTAACGACTTTGTTCATTCCAGCAACAATTATCACTTTTTCGGGGCCATATAGCATGGGTGAAACCCTTGTACCAAGACCGTCACACTGAACAATCTTTCCTCTCATCGTTATTGCATTTGCACTGCATAAAAAGTAATCTACATGGTAATTTTCAAGTCTTACTTTTCGCTTTTCTTCTTCTGTAGAAGCTGCGTATCTATCATTAAAGTCATAATCGCCATTTCTTAAAAGCTCTAATATACCTGTTTTTTTAAGCGTAATAGATCCTCCTACTGCAACTGAAGAGCCTTTTGGTAACAAAGACTCGACTTTCGCTCTTGCTGAATCAGCATCAGAAACAAATTCGGCTTCTATTGCTCTTTCTTCAAAATTCTTTATCAAAACATCAGAAAGGCATTTATATTTCCAGTAATAAAGTTCTTTTCTCATGTAATACCTCCTTCAAAAAGTCATTACTTCATATCCTGCAAGAACATATTCACCGACAGGCACATGACCTGACATTTCACCCGAAATTGGTAAACATTCATCCTTAGCCACATCTAATGTACCCATCATTTTTGAACAACCAAAACAAACCGCGCTTATAAGATTTTGTTCCTTTATTTGTTTGTACAAATCATGAAGTGGGTACTCTGGTTTTACAACTTCTGAGATCAGTTTTGTTGCCTTCCCTTCAATAATTAAAGCAACGTCCATGCCATGTTCCTTAATATTGAGTGTGTTTAATAGAGCATGATAGAAGCAATTTTTCTCGCCTTGAAAAGCCAGTATCGCTACTTTTTTCAATTTGCACACCTCCCGTTAGGCAGTGTTTTGTGATTGTATTCAGGAGAAAAACAATTCGTTTAATTTAAGAGCAGAACCAAGATCACCCTTGATTTTTAGCTTACCTTTCATGTATTCACTAATGGGACTCTTTTCACCTTCAACTATGTCAGAAAAAGTGTCCAGATCTGTTTTGATAAGACAATCAGCTGAATCTTCAATCTTTTCTGTTATCTCAAGACCATCATCTTTTATGGAGATTGTAAATTCTTTTGGATTTCCGCCATCGATTTCAAAACTGAAAGCTCCTCTGTAATCTCCTGCCTTTTCTTTGTCAAATTTCCCTTTGACCTTTTCAAATATCTCTTTGATATTCATATTTAACCTCCCTTATTAATTTTATCATCAGTGACTTGTCGGTCTTCAGAATTCAAAAGACAGATAAGGTAGTATTTTTAAGTTTAGTAAATCAATACCCGCTTTTATTTTTACTGGAAAAGACTGATATGGATAAATGGTTTCGTACTTGTAGAGTTTGAAGCGCCACTGAAACGTTTCACCATCTATGAGCCCTGATAAATAGACTCCAAAACCTTCGTCAGTTAAGTAGATAATAGCCGGAATACCTGTGTTTCTTTTTGAAAGCCTTATTTCTGTACCAAGTCGTAGACCGAATACTATCATCTCATCCGAGTACATATCGTTAAAAATTATGGGAGAATAGGTCTCAGTTGCCGAAATTGAAAACTTGGTTTCAAATTGCGCTCCCAGATGGATGTTTTTTTTGTCCCACTCAAAATCTCCTCCCAGGCCAATTTTGATTTCATCCAGGCTTTCTGAGATAATTCTCGCACCATCAAGTTTACTGTCAAGGAGAAACTGACCACCAAAAACCGGTATGGAGTCCTTAACTCTAATCACGGCATCAAGACTAATTTGAGGTGAAGATTTAACCTGAGCATTCCAGCCTAAGGATAGAAAATCAGTAAAAATATATTCTTTACCTACTGTCAGGTTGATAAATGTTTCATAAAGCGTTAATCTTACATCCAGCATTATATTTATCGGGGTTCGTTCAAAAAGTCTAAGCTTTGTTTCCATTCCCGCAGAAGGATAATCTATATCGGAATAGTAACCAAAAGTTGTTTCAAGCAGTACAGCGTTCAGTAAATCACTGTAAGTTGTTCCAAGTTTTAGATTGCCAAAAGTTAAACGATCAAAGGTCCAGTCTTTAAAAACTGAATATTGTCGGGAATCAATAATTTCAGATGATGTCATCGGAGACAGTGTTTGTCTATTTATTTCAGAATGTTTTGTAGTTTTTTCGGACACATAAAAAAGAAGCTTATTTCTTTCAGGCCAGGAAAGCTCTACGATATTGTTTTCAATGAAATATGGAAATATTCCACATCCATCCTCGCTAATTATTGTATAAAGGGAATTATCTTCAGGATTGAATAAAGCAATATCCATGTTCTTGCCTCTTGTACTCAACAACAACCCTTTTTCTGAAAATTCTCCGCATGAGAAATTGCAGTCCAATTTATAAAAGGATATTTTGTCATCAACAAGGTTGTAAACACCAAGGAAATTCCCGTATGAATTGATCAATTTGAAGGCTGCATATTCTCCTTCTGGAGAACAGCGAATTTCAGATAAATAATTATTGTATGATTTACTGCTGTAGAGTGTTCGCGTTTTTTTATCTTTAAGATTAATGAGAATAAGATTTTGAAGTCCCGACTGGTTTTTAATTGCAACAGCATAGTTTGCATTAATGAGGTCAATTTCTGAAACATTTTCAAAACCTGTTTTGATGATGCTTCCGTTTCTTTCCAGGACAAGCTCTGTAGTTTTAATACCTTCGTTATCGTTGATGATTGTGTAAACTCTTTGATCACCATAAACTGCCATATCCCATACCTCAGATGTGAAGGATGTTATTTCCTGGTCATCTTTAAATACTCTTGTATATTGTCTATCAAATTCTCTTTGGACTGTAAAAATGCTTCCATCCGTTGAATCGATGGCGTCGATTACGTGTTCTTCTCCAGAGTCAAGATAGATATTTTTATTACATTTGAACTCATTAAGCTGGATTTCAAATTCCTCCAGCAGTGTCTGAAGATTTTTTCCATAAATATTTTCAAGTGCTGCATTTAAGGATAATGTACCTTTTATTCCGCTCATGTAGTGTAGTAATGACGGTATCTTTTCTTTATCATATTGTGTTGCCAGGAAGTTTACAAAGACCATTCCAAAAACTGCAGAGGTGCTTGTTCTATTAAAAATTGAAGTATTATTCATAGTTCCCTCGTTCAATATTTTTTTTGTTAATGAAATATAGATGTCATCTATTTCGTCCAGTTCATAACCAAGTTTTGTTTCACTGAGTCCCCTTATAAACCAGTACGGCATGAAAGTACTAACTGAGAAATTAGGGAAGGCAACTGTTCGTGTGAATGAAACGAAATCACTGGAGACACTTCTTATAAATAGTTCGTATAAAGACGTTTTTAATTCGGTTTCAAAACAGCTTTTGTTAATATAATCAGGAATACCGTACAATGAAATGGTCAGTTTTCCATCATTTTCAATAGTCATGTTGGGTATATCGCTTATGATATCGATTATGATAACAAATGACTCTTCAAAGGAGTAGGGATATCTTTTTTTGAAGGATTTCAGAGCATCTTCTGCACCCTTTTTAATAGGTAATACAGAAATGGAAGCCTCTTTAGGATACAGAATCTTGAAATGCTCTGTGGTTGTTACTTGCCAGTCGAGATTCTTGAACGTATTTTGTTGGGAAAAAACCATTGTTGACATAACAAGTATAATTAAAATAAGACCGATTAATTTGAATGATTTCAAAGTAAACCCCCTGATTAATACTTAATTGAATTATACTATATAAGGAAATCATAAACGCTGGAGGTGTCATAGTTGACAAGAAATATTACATACCTGGGTTTGTGGATTGCCATATCTTTCGTTGTATCAATAATTTTTCACCAATTCAGCATGGTAGTTGGACAGGTACTTCTACCATTACATTTTGTTGTTTTACTCGCTGGAGGAATTTCTGGTCCTACAATAGGATCTGTAACCGGACTGGCATCTCCACTATTGACAGCGGTACTTTTTGGTCGACCTCCACTGCAACCTCCTATTGCAATTTTCATGGCTTTTGAACTACTAGCTTACGGTTTAACCATGGGTTTAATGAGAAAGAAAAATCTGTATTTTGCTGTAGCTGTTTCATGGATTCCCGGGAGAATAATTTATGGGATTGGGATTCTTTTAATTGCTCCCATGTTAGGTATAAAGATGGGTGGTTTTCAATCCCTGCTTGTATCTTTTGCAATGGGAATTCCGGGGATTCTTTTGCAGTTGTGGTTGATACCTACAATTATAAAAAGGATTCCTGAAAACTCAATTAACACATGAAAAAGGAGAATGTTCTGCCATACCTTGCCGGTATTGGAGCAGCAATAATATTCGGTTTTTCATTTTTATTTACCAAAGAAGCACTTTTGGTTACAAGGCCTGTATATTTTCTGGCTTACAGATTTACGGTTGCATTTGTTTTTATAAGTGTACTTGCAATCGCAAGATTGATACGAATAAGGCTGAACAAATTAATGTTCAAGGAATTACTTCCATTAATACTGGTGCAGCCTTTACTTTATTTCATTATGGAAGCGATGGGGGTTCAAAGAACAACATCCAGTGTTGCTGGATTGATGATTTCAACAATTCCTGTTTTTGTTTTGATACTGGCTCATGGCTTTCTTGGTGAAAGGTTAAGAATTTTACAGGTGTTATTTATTTTTGTCGCGCTTTCAGGTGTAATTTTAATTACACTTTCGCGAGGTGCAGAATTTGGAGCTGAATTTCTTGGCATCATATTTCTTTTTGTGAGTACTTTTTCCGCAGCACTTTATAATATTCTTTCCAGGCAAGCTTCTTTGAAGGCAAGACCAATAGAAATTACTTATTTTATGATGTTTGCAGGTTTTGTAGGATTCAATATAATAGCTGTGATACAATCACTGGCGTTAAAGGAATTAAATAGCTACCTCACCTCATTTATTCATCCACAGATAGTAATTTCAGCACTTTATCTGGGAACATTGTCTTCAACTGTCGCATTTTTCTTGATTAACTACACACTTTCAAAGCTTCCCGCTTCAAAGGCTTCTGTATTTCCTTATTTGTCAACGGTAGTTACCTTATTTGCGGGGATTTTAATACGTGGGGAGAGTTTTGCGATAATAGGATTGTTTGGAGCAGCTTTGATATTGATTGGTGTCTACGGAGTAAACAGATTAAGTGTGAAACGCGCTCCAAAAAGGAGGAAAAATCGATGAAAAGATTTTTGATTGTGCTTTTTGTTTTAACAAGTTTGGTAACGCTGGGTTATCAGATTGAAATGATTCACGATCAAAACGATAGAACCTACTTTAATCCGGTGAAACCGGGGAAGATATATTTCACGGTGTCTGTAGAGAAAGTGGAAGGGACGAATGTCGATAATATCCTGCTTGTTTCGGCTAAAAAAGAGTATGAACTCTCCTATCTCAGGGAAACGGAAAATGCACTTATTTATCGGAAAGAGGTCTCTGATTGTGAATTTGAAGAATACTATTTTAAAGCGCTAATAGGAGAAGATGTGTATTACCTTGATCAAAATGGGATAAGTACAAACGAAGTTTCTGAACCTTTTCACTTTGAAAAAGAAAGTCCGCCGGTGAATTATTTTGATACTCCAGAATGGACGAAAGGCAGAATTTATTACCAGATCTTTCCAGAAAGATTTGCCAATGGGAATGAAGATAACGATCCTTCTCAAAGCCAGGATTGGTATCTTGATCCAGAAAAGGCCAATTATGGTTCAGAAGGTTTCTTTGGTGGTGATCTTAAAGGTGTTATTGATAAACTGTATTACTTGAGTGACCTGGGTATAGAAACGATATATTTCAACCCTATCTTTGAGAGCATTTCAAGTCATAAGTACGATACAACTGATTACATGAAGATAGATGATAACTTCGGAACAGAAGAAACCTTTGAAGAACTTATTAAAACTGCTTCAGAAGAAAGGATTAATATAGTACTTGATGGTGTTTTTAATCATACAGGTACAGAATTTTTTGCTTTTGAAGATATTAAAGAAAAGGGAAAGGATTCAGAATATACAGATTGGTACTTTATTAGAGGCTTTCCAGTCAGAAGTTACGCCGGAATGGCAATGAATTATACTGGTTGGGCTGGTTATGCCCATATGCCAAAACTCAATGTAAACAATGAAGAAGTGAGAGACTACATAAATAATGTAATCACCAAATGGGGCAACAAAGGAATAGCCGGGTGGAGGCTTGATGTAGCAAATGAGGTTCCCTCTGAATTCTGGAAAGACTTCTTCAGACCGGAAGTAAAGGAAATAGACTCCTCAGATATTCTGGTAGCTGAATACTGGGGATACGCGAAAAGTTTCTTGATGGGAAATAGCTTCGATTCTGTGATGAATTATCTTTTTAGAGATGCGGTTATTGAATACGTTGCAAGATCAAACCGCTCTGCCAAAAAATTTAAATCCATGACAGAATTCTATCTAAAAACCTATCCGCCACAGGTTCTCGATTCTCTGTGGAATCTTTTGGGCAGCCACGATACTGAAAGAATATTAACAGCTATGTATAAAGATTTGGATCTTGCGAAAATAGCAACCGTTCTTCAGTTTACATTTAAAGGTTCTCCTGTTATTTATTATGGTGATGAGATTGGCATGATGGGAGCAAGTGACCCAGATAACAGAAAACCGATGTACTGGAAAGAGGAAATGTGGAATGAAGAATTGCTCAAACACTATAAACGCTTAATTGAGTTGAGAAAAAAGTACCCTGCATTGAGAAAGGGCGATCACAATGTACTCTTCGCTGAAGGTTCTCTTTTTGTTTTCGAAAGGGTTCTGGATAATGAGCACATTATTGTCCTAACAAATCCCGGAGAAACTTCATTGAACTGGTTTCCTGAAAAGGATCACGGGAAATATACTGAACTAATTGAACAAAACAGCATAAACATAGAAAAGGATAAAGCGATAGAGGTTTCACCAAAAAGCTTTATGATTGTCTATAAACCTGAAAACTAATGAAAGCAAGTTTTAAACTGAATTATTTTTGTTAAAAAATCAGTATTTTTAATCAATTGATTAATCGTCTGGTTCGTAGTAGCTTATATCTCTTCCATCTTTCATTTTTTCCCTGGTTACCTTTAGGATCACAGCTCTGGAATCAACCTTTTTAATTGCTATGGAATGAGGTTCAACATCGATGACTTTTTCAGTTTTAACACCGGACCATTTCATGGCATCCACAGGTATACTGATCTTTTCATTTTTATCGTTGAGATTGACTGCAATAAGACAGTTGAATCGAATTCCGCCCTTTGTAGCTATGACATAGGTATCGGGATTATTGTTGAAAAATACTCTGGGTTTTCCTTCTGAAAGCGTCACTGCTTCTTTTAACATACTAAGATTTTTCTCACCCAGCTGTTTCATTTCATCACTGTGCAACAACATGTTATCCAGAGCGCCTGAAACAAGGGAAAATAGTCTCTTTTCCTTATCATTAAGTTCTGCTTCATCTCTTATTATTAGCGTGTCTGGATCGTTAAGCCATAATCTTCTATGCATAAAATATCTGGTTAAGGCGTTGCGTATAGAAAACTTTGCTGAAGGTATCCCTATATCCGGTACATCTCCATTCCATATAGGAGCGGTATCTGCACCGATTCTCATGCCGTCAACAAATCCCACAGAAGGCAAAAGTGGTGCTCCACAACCTAAAATGAAGCTATCTTCACACGTGCTGTCTTTTATAATCTTAAGCCCTTTTCTGTACGCTTCAACTGGTGTTGAATTTTCATCGAGCCTTTTTCCTGGCATGGCACCAGCAAAAAGAAAATCGATCTTTAGATATGAAAATCCAATTTCACATAATTTTTTAAAGAGATTCTTCAGGTGTTGTTCTACTTCAGGATGTGTTGTGTCAAGGGCATATATGTTTTTGTTCCAGTTACGATAGCATAACTTTGGTTCATCTAAAAGATCTTTTACCAGCCAGTCAGGATGGTTCTTGAAAATACTGGAAGTTTCCGAAGCACTGAAAGGTGCAAGCCACAGTCCGGCTTTGGATCCTTCGTTTCTTATTGTTTCACAGATTTCAGAGAGTTCGGGAAATTTATCGTTCGTTTCAAGCCAATCCCCAATATCCTTTTCGTAACCATCGTCAAGCTGCACCAGTGTATAGGGTAGATCATTCCGGGATTTCATTGAAGAAATCATTTTGACGTTTTCCTTCAAACCCTCAAAATCTATTTCAGTGAAATACTGATACCAGCTGCACCATCCAATGCCATCAAAATTTTTAAATCTAATGGATTCTCTCTGATTTATCAGTTGAGCATACCTTTCCAGTAGTGCAGGTAATGGATCCTTCTCAAGCAGTACAAAGGGTTCCAGTTCGATATTATCTCCTGGTTTCAAAGGTTTACAAAAAAGGTCGACCATAACTTTAAGGCGTTCTTTGTTTTCATCTACGAGAAAAAAAGGATGCGAAATCCTGGATGAGAGGAATCCTGCAACGAAATCCTCAAATCCAATGAAATAGTCGCTGGGTAAATCTCCATTTTCAAGAATATCCGGTACAGGTGTGGCTGAATAAAGAGTGTTGCCCGAAGCCTTTGCCATAGAAACAAGGGGTTTTATGTCTGGCTTTTTTTTATAAGTTCTAAAAGGGGTCCATGACTGCCATGTATTCATAAATGGTTGACCTTTAACGCCAACAATCTCAAATAGTGTAAATCGACCGGGTTTAGTTGTTTCAGTTCCGTTATTTATCATCAAGGTATCAATTTTAGTTTCACCAGGAGTGCTTCTAATGGTGAACTGAATGCAAAGATCACCATAATGTTTTTCAAAGGAAAGTGTTCCTGTTTTAACTACAAAAGGGTCGGTTCCAGAGAACTTGAGTTTCATTTTTCTGCCTCCAGGTTTTGTTTTATCTAACTATAACACTATCAACAACCGGTTCAACAATCTCAGCAAATTTATCCAGTATGCTTTTTTCGTATGGCTCTACATAATCAACAGGTGTCAATTGTTGAATTGCTACCCTTTTATGTCCCTTTAAGAGTTGTTTATAGGATGAAAAATCCTCCTTTTTTACATAGGGAGGATATGCTGTGATTCTTACTTCGTAATCATTAAAGTCTTTGACAATCTCCAGGCTTTCTTTGATTATTTCCAGCGTAATATCTGAAAACAGTGAGTAATCCAGCGATTTAAGATCGATGGCAACGTAATCGACCAGTTTCTTTATTCTGCGGAGAAAATCAGGATTGCTTCCATTTGTATCTATCTTAAGCAGTTTATGACCATAATTGTCCCTGTACCTTCTAAAAAACGTTATTAACTCTTCTCCCCAAATCGATGGTTCACCGCCTGTTACCGTTAGCGCATCAATCATTGCAATGTGGTTTTTCATATACTCAAATATTTCACCTTCGGTTATATTGTTGTCTATTACTTTTTTTAGCTGTGCATTATGACAATATTCGCAATCAAAATTACAGCCTGAGGTAAAGACCGTCGTGGCTATTTTTTCCGGATAGTCCACCAGACTCACTTTTTGCCATCCTGCGAATTTCATCTGTATCACCCTCTGAGATTTCATATTCTTTTCTGTGTTTGAATTCTTCTTTTTTTCCGTGATTCCAGTGCTGAACAGGTCTATAGTATCCTGTTATTCTTGAATAAACTTCGGATGTTTTTCCGCAGTGAGGACAACTATAATGTTCACCAGTTATGTAACCATGATCGGGACATATCGAATAGGTTGGTGAAATTGTGAAATAAGGAATCCTGTAATTGGTGGCTATCTTTTCAACCAGATTTCTGGTGACCTTCCAGTCAGAAATTCTCTCACCAAGGAAGGTATGAAAAACAGTGCCTCCTGTATATTTTGTTTGGAGCCCTTCCTGATGACCAAGGGCAGTAAACATATCTCCTTCAAAGTTTACGGGAAGATGCGATGAGTTCGTGTAGAATGGCGTTTCTTCTCCGGCGGTTATAATCTCGGGGTACCTTTCTTTATCAATTTTTGCCAGTCTGTACGTTGTAGATTCTGCAGGAGTAGCTTCCAGATTGTACAAATGACCAGTTTCTTCCTGATATGTGGCTATTTTGTCTCTCATAAAATCAAGCACTTTCACTGCAAAAGCTCTTGAATCATCATCGTAAAGAGATTTTCTCAACCATTTTGAGTTTAGAGTTGTTTCATTCATGCCAATTAACCCAATGGTTGAAAAATGGTTATCGAAATTCTTTAAATAACGTTTTGTGTAAGGATAGAGCCCTTCTTCGTTCAGTTTTTCTATTACTTCTCGTTTCACTTCAAGACTGCGCTTTGCAACACCCATCATTTTTGACAGTCTGCTGAAAAATTCTTTTTCACTTTTGCTAAGATACGCTATTCTGGGAAGATTTATTGTAACCACACCAATTGAACCGGTGAACTCGTCTGAACCAAACAGGCCTCCGCCCCTTCTTCTTAGCTCCCTTTTGTCCAACTGTAATCGACAGCACATAGATCTAACATCTTCGGGATCAAGATCGGAATTAATGAAATTTTGAAAATATGGTGTTCCATATTTTGATGTAATTTCAAATAATAGCTCCGTGTTGGGATTATCCCAGTCAAAATCTTTTGTTATGTTGTATGTAGGGATAGGATACTGAAATCCTCGACCGTTCGCGTCCCCCTCTTTCAGAATTTCAAGAAAAGCTTTGTTAATTATATCCATTTCCTTCTGACAATCGCCATAAGTGAAGTCCTGAGGTTCACCACCCACTATGGCCGGTATGTCTCTTAACTTTTTAGGAACAACCCAGTCAAGTGTAATGTTTGAGAAAGGTGATTGAGTTCCCCATCTACTTGGCGTATTTACACCAAAAACGAAGGATTGTATGGATTGTTTAACCTCTTCAAAGTCGAGATCATCAATTTTTACAAAAGGAGCAAGATATGTGTCAAAGGAGCTGAAGGCCTGAGCTCCTGCCCATTCGTTCTGCAAAATACCAAGGAAATTTACCATCTGATTGGCCAATGTTGAAAGATGCCTGGCGGGTTTGGATGAAACCTTTCCCATCACTCCGCCCAATCCTTCTTCAATAAGTTGTTTAAGACTCCAACCTGCACAATAGCCACTTAACATTGAAAGATCGTGGATATGAATATCGCCATTTCTGTGAGCTTCTCCTATCTGTGGATCGTAAATTTCGCTCAACCAGTAATTTGCGGTTATTGTCCCGCTGTTATGAAGAATTAACCCTCCAATAGAGTACGTTACTGTACTATTTTCGTTGACTCTCCAATCCCGCTGCTTTAGATAGTTGTTGACCGTTGAAGCGAAGTTCAAAACCGAGGCATCGAACTGCCTCATTTTTTCCCGCTGTTTTCTGTAAAGAATGTATGCTTTGGCAACCTGCGTGAAACCAAGATCAACCAGTATTTTTTCTACGGAATCCTGAATATCTTCAATAAAGATAGTCTTATCTTTAATTTTTTTCTGAAAATCAGCCACTACCCTGAGAGAGATTTTTTCAAGCACATCATCCGTATATTGAGTATCGGTTGCATCAAAAGCTTTCCTTATTGCTATGGTGATTTTGTCAAGCTGAAAATCCACATGTGAACCATTTCTTTTTCTAACTGAAAGCATAGTAACCCCCTCCTGAATAATAAATTATCAATAAATATAGGGTGGTAAACTATATGATAACACAACATATGGGGTAGTAAAAAATATTTTTACAAGTAATTAGCGGTTTTTACAGAAGGTTATTTCCTTTGATATAGCCTGTATCTTTTTCTTATAAAGTTACCGATATTTTCTTCTCCAATCATATAACTCATCTTTAAAAAAGCTCTTGCAGTTGCCAGGACGTCACCCAAGGCTCTATGACGATTTTCAGGTAATATATTCAGTCTTGCAAGAATGGTATCGAGGTTATGTCTACCTCTGAATAAGCTTCTGGAAAGTGATATGGTATCAATAAATTCATTTTTCACAGGTGATAACCCTATATCCAGTGCATGGTGATCGATAAAAGAAAGGTCAAAGGGAGCATTCTGGATTACCAGAATATCATCTCCAAGGAAATCAAGAAAATCAGGGAGTACCTTATCCGAAGTTCTTGCTGTTTTAACCATTCGTGAAGATATTCCTGTTAAACGTGTTATGAATATTGGAATGGGACATCCCGGGTTAATAAGCTCCGAGTAACAGTTGCTTTCGTTTATTTCGCCCTTTTCTATTCTCAAAGCTGCCACTTCGATGAGCCTTGCTCCACGATGAGGGCTCAAGCCTGTTGTCTCCGTGTCGAGGATGACAAAATTTCTGTCCTTTAGACTCATTTTTCTCATATTACAACTCCTCAACCAGTTTGCTCATTATTTTAACTCCGTAGTCCACTGTTTCGTCTGGTGGCAAGAAATCAGAAGTGTGCAACCCCTTTTTCTCACCACCTTCATGGCTTCCCAGCCAGAACATGATAGTCGGGTATGTATGACTGAAAAATCCAAAGTCTTCCCCATATAATTTTATCTCAGACTGGTAAATTTGATAAGAAGGAGAAATGATTCTGTAAAATTTATCCACCAGAGAATCATCGTTTATTACAGTGGGGTAGTGTAATACATATTCGAGCTCGTGCTTTACTTCAAAAGTATCTGCGAGCTTTTCTGCGAGACGTTCAATTGTCCTGTCGATAATGTCTTTAACCTTCATATCGAGAACACGGTAAACTCCTTCAATCTTTGCCCTGGAAGGCACAACATTTCGTCTGTCTCCTCCTGTCATTTTTCCCATAGTAAACACATATCTGTCTTCATTGGGAACAACTCTGGAAAGTTCGCTGTGTATTGATTGAAAGAACATTGATGCAATGAAAAGGGCATCTTTTCCAAGATGAGGAGTTGCAGCGTGTGCACTTTTCCCTTTGAAGGTTATGTCAAAGCCGGTGGGACTTGCAAACATGGCTCCTTTTCTTATACCGACGGAACCCAGGGGAAAATCGTCTGTTACATGAAGTGCAACCGCTTTATCGATTTCATAATTGTTGAAAAATCCGGTATTAATTATTGGTTCTGCCCCTCCCGGCCCCTCTTCAGCTGGCTGGAAAAGAAAAAGTATATTTCTGTTCGGTTTTCTTTTTGCGACAGCCTTAATTACACCATAAATAACACTCATATGAATATCATGACCACAAGCGTGCATCCAGCCTTCGTGATTTGAAGCAAAATCTGCTTTTGTATTTTCCACAATTGGTAACCCATCCATATCAGCTCTTAGCAACAAAAAGGGGCCTTCACTAACGTTGTATTCTACAATTATCGATGTACTATGAGGTCTGTGAATCTTGAAATTATCGGGCAGTGATTGCAATGCGTCAACAATAATTTGCGCTGTTTTATGCTCATCAAATCCTGGCTCAGGATACTGATGCAAAAAGTGCCTAAAATCATGTAATTCATTACTCATAAATATCACCTCGGGGTATATACGATATAATTGTATTAATTGAATAAATACTATCATATATTAAGATTTACCCGGAGGTGTATGGATGAAAGAAAAAGATGAAAAGCGCACGGAATCTCAAAAAAAATCAAATTATGAGGACGGTATCAGAAAAGGAATTCAAGCAGCCATAGATAAAGCTCCGATTCGCGAAGGAGGCAAAATATTTCTCACGGACCTCTGGACGATAACTTCACTACCTGAAGAATTAATCATAGAAGAATTGAAAAAGGGGAAAATCCGGTTACCTGAGAAAGCTGGTGAAGTAATTGATGACAGAGAAGAGGAAAAGAAAACATTACTCACAAAGAAAAGAATGTAATGTTTACGTACATAAATGCAGAGACTATAATGAAGCGAAGAGAACACTAACAAATTTATTTGATAGTGCGCGAATAAATGAGAAATTTCACGGTGGAGAGAAAGTTCTCTTAAAGCCCAATGTTTTACATGGAGCTTCTCCGAATCAGGCAGTAACCACCCACCCGCTTTTTCTTTCTGCGGTGATTGAACTATTTCTTGATATGGGTACAAAACTGATTCTTGGAGATTCTCCTATTTCTGGGGATTTTCAGAAAGAATCAGAACTTTCCGGTATAGCAGATGTATGCAGAAAATATAATGTGGAACTAACTTCATTTGATGTTTCGACAGAAAAAAAGGTCAGCGAAGATTCTCCAAGAAGTTTTCAGATAGCCAGAAAACTTGAAGAAGTGGATTCCGTGGTTAATTTGCCTAAGTTGAAGACTCATTCTTTGATGACATTAACGCTTGCGGTTAAAAATACCTTTGGTTGCATAGCGGGGAAAGAGAAGCAAAAATGGCATGTTAAGGCAGCTTCCAGTGAACGTTTTGCAAATATGCTCATTGATTTACACAGGCTGGTCTCCCCTAAGATGAATATTCTTGATGGAGTTATAGGAATGAGGGGCGATGGGCCATCATCGGGAGAGGCTTTTTCATCGAATCTGATCGCCTTAAGTGACAACGCATTTGCACTGGATGACTATATTTGTGAAGTATGGAAAATTGATAGAACAAAGGTTTTAACTGTTCATTTAGCAAGAAAAAGGAAAGTTACGCCAGTATATGGAGTGATTGGGAGATTTGAGCCTGAAGAAGAGCTTACACTGCCAAAATCAAGTTACGGGAAGGCACTGGACTTTTTGAGTTTCATTACAAAGATATTTCACAAAGTTCCTTACATAGATGATGAAAGGTGTATTGAATGTCTTGAATGTGAGGAACGCTGTCCGAAGGATGCTATTAATGTTAGTCAAAAGGATATCGACTATGGTATATGTATAAGGTGTTATGTGTGTCATGAGGTATGCCCAAATAAGGCAATAAGATTAAAGAGGAGATTTTTTCTATTTTAGATATTTGTAGATCGGGAGGAGATAATTTATGCGATATGTTATGACCATTGACCAGGGCACCAGCAGCTCGAGAGCTGTTATTTTTGATGAAGATCTTTATCAAGTGGCGGTTGCACAGGAAGAATTTGATCAGATTTATCCCAAACCCGGTTGGGTGGAACACAAACCAAACGACATAATATTATCCGTTATGTCCTGTGTAGAACAGGTAGTAAAAAAAGCGGGAATTTCTTTTAATAGTATTTCTGCCATAGGTATAACGAACCAGCGTGAAACAGTTGTGGCATGGGATGCAGAAGCTGGTAAACCATTAACCAATGCAATAGTATGGCAATGCAGAAGAACTGCACAAAGATGTGAAGAACTGAAAGAAAAATATCACGAAACAATTCATAATAAAACGGGGCTTCAGATAGATCCATACTTCTCAGCAACAAAAATGGAATGGATGCTGAGAAATATTCCAGAGGTGAAAGCTGCAGCTGAAAAGGGTACGTTGAGATTTGGAACCATTGATTCATGGCTTATGTGGAATTTATCTCCCGAACGCCTCCATGTAACAGATTACTCAAATGCCTCGAGAACAATGTTGTTTAACATAAATGAACTGCAATGGGATAAAGAATTGCTTGATCTTTTTGGTATAAAAGAAGAATGGTTACCTGAACTTGTTGATTCTTCCATGATGATTGGCGCATCCATTTATGGGCCGCCAATAGCTGGAATAGCAGGAGATCAACAATCTTCACTGTTTGGTCATACAGCTTTTGAAGAAGGAGAACTTAAGTGTACCTATGGAACCGGAAACTTCATCTTGATGAACACCGGAGCCAAACCAAGATATTCTGACAGGGGGTTGTTGACGACTATCGGATGGAAAATGGGTAAAGAGATTGTATATGCTCTGGAAGGGTCAATCTTTACCACAGGCGCTCTTGTTTCGTGGCTCAGAAATGGTTTGGGAATGTTGGATAGCGCAGATGAATCGGAAAAAATAGCAAAACAGGTCGATGACAACGGTGGAGTATATTTTTCAGGAGCACTGGCAGGTCTTGGAGCGCCTTACTGGGATTCTTCTGCAAGAGGGCTGTTGATCGGTCTAACGAGGGGGGTCAAAAAGGCTCATATAGTAAGAGCAATATTAGAATACGTGGCTTTTAGAACAAGAGAAATAGTTGAACTTATGGAAGAAGAAAGTGGTCTTGAAACTAAGAAGATGCTTGTAGATGGCGGAATGACAAAGAATAACTTCCTTATGGAGCTTCAATCAAAGGTTATGGGCGTTTCTCTTGATCGAGCTGTTACAAGAGAAACTACCGCTCTGGGAGCTGCGCTACTTGCAGGGATTGCAGTAGGAATCTGGGATAAGAAGAAATTAAAGGAGAAAAGGCGCAGTGAAGTAGTATTTACACCAGATGGAAAGGAAATGGAGGACGAATACAAAAAGTGGAAACAGGCAATGAAACGTTGTATGAAGTGGGAGTGTTAAATGAAAAGCAATTGAAAGATTTTGCTCTGTCGCTATCAAAGGACATAAAAGGTGGAGAAATCATCTTTCTCAGGGGTGAACTGGGAAGCGGTAAAACAACTTTTGTCAAAGGTTTTGCTGCAGGTTTTGGTATAGATGAGAAAACCGTTAGAAGTCCAACATTTACAATTGTAAATGAATACCCTGGTGAAACTCTGGAAATGATTCATGTTGACCTGTATCGTTTGCAGTCAAAAGAAGAGGTAATCGAACTTGCCCTTGAAGATATCATAGACGAAACCACTGTAATGGTGGTAGAATGGCCTAAGTTGTGCGAGGGTTTATTTGAAAATAACATAGAGGTATTCTTCTATCATCATGATAAATCACATAGAGAAATAAAATTCAATTTTATCGACAATAGAACATATAACAACGTTAGGAACTGGTTGAAAAGACATGTTCATAAATAGAAGAGTTATTGGAGGTGAAAAAATATGTCTCAAAAATTCCAGTTATTAGAACAGGCAAGTAGTCAGGAAAAAACAATAGAAATACCCGATAAACTTCCAGCAATAGCAACACGCACAAATATGCTGGTCTATCCATCATCTGTAATGCCTTTATATGTGGGTAGAGACAAGTCCCTGACTGCTCTTGAGGAATCAATTGGAAATTATGGTCAGTTGATATTTCTTGTTTCACAAAAGGATGTAACATCAGAATCATTGACCAGGGAAAACCTGTTCGATGTCGGAACAGTTGCAAAAATTGTTCAATTAATGAAGATGCCGGATGGAAATTACAAAATTTTGGTTGAGGGTCTGGAACGTGCTGAAATAACGAAAGTTCTGGAAGACGAGGAGTCCTTCCTGTTTAAAATAAAGGTATTAAAGCCAAAATACAGAATGACCAAGTCTTTGCAGGCACTTATAAGAAAGGTTCAGGAGCTTGCCAAAAGATATGTTGGCATGAGCAGGAGGTTCCTGGATGAAGTCACAAAAGCTCTTGAGGATACTTCTGATGCGGATAAATTTGCTGATTTTGTAGCATCTCTTTTACCTCTTGATCTTGAAGAAAAACAGGAATTACTCGAGCTGGTTTCTCCAAGGGATAGATTGAACAGACTTCTTGAAATACTAACAAGAGAAGTGGAGATTTTATCTCTTGAAGAAGAACTGGATAAAAGGGTCAAACAGAAGATTGAAAAGAATCAAAAAGAGTACTATTTGAGAGAAAAGTTGCGTGCGATACAGGAAGAGCTTGAAGGAGAAGAAGACGCTGAAATAAAGGAAATTAAAGATGCACTGAAAAGCAAAGAATATCCAAAAGAGGTTAAGGAAAAGGCTGAACATGAAATTACCAGACTTGAGAAAATGTCTCCCTATTCACCAGAAGCTTCAGTTGTAAGGACATATCTTGATTGGCTTTTAAAATTACCCTGGACTGAAGAAACCGAAGATAAGATTGAAATAAAGGAAGTTAGAAAGGTACTTGACAAAAATCATTATGGTTTAACCGAGGTAAAAGAAAGGGTACTGGAATTCCTTGCAGCAAGGAAGTTTTCGAAAAATCTCAGAGCGCCTATACTATGTCTGGTCGGACCTCCAGGAGTGGGAAAAACATCTCTGGGGCGATCCATCGCTGAAGCAACAGGAAGAAAGTTTGGAAGAATGTCACTTGGCGGAATGAGAGACGAAGCTGAGATTAGAGGACACCGAAGAACGTATGTTGGTGCGCTTCCGGGAAGAATATTGCAAACAATTCAGAAACTTGGAACGCGTAACCCCGTAATGATTCTGGATGAAGTTGAAAAAATGGGCGTTAGCTTTCAGGGAGATCCAGCTTCAGCTCTGCTTGAAGTCCTGGATCCCGAACAAAATGTGGATTTCACAGACCATTATCTGGAAATTCCCTTTGATCTATCCAGTGTACTGTTTATAACAACGGCGAATGTCACAGACACCATACCGCCAGCACTTAAAGACAGGATGGAACTTATTGAAATCCCCGGTTACACTGATGCAGAAAAACAGCACATTGCGAAGGATTACATATTACCCAAAATTTATGAAGAATACAACACAGACAAAAAAACTGTTTCAATATCACGGGCTGCGATTAGAAGAGTTATACGAGAATACACACGCGAAGCAGGGGTAAGAAATCTCGACAGAAATCTTTCTAAAATTTTGAGAAGATCTCTTTTGCAACTGGCAGAAGGACAGAATGAAGTAAAAGTTAGTTTAAGAAACATAGAAGATTTCCTAGGAGTTCCCAAATTTAAAGACAGCGATCTCATAAGGAAGCCCGAGGTTGGAGTATCTACAGGATTGGCCTGGACCGCTGTAGGTGGAGAAACCATGTACATCGAAGTGTTACCTGTTCCGGGCAAACAAAAACTGATATTAACCGGCCAACTCGGTGATGTAATGAAGGAATCAGCACATATTGCACTGAGTTTTGCAAAGAGATTTTGTGAAAAGCATACAGACTTCTTTGAAAAGCACGATTTTCATGTTCACGTTCCTGAAGGCGCGGTGCCGAAAGATGGGCCTTCTGCAGGAATCACATTAATTACAGCGATTGTTTCTGCTGTAACCGGTAGGGCAGTCAGACATGATATAGCCATGACAGGAGAAATAACCCTCCGGGGTAAGGTTCTTCCTATTGGTGGTCTAAAAGAAAAGTTAATGGCGGCCTATCGCTCGAAGATGACCAAAGTACTGTTACCATCCAGAAATAAAAAAGATCTGGAAGATGTTCCCAAAGAAATCAAGGATAACCTTGAATTTACATTTGTAGAAAATGTAGAAGATGCTCTCAAGGAGGTACTTGTAGATTGACCGAAATAAAGAGTGTAAAGCTTGAGGCCACGGTTTTCACTCCCGGAGATTATCCGGAACCTAAGGAAAAGGAAATCGCTTTTTTGGGTCGTTCAAACGTAGGGAAGTCTTCTTTACTTAACAAATTATTTGGAAGAAAGCTGGCCCATACTAGTTCAAGTCCGGGTAAGACAAGATCCATAAATTTTTTCATAGTTAACAACAAATATTACTTTGTGGATTTACCCGGGTACGGCTATGCACGGGCTTCAAAAAAAGAAGTTGAGCGCTGGCAAAAACTTATTGTAGATTACTTTGAAGAGCGAGAATCGTTAAACCTTGCAGTCATGCTTATAGATGGCAGGCATCCGTTGCAAAAAAAAGATTTAGATATGCTTGAATGGCTTAAGGCTTATTCGGTACCATTCATAGTGGCTGAAACAAAAATAGATAAATTATCACGCAGCGAAAGATTTAGAATTAACAAACTGCATAGTAAAGAACTTATAGAATGGGATTCTCCTCTTCTGGTCCCTGTTTCGGCAAAAACCGGAGAGGGTATAAATAAATTACTGGGAATAATATTATAAAAATAAATGCCCGCGATTGCGGGCATTTTTTTATTCCAATATCTTTCCAAAGACTGTAACCGGTAACGCATCTATCTGTTTCCAGTACAGCCCTTCATTCTGTTTTATGAAATCATCGGGATTTTCATCCCAGCCAAATTCTCTTATCACGATCCAATCGTTTTTTGATACGCCATCGTTCACTATAAGGTAGGCAAAAGGCATAAATTCTATTTCAGAAGTTTCCACAACACCATTTACATAAATATCCAGTGTTATAGTAAATATTTCATCAGGAACTTCCAGTGCAATTTCAAAGGTTCCCCCATCATCGGATAAAGCAGCACTTAATATAGTTGCATTGCCCGAAATATCGTATTCGCATGAATCCATCGGGAATTCAAAATAATATGTCAGATCTGCTATTTCATTGGCAACAATGTATGGTGAGGGTTCACCCTTCAATATTTTTTCAACGATCGTCACCGATGCTGATTTTGTTGTTTTTTGTTGTGTGTCTTTTTCAGTTAGAGTAGCAATATTACTTACATAGTAAATATCCGATTCTGCATCATCATTGTGCAGGATTATTGTATATTCCAGGATTGTTGATGGTTCGGTGACAATCCAGTTTCTTGATGTAATATCCGGTTCTATCCTAAATCCTTCAGGCACACTGATTATTTTATCTTCAATTTCAGAGTTCTCATCTTCTGAGATTTCTGTGTTCGGTTTTTTGGGTAATATGGCGTTAATTGTATTGGCCGCGATACCCTGATCTGAGGTTATCGTAGATGTTATTGTGTATTCCTCTTTCTGTTCCTTTGTTATAAAAGAGAACTCATATGTTTCACTTTCCTCCGGTGCTACTGTATCCGGTCCTGAAAGTACTTTTATTTCTAAATCAGATAATTCTACAGTCACATTGACATCAGATATTGTAACGGAACCAGCATTTGAAACTACTACCTCACCTGTTATTGTGAAGGTACTATCCAGTGTTTCTCCTTTGTTTCTGGTTGCCTCAAGGCTGTATTTAATGTTACATTTTTCTCCGTGCTCAATTTTTACGACCGCTTTGTCAGTACGTTTGTTTAAGATCCAGTCGTATCCTATTTTTCTAACCCAATCTATATCAGCGCTCACATCAACAATGATATTTGTGGCGGTTGAGTTCAAATCGGCGGTAATTTTCATTTGATCCTCTGTAATATTAGTTAAGGAAGGTCCCGGTGAATCATCGTAAAATAGGGATTTCGGTTCATTCCCTGGAGTAAAAGAAGTGTTTCCGGTACTGCCCGGAAAAGGGTCTCCATCTGAGCCTCTGTCGCCTTTATATATGTCAAGAGCGCCATCATTATCTGCTTCAATAACATGTACTTTTCTGTGGCTGTCATTTGATTGATTGGCCTGTTCGTCTATATGGTAGATTAAAAGTCCATGACCGGGTAATGCACTGTCATATCCGATTAATTGTCTGTTTTCAAAAAGAAAATATTCAACGTTTTTCCTGGCAGGGTTGTTGTATATAGCGATATCTTCATATAGCTCAACTTCATCAAAATACAAAGTACCCTGATTATCATCAAGTACCGCAGGGTTGACCCAATCAATCTTTAATTTGCTCCAGCCCGTTAAATGAGCGGGTGAATCGCCGGGCACATCATGCCAGTTCCACGAACCATGCCCCATAAGACCCCAATCGCCTATCCCGTCAGAGGAACCGTCTGTATCATAGAGATCGGGTAATCCCAGGCCATGACCCAGTTCGTGGCATATTACACCGATTGTAGTTATGTTAATTGTTTCTTCCCAATCGAGCCTTTCGGGCTGCATGGAATACCCCTTCACATAAACACCATCATCTGTTTCATAGGACATAGAAGACTTATGAGACCAGATATCGGAAGGATCACCTGAAAATTCCTGTCCCTGTCCCTGATGAATAATGATCAGAAGATCGACGTTGCCATCATTGTTGTTATCAAATTGTGAGTAATCAAGATCTTCATCTCCATAAATTGCTGCTTCTCTTGCCAGCTGATATGCCCTGGAAGAGTAATAATCGTGACCATTGGGAGCTGTGTACCAGCCAACAATTTCGAACTGGAAGTCTAGCTCTTCGTAAGATGTTTCTTCGTAATAATCTCTTACAGAGTTTTCAATTCCGTTGAAGACCTCTTCAAAATCTGATAAATCAAAGGATGTTGCTGTGTCAGAGAAATTTATCAAGACCACTGGAAATTTCACTATACCGGTGGTATGTGTTTGTTTTTCATAATCAGTAGGTTCAATTACATTTTGAAAGTACTTCTTTATATCGAATTCTCTTAAAGGTGGGGCGTCTTCTTTTACAGTATTACCGGTAAGCGTTAGTTTATCATTTTCATGTAATGAAAGGTACTCCCACCAACCCGTGTCCAGGTTTTTCATAACTGGATAACCGTTGTAAAGCTTCAGATTGGCGAATTCATCCCCTATTTGATAAATTGTGAATTGTGTACCATCAGGTTGAGTAAGTTCTATTGGTCCTGGATAGGAAGGAACCGAAAATAAATATGAGGATAAAGGTAACACCATTATTATTAGAATAAAGAGTAGCTTGTTCATATCAAACACCGTTTTTCATTGTTTCGATGCGTTTTCTGAAGTCTTCATCTTCGATTTCATAAAGGATATCAGAAAAGTTGTTTGATTCAGTTAGTAAGGAGGAAAGGGCAAGGGTTTTCAGAAATTCCTGCCTTGTTAACGGATCTGGAAGATAATCTACTATTGTTTCATTTTGTTTTTCTAGTATAAACAGGCCTATATTCAATGATTCATTCAAATTATTTTCACACAGATATACAAGCGATAAACCCGTTTTTGCTTCAGAGGAATCAGAGGCCATAAGAAAATCTTCTTCAGCTTTTTCATTCATACCTTTTAAGTAATAAGCCCAGCCTCTGCCTTCATAGGCAAGCGATTTTTTCTCATTACTTATAAAAAAACCATCGATAACGTAGCTGAAATTATCTATCGCTTCATCAATATTGTTTACGCTGAGTTTATCAAAACCTTTTTCCAGTGGTTTATATGAAGGAACACATGAAACTAAAGCAAAAACTGCTATCATTATTAAAAGGGCAAGTGTTACGTGTAGTTTCATCAATACACCTCCATTCCAATTTTACATTATTTCGGATCAAATTGCTCTTAATATAAAATGCCGGAGAGGTAAGAAAATGAATATAGCTGTCTTTGGTAATATAAATCTTGATATTATCACACTGACAGAAAGAGAAAAGAAGTCTTCAGAAGAACAGAGAATGCTTGATTATCAACTTAAGTTAGGGGGGACAGCCACAAATACGGCTGTTCAATTTAGGCGTCTTCAAAATGAAGTGTTTATTAATGGGGCGGTTGGGAACGATATATTTGGAAGAATTTTACTGGAAAAGCTTAAAAAAACAGGTGTCAGAACAGAAAATGTGGAGGTAATTGATGGTGAAAAAACAGGTTTTTGTTTCGCAGCAGTTCAAGAAGATACCGGATACAGGTTTCTTCGAACATTTAGAGGCGCCAATGAAAGTTTTAAACTAAATACAGGCAACTGGAAAACCCTAAATCATTTTGCGGGAATGAATGCGTTGCAGATAGAAGAAATTGAAACTCTTATAAATCCCTCTCTAATAAATAGCTACACTCCTGGAGGAATTGTGAGTTTTGAACAACCGCGTGAAATAATCGAGCTGAGTAATAGGTTTGATGTTATTTTTTTCAACGAGAAAGAATGGGAAAATGTAAATAAGTTTGGAGAAATTAAATCCGATATTGTTGTTATTACAAAAGGAGAAAAAGGTTCTGAAATTATTGGGGGTTCAGAACACAATGGATACCATATAGTTCCAAAGGACACTACGGGTGCAGGAGATGCTTTTTGTGCGGGTTTTCTGCATCTCTACGTGAAAAACGCCCCTTTAATCGATTGTCTTGCCTTTGGAAACGCAATGGGAGCGCTTATAACCGGGGAATATGGTGCCCAGGGCACATTTGGACTTGAGGATATTATCGAGTTTTTAGAATCCAATGAACCCAAACTGTTGAAATACTTAAAGGGGGCTGATTAACTGCCCCCCAATTGAGATCAATAATTCTCTACAAAGAGTTCGAAGAAAGCCTTTGGATATTTACAGGCGGGACAAATTTCAGGTGGAGCTTTTGCTTCCAGAATATAGCCACAATTGCGACATTTCCAGAGAACCTTTTCATCTCTTTCAAAAACACGATTATTTTTGACATTTTCAGCTAGCTTTAGGTATCTTTCTTCATGTTTTTTCTCAACTTTAGTAATCTGTCTGAAAGAATTTGCGATTTCTTTGAAACCTTCTTCTTCGGCTTTGTCAGCAAAATTTGGATACAATTCTGTCCATTCCTCATTTTCTCCAGCAGCAGCTGCAATGAGGTTTTCATGTGTTCCCCTGAGATCAACAGGATATTCAGCATTTACAGGTAGTTTATCGGGGAGTTCATCAAGACCTTCTATTATATGCTTGAAGAATACCTCTGCGTGCTCCTTTTCATTATCAGCAGTCTCTTTAAAAAAAGCTGATATTTGTTCAAAACCTTCTTTTTTTGCCACCGAAGCATAAAATGTATATCGATTTCTTGCCTGGGATTCACCTGCAAAGGCTTTCATAAGGTTTTTAAGGGTTTCGGTTCCCTTTAAATTCATTCATACACCTCCTAGAATATGAAGTATATATTCATTATAACAATTTGGATTGATTATTAATAAGACAATCAATCATTATTCTTCTTTGAGTTAACTTCGTTGTTACTAACTCCATACTTTTCATCTTCTATGTTACCCGCTGGTTCAATATGAACATGAACATCGTAAATGTTTTTGTTGGTGTCTTTTATTTTATGCTCAACATCCCGAGCAATTTTATGGGCTTCTTTTACTGGAAGTGATCCATCAACTTCAATATCAAGATCAACCAGATATTTGTATCCCATTTTTCTGATTCTTACTTTATGTGGATTGTTTACATTTGGAAGGACTTCAAGTGATTTGAATAGCTGATTGTAAACATCATTATTATCGTCAATACCATCCATAAGTTCCTGACTGCTCTCCAAAAAAAGTTCGATAGCATTTTTTATAACTATTACAGCAACAAATAATCCCAGCAGGGTATCAATGATTACAAAATTGGTAAAGTAAATCACCAGCATGCCCACGAGAACAGATAGAGAAATTAAAATATCGTTTCTCATATTGTAAGCATCTGCAATAAACACCGAGCTATCAATGCTTTTTCCTATACTGTATTTGTATTTAAAGAGAAAATATTTTGTCACAATTGAAGCAGAAGATATTAAAACTATGATACCCATATGTTTTATTTCGGGTATTCCTTGAAAAAGCCTTTGAATGCTGGTGATGGCAAGTTGACCGCCAGCGAAAAAAATAATCATGGATACCACTTTTGTAGCTATTGTTTCAGCACGTTCATGTCCGTAGGGATGTTCTCTATCAGGTGGTTTTGCAGAAATCTGTGTTGATATTAGGGTTATGGTAGAAGTAATGATGTCCGAGGCAGAATCTACGCCATCACCCAGTATAGCGACACTTCCACTCAGAAACCCAAAAACGATTTTGAAAAAGGCGAGTGAACTGTTAACTATAATTCCTATTATTGAGCCTTTTTTTGCAATTTTGTCTCTTTCTTTATTCATAATCTTTCTACCTTTTTGAACCACCACGAGGATAACTTTGTCTAAGTTTTGAGCTTACCCCCCTATAAAATTTCCAATTAAGGGCTGATTGAATCAGCCCTTTTTTCTATTGCAACAGTGGATAAGGGAGAAAGCTTCAGATAGCCACTTTCACATTTTACTGTTCCACATATTATTGTTTTATTTTCTGGTATTTCTGATATTGTTTTCTTATCTGCTGAACAATTATAGTATAACCTAATGGAGTGATTATTTTTCTTCATTAATATTACCAAGAGTCCTTTATTAATGCTGATATCAACAATTGAAACAGTGTCAATCCACTCTCTTTTTGATCTGAATTCCAGCATTTTTTTGAATTTTTTAAAATAGGAGTCAGCTTTTTCCTGCTGGTATTCTAGTGATACACCCGTATAGGATTTGTTTTTATAGGAGGCCCTCCACTCAGTTTGTAAAGGTCCAGTTCCTCCCTGATACCAGGGAAACGTTTCCAGTACCTCTTCAGTGTAGTTTTTATAATATTTACCTTTCATACCAATTTCTTCTCCATAATAAATGCAGGGCACACCGGGAAGAGTTAGGAGAATAGAATATGCAAATATTGCTTTTCTTTTACTTCCCTTCATGTACGTAAGTGTCCTGGACATATCATGATTGTTCAGGAAATTAACTGGAATGTACCCCTTGTTAATTAGTGTTGAGTTTAGCGCACGTACAAGACTTTCTGGATTTAGGTTTTTAACGCTTTCTTTTATGGCATATGATAATGGGAAATTGAAACCTGCTCCGAACTTAACAGAATAGCGATCAATTATTTTTTGGTCATCCCATACTTCACTTATGAAAAGTGGATTTTCCTTTTCAGACAAAAGCCCTTGCAATAATAACTGCCAAAATGACAAGGTTTTTTCATGCTGGTAAATGAATTTGCCTTTGCTTGTTGAAAAATCAAAGATATGTTTAGCTGCATCAAAGCGGAATCCGTCAGCACCCGTGTTCAGCCAGAACCGAATTATGTTCTCGATTTCTTTTCTTAACAGTTCATCGTAGTAATTCAGAGAAGGTGATGTTGGACCAAAAAGTGCATAATACCATTTATCTTTAAATTTTCCCCATACATTTTGACCATCCCAAGGACGTTTTGCACTGGTCCATTTGCTGTTTTTTAATTCTATATACCAGTTTTTATAAGGGCTCTTGTTTTGTAGAAAACCTTTAAACCATTTGTGGTTTACTGATGTATGGGTTATGGGCAAATCAAAGATAACCTTAATATTTCCTTTGTGAGCTTTTTCAATAAAGTGTTTTATATCTTCCAGATTACCGTATATTGGATTGATCCTATAGTAATCTGAAACTGTGTAGCCATGGTAAGAAGGAGATAGCATAAAAGGCATCAGCCATATGCAGTCAACTCCGAGGCCCTTCAGATAATCAAGTTTCTTTATTGCTCCCTGCAAATCACCTATCCCATCACCGTTGCCATCAGCAAAAGACCGTAAGTATAATTGATATATAAGAATAGTG
>CAYTVB010000021.1:0-31391 GCA_964441735.1 uncultured Thermotogaceae bacterium
ATTCCGGGAACATCGTCTAGCTTTGAACGTCTTAATCGTTTTTCTCTAAGTACTCTATGATAATAAACAGCAAACCTATGAGCTTCATTTCTGACAGATATTAAAAGCCTTTTTACAGGATTATCATCGGGAAGTATTACCCTCCCTCTCTCATCTGGAAAAACAATTTCTTCTTTTTCCTTAGCAATTCCAACCAGTTCACAGTCAAGATCCATCTCTTTAAGAGCTTTTTTTGCAGCAACCAGTTGAGGTTTTCCTCCATCGATGAAAAGTAAATCGGGTAACCTGTGTTTTGAATACCGCCGTTTTATAACAATTTCAATGGCCTGAAAATCATTGGGCTTTTCAAGCTGTGATATTCGATAACGTCTATAACCATCTTTATACGGTCTACCTTTATCATACACAACAACGGATGCCACAGTATACTGACCCTGAGTATGAGAGATGTCAATACCGTCGATTGTTTCGGGTATTTTTCTCAATCCCAGGAGCTCTTTTGCCTGTTTTATTGTTTTGGCTGCGTTTAGACGAAATCCAATCTCATCTTCGATATTTTCATATGCAACGGATATTAACAGCCTTTCCCTTTCGTTGCGGGGAGGTCCTATATATTCGAACTGTTCTTCAAATTCTTTTTGGGTCTTAGTATTTAATGTATCGGTAATGACCGTCCCGGGAATTTCCTTTTTTCCAGAAAAGTAAAACTGGGTAATAAAATCAGATATTTGTTCACCTGGAAATTCAAAACTCAATTTACCAAGCAGCATACCACCTCTGATTCTTAGAACAGCAATATATCCGCTTGAGTGGGTAATTATATCTGCATTATAATTCTGTGGAACATCAACAGTCTGTTTTTCGTAGAGTTCGTCAAATAAACTCAACACATCTCTTATTTCCTTTGCTTCCTCAAACTGAAGAAGATCTGAAAGCTTGTACATACGATTTTCAAGCTTTTTTCTGACCTTTGATGTTTCCCCATTCAGAAAATTACGTAATTCATCAAGATTTTTATGATATTCATCAACAGTTATCTTGCCCGCACATGGAGCTGAACACATTTTCAAATGATAAAGAAAACATTCTCTTTTTACCCTTGATAGATCGTAGGAACATGTTCTTATTTTGAAAACTCGCTGAAGAAGCTCAATTAATTTACGTACAAGTTTTACATTTGTGTATGGTCCGTAGTATTCTCCAGCGTTTGATTTCCTCAGCCTTGTTATTTCAATGTTTGGGAATTCGTCTTCCGATATCCTAATATACGGATAATGATGCGAATCTGTGAGCAATACGTTATATTTTGGTTTGTGTTTGTAAATGAGATTTGCTTCAAGAAACATTGCTTCTCTTTCAGAAGGAACAACTATAAAATCAATAGTTTTAGTGTTTAGGTAAATCTCTTTTATTTTGTCATTTCTTGACAGAGTGGATTTTCTAAAATATGAAGAAACGCGGCTTCGAAGCCGTTTTGCTTTACCTATGTATATTATGTTGTCCTCTGAATTCTTAAATATGTACACCCCGGGTTTCTGAGGCAGGGCTTTAATTCTTTCTCTTATTTCTTTTTGAGTCATTTTTCATCAACTTTTCACAAATGATATTGTTCTCGGGACAATTTACCACATCTATCGATTCCCACAATAATCTTCCCACAGGATTTTCAATACCTCCAAGGTAATTTGCTAACTGAAGGTGAAGACATTTGACAGTAAGAAGTTTTTTGGTTCCTCCAATACCTTTTATAATCATATCTTTTTTTATCCATAAAGGTGTATCTTCCTGTAACAATTTGTTTCGCAACTTCTGAGTTGATTTATGTGCCTCTAAGAATTTCTTTTTCATTTTTTCATCCCTGGCGAGTTTTTCTTCAAAATATTTTATCATTCCCTTTTCTTCCATTGTGGAAACATTTTTGCTAAGCAAGGGGCAGGTTAGCCAGAATACGGTGGGAAAAGGTTTATTGTTTTTTAGAAGAGAACTTCTAATGACCTGAGGATAACCCCAGTTGCATTTCTTTATAATTGAAAAACTATTGTCTATCTTTCTTTTTAGTTGAAGCTCAATTATTTCTTTTTCAAAGCGAACCCTATCCATTCACCTTTCTCCTTTAATTCAATTATTTTGTAAGGGGATTCATCCTGCACAAACAAGTGTTGTTGATCTTTGAGTATTCCGGAAATCACAAATATGCTGCTGCCAGTCATGAGTTTCGATACATCCTTGTAAAAATTCAGTAGCGGGTCAGCAATCATATTTAATGCTATTAGATCGAAGAATTTGCCTTCTTCTATACCACTGAGAAAACTTGAATAAATAATATCAATGTTTACATTATTTATCCAGGCAGTTTCTTCGCATTTAGAAAGAGCTAACCCGTCGTTATCCAAAGCCAGAGAATGATCTGCTCCCAGTTTCATTGCAAGTGCTGAAAGAATTCCTGTACCTGCACCTATGTCAAGGAATCTGTCATTCTTTTTTAGATACTTACCTATAAACTCAGCGCATATTTTTGTTGTTTCGTGTAGCCCTGTTCCAAAACTCACTCCGGGTATTATTCCTATTTTCTTTACAGAATAAATCTTTTTAGGTTTTTTTAGTGGTATAATTTTCATTCCTTCAATGAGCTCAAAGGGTTTTAGATTCTTTCTCCAGTTGTTAGTCCATAATTTGGTATTCTCGGTTTCTAAGAATTTAAGCGACTTATCTGATAAAAATGCAGGAATACTTTCTCCTTTTCTTATATAGACATGAGCTATCCAGTTATTGTTGTCATCAGACTGAAAAAAGATATCATTAAATCCCTGAATATAACATTTTTCCTGTATTAAATCAATTTCAGATTGAGCTACTTTAAATATGAAATGAAGGTAATCATTTCTCATATATTCACCCCAATATATTATACAGTGATGATAAAAGTAGATGTAAAAAATCCCCTTCTGGTAAGTGTTAGAATAATATATAAGAAGGTGGAGGTGATTTCTTTGAATCCAGACTATTTAGATGCAGGAGTTAATGAAATAAAAGCGTTGAATTTTCGAGAACAGAGAGACATTTACAAATATTATTTAAAGAGGATAAAGGAACATAATAAGAAGCTTAATGCTTTTATTACAGTAAATGAGGATGCAGAAAATATTGGTATTCCAATTGCCATAAAAGATAATATAAATGTTAAAGGAATGAAGACTACCTGCGCAAGCCGAATTCTTGAGAATTATTATTCTTCTTACGATGCTACGGTTATTAAAAAGCTAAGGGAAAATGGTTTCGCTTTTTTAGGAAAAACCAATCTTGATGAGTTTGCCATGGGGTCGTCAACTGAGTTCTCAATATTTGATTCGACAAAAAATCCCTGGGACAGAGAAAGAATTACTGGTGGAAGCAGTGGAGGAAGTGCTGCTGCAGTTGCGGGAGGTCTTTCACCTTTTGCTCTTGGAAGTGATACAGGTGGTTCTGTAAGGCAGCCGGCCAGTTTATGTGGAGTGGTAGGTTTTAAGCCAACATACGGACTGGTGTCAAGATATGGACTGGTTGCTTTCTCGTCTTCACTGGACCAGATTGGACCAATTACGAGATCTGTTGAAGATGCTTTTGAAATTTTTAAGTTAATTTCCGGTAACGATTCCTTTGATGCAACTACGGTAAAAAGTGATAGAGAATATCCAGATTACATCGATGAATGTAATATTAGCCAATATAAATTTTGTGTACCTGAAGAATTCATGAATGCTTCTAATCTTGAAAATGAAGTAAAAGAAGACTTTTTAGATATAGTCGAAGTATTGAGGGAAAAAGGTGCCAGAGTAGAATTTGTGAGTATTCCATTAATAGATTATGTGGTTGCAGCATACTATTTAATTGCGCCTGGTGAAGCCAGTTCAAATTTGTCAAGATATGACGGCATAAAATATGGCAGAAGAGAACCTGGAAAGGATTTTCAGAAAATAATCAATGAAAGCAGAGATAAAGGATTTGGACCTGAAGTCAAACGAAGGATACTTCTAGGAACCTTTACATTAAGTGCCGGTTATTATGAAGCCTATTACAATAGAGCGTTAAAAGTGAGAAGAAAATTTTCAAAAGAAATCAGGCAAATTTTCAAAGACTACGATTTTATTTTGAATCCAACTTCGCCAGCAGTTGCTCCAAAGATTGGTGAAATCCACGAACCACTAACATACTATCTTATGGATTTGTTTACCATACCTGCAAACCTTACAGGTACACCTGCCATTTCGATTCCCGTTACCAGGAATAGTAAATTGCCGGTTGGGTTGCATTTAATGGGGAAAAGATTTTCAGATGTATCTTTGTTAAAAACAGCTAAGGCGATAGAAAAAATATCTCCTGCCTATGACAACGGAAAGTGTACATTAAAAGGTGAATGGAGTGAAAAACATGTATAAGACCAAAATTGGACTGGAAATACATGCACAATTGATGACGAAAACCAAAGCATTTTGCAATTGTCCGGCAGATGTTTTTGAATTAGAACCCAATACGGCTATTTGTCCGGTTTGTACCGGTCAGCCTGGAGCTCTTCCTGTACTAAATGAAAGGGTAGTAGAATATGCTTTGAAAGCAGCACTTGCTCTTAATTGCAAAATTAATTTGCGTTCCACATTTGATCGAAAAAATTATTTCTACCCTGATTTGCCTAAAGGCTATCAGATAACCCAGTATTTCACACCAATAGCTGTTAATGGTCATCTTGAGATTTATGACAATGATAACAAAAAAAAGGTAAGAATTAGACGAATTCACATAGAAGAAGATGCTGGAAAGCTTATTCATCAAGGATCTTCATCAATTTCTGGTGCTTCTACCAGTTTGGTCGACCTTAATAGATGTGGGGTGCCTCTTATTGAAATTGTTACCGAACCCGATATTGATTCCCCATCCAGTGCCAGACAATTTATAGAAATGTTAAGAGATACCTTAAGGTATCTTGAGATTTGCTCAGGGGATATGGAAAAAGGAGCTTTAAGATGTGATGCCAATATATCAATTTTTTCAGGAGATGGAAAGCATTCTTCCAACGTTGTAGAGGTAAAAAATATCAATTCCTTTAAATTTGTGGAAAAGGCACTAGAATTTGAAAAAGAAAGGATCTCTAATTCACTTGAGGAAGGAAACAATGTTCCGCATGAAACTCGTACCTGGGATGTTTCTACAAAAACCACCATATCCATGCGATCAAAAGAAGAAGAAAATGATTACAGATATTTTCCAGAACCCGATCTTCTCCCTTTGGTTATTGAGGAATCATTTATTGAAAAAGTGAATAAACAGTTACCAGAATTACCATGGGAAAAAGAAAAGAGATTTATTGAGCAATATGGATTACCAGCGTATGACGCTGGAGTTCTTGCGAAGGAAAGATCTATGGCTGAGTTTTTTGAGTCTGTAGTTAAGAAAACGAACAAACCCAAGGAAACATCAAACTGGATCATGACGGAATATCTTAGAGAGATAAAAGAGCTGGATAAAGATATAGGGGAGCTTGATTTTGGTCCAGATAGCTTTAAGGATCTGTTTGATCTTATGGATTCTGGTAAAATTTCACAAAAAATCGCGAAGGATGTTTTTTCTGAAGCCCTTCGCTCTGGCAAGATGCCATCAAAAATAGTTGATGAAAAGGGACTTGAGCAAATAAGTGATGAAGATACAATCAAAAAAATTCTTAAGGATGCTATGGAAGAAAATCCAAAGGCAGTAAAACAATATAGAGATGGTAAAAAGGGAGTACTTGGTTATTTTATAGGTGCGGTAATGAAAAAAACCAGAGGAAAAGCCAATCCTGAACTTGTAAATGAAATTGCGAGGAGGCTTCTTGAAAGTGAAGAAGATTAATTTATTATTTTTCTTAATATTTTTTATTACCATGACAGTCAGTATTTTTTCTATGCCAGTTTCAAATCTAAACTACTATACAACAGATAACTGGTCAGTAAATTTCAGAATTCCCTTTACAGATAATCTGGGTATTGATATGAGTCTGAACAAAGATCAACCCTATCTTGGTGTAGTATTATTCAACTCATGGGAAGAGTTTTCTGAAGGATTTATTAAGATGAAACAAAGAGATGGATCTTTTCTATTGAGTGCATCAGTGGGGATGGATAAAGGCATCCTATTTGCAAGATACGTTTCCACATCGTACCAGCTTCCATTTTATTACCATACAAACAGCGAGATACTTCTCACAACCAGTGCGGAGTATAGAATATTAAATAAAACCCAGTTTAGAATGGGACTCGGTGAATTAACATTGGGAGGTAACATTCTCAATCTTTCATCCAGAGAATATGCATATAGAGAATATTCAGCCTACAGCAAAATTAAGGCATGGAATGAGGTATTCCGGTTCAAAGCTTCTGGCAATACAGTTTTAGCAAGCATTGATTTAAAGACCGAAGGTTCTCTCGGTGAATTTGGATTTGGGCCAGGATTATCGGTAAGATATAAACCTTTTGTAATAGGCATATGTGCAAACGCTGTTCAAATAATCAGATTAGATCCTTCAAATATTGTGATATCGGGATATCTGAGCGCAAGTTTAGAAGGAATAGTCTTTCAGATTTCAGGTTGGACATTGGGTAGCAAAGACCAAATATTATTTGGGATAGAGTCTACTGATTTGAATGATTTTAACGCCTTTGTAAGGCTCTCTTTTTGAAGTCTTATTTGACTGATGAGTAAAAAGTGGTTCTATGAAAAATGACCATTTGAATGAATTGTTAGGTATATATTTTCATATACCCTTTTGCAAAAGAAAATGTGACTATTGCGATTTCACAACAGTTCGATATGACAAAGAAAATCTGGAGGATTACAAAAACTACATTTTGCAGGAATTTGAATTATACGACAATATTTTGAAGAGCCTCGACAAAAAGCGTGTGACTGTATACTTTGGAGGAGGTTCACCATCTTTATTTCCTGCTCATTACATTGAGGAAATAATCGAGAGTATTCATAAAAGATTTTTTAATCTTATAGAAATTACCCTTGAAACAAATCCCTGGGAGATAACAAATGAACATCTTAAAGAATGGAAGAGAATAGGAATTAACAGATTAAGTGTGGGTGTACAGACATTAAACAGGGATATTTTGAGAAATGTTGGAAGAGAATCTCCCGAAAACACAGTAAAGAGATTGCAGAAAGCACGACAGTTCTTTGAAAATCTTAATCTGGATTTTATACTCTGCTTGCCTGGAGAATCAAAGGAATCTATTGAGGCTAACATTGAGTTGATAAAGCTAATTAGTCCTGACCATATTTCTTACTATTTATTTGATAAGGATCATAATACACCTTTGATGAGAAAGTATAACAATGCTATCATTAAGTTGCCGGATGATAATCTTTGTGAGAATTGGCATGAATATATATTATCCGCATTGAAAAACCTGAATTACAGACATTATGAAGTATCATCGTGGTCTATCAAAGGAAAAGAATGTTTACACAACTTGAACTACTGGATAAACGGGTATTATATTGGTTGTGGTATTTCAGCAGGTGGCCATGTAAATAATGTGAGATATGTCAATCATACAGAAATTAATCAATATAAAGAAAAATTAGATGACGAGCAATTTCCACATAAATTTAGACAGGAAAATACTTTTTTTGAAGAATTCATTGAGACCATATTCATGGGTTTAAGATTGCAGGAAGGCATAGATATCAGTAGTTACTTAAATAATAGCGAGATAAGAAAATATCTGGAAAGGCTCATCAATAAAAACAACAAACTAATTGAATTTAAAAACAATAAACTCAAATTAACGAAAAAGGGATTTGATTTATCCAGGAGTGTTTTTGAAAGTATTATCTCAACCAAGGAGGAGATGAACGATGTTTTCAGGTCATGAGATACTTGAGATTGCAGTAAATATTGAAGTTGAAGGTGAAAAATTCTATAGAACCATTTCGAAGGACATGGAAGATTCAGCTGCTAGAAACACCTTTGATTACTTGGCAAATCAGGAGCAGAAACATATAGAGACATTTAAGTCGCTTCTTAAACGTTTTGACGAAGAGACTAAAGAACTTGTAAACTGGGATGAAGCAACGGAATATCTAAAAGCATTGAGTTCACACAAGGTATTTCCAGATGCGAATGCATTACTCGAAGAATTCAGAGGGAGTACTTCAGAAGAGATAATTGAGTACGCACTTGACAGAGAGAAAGATAGCATCATTTTTTATTATGAAATAATCGAGATGATTGATGACACGGATATTAAGACAGCTGTACGTAAGATAATTAGTGAGGAAAAGAGTCACGTAGCTACTTTAAAGGAGTTTATTGAATAACGTGCGAAGTGATGCAATCCGCGATTTCTTGAAAAATTTTGATTACAAAAAAGGCAGTTCATCTCTTAACTGGGATGATTATTTTATGAAGCTGGCTCATATTATAAAGGAACGATCGAGCTGTATTCACAGAAAAGTAGGAGCGGTGCTTGTAAGAGAGAACCGCATTCTCTGCACAGGATATAATCAACCTCCATCGGGATTTCCTCACTGTGATGAAACAGAATGCATAAGGGATGCACTGGAGATAACGTCAGGAGAAAGTCAGGAAATATGCTATGCAGCCCATGCTGAACAGAATGCCATAGCGCAAGCAGCGAAGTTTGGGATTTCTACAAGAGATTCAACCATATATATTACCCATAAACCATGTTCTATTTGCGCAAGGATACTTATTAATGCCGGCATAAACAGGGTGGTTTATGGTGAAGAATATCCTGATCCACTTACTGAGTTTTTGTTTGAAAAAACAGGAGTAAAAATGGAATTATATAGTAAAACAGGAGGTTAGTATGTCTACAACAAGGTTAACAAAATATCTCAGACAGGATAGAATGCCACATGTATGGTGTCCCGGTTGTGGTAATGGAGTTATTATGAAAGCTTTTATTGATGCTGTTGATAAAGAAGAACTTGATCCAAATAGAGTTGCAGTAGTGTCCGGGATAGGTTGTTCATCGAGGGTTACAGGTTATTTGAATTTCAACACCATGCATACGCTACATGGAAGAGCCATTGCCTTTGCATCGGGAGTAAAACTGGCAAGGCCCGAGTTCAAGGTCGTTGTAATGGGAGGCGATGGTGATTTGCTGGCAATTGGCGGAAATCATTTTATACATGCCTGTAGAAGAAATATGGATATAACGGTTATTATATTCAACAATTTTATTTATGGAATGACAGGCGGACAATATTCACCAACTACTTTTGAAAAAATGACTGCATCAACCGCACCCTATGGTAACATGGAGAGCCCATTTGACGCGGTAAATCTAGCATTATCCTCTGGAGCCACTTATGTTGCACGAAGTACGGTTTATCGTTACACACAAATGGTTAAATTCATTCAAAAGGGTATAAAGCATAAAGGTTCATCAATAATTGATATTGCCACAAATTGTCATACATATTTTGGAAGGTACAATAAAATGTCTGAGCCTGTTCAAATGCTTGAATATTTGAAAAAAAGCGTGGTTAGTTCAGAAAAGGCGAAGGACATGTCACCAGAAGAACTTGATAAGAAAATCATAACCGGAGAATTCATTGATGTTGAAAAGCCAACTTATAACGATAAGTATCAGAATCTAAAAAGCAGTTTTACTTCAGCCAGGGAGTGAAATAATATGGATTTAAAATTACCTCATTCAGTCAGGATTTCTGGAATAGGTGGTCAGGGAAATGTTTTGATGGGAATAATTTTAGCTGAAGCGCTTGTAAATGAAGGTTTTTGGGTTGTTCAAACCCAATCTTATGGCGCGCAGGTACGTGGAGGACTTTCACATTGCGATGTGATTTTCTGCAAGAATAGGATCGATTTTCCTATGGCTCATAATTTTGATATTATCTATTCCATGCATCAAACATCGGTAAACAATCATGCATCACTGATTAAAACAAATGGTGTTCTTATCGTTGATAGTTCTTTCGTGAATAGTATGCCAAAAGAAGCGCAAAGAACTACAAGAAGAATTATAGCCAAGCCTATTACAAAAATGACACAAGAAAACTTTAATACAAGTATTCCAGCTAACATGGTTGGACTGGGATTAATAAGTAAAGCAACAAAAATTGTAAGTGTTAATAATTTGAAGAAGGCAATGAAGAAACATGTCAAAGAAAACTATTATGAAATAAATGAAAAAGCCCTTGATTTTGGTTACTCGCTTATTGAAAGGACATTTAATTTAAAAGATGAAGAGAGACATGAATTTGTTGGTCGAGGTTTTGAATGAGAAAGTTTCATCAAAGCCTGAGCTTTGCTACAAAGGGTATAATATTACTTTTTAAGACAGAAAGAAATTTCAGAATTCAATGTATAATTGGTATATCAATAATATTATTTTCAATAATTATCCAGATAGAAATTACCAGCCTCCTGTGGATAATAATGAGTGTTATGCTTGTAATTATCTTAGAAGGTGTTAATACAGTTGTTGAAAAATTGATGGATTTGCTCGAAAGAAAAATAAATCACGGAGTAAAAATCGTTAAAGATATAGCTGCTGGAATTGTTTTATTAGGTAGTTTTACCGCTATTATGATAGGTTGTATTGTTTTTGGTTATGAATTGTTTGGACTCGTTCCGATTTTTACAGTGCCATTTGGTATAATATTTAGTGTTTTACTTGTTTTTTTTGGTTGGCTTGGAGGTGCAAAGCATTGAAGTCATTTATCCTAATAGTAATTTTAGTAACTGCCCTAGTGTTTACAGGCATGGGTTATGTACTGCAAACTCATATGGTTCAACCTGGTGATACGTTATATGATATTTCTAATAAATACAGTGTAAGTATATCTACATTGCTTGATTTTAATAATATTGAGAATCCAAGAAAAATTCAAGTCGGTGAGAAAATTGTTTATCCTCAGCCTGATGGAATAATTTATGAGGTGAAAAAGGGAGATTCCATTACATATATTGCAAAAATATTTTTTTGTTCTCCTGGAGATATTCTGAGAGCAAATAACCTTGATTACGATGAGGTTATAGTACCCGGACAGAGAATATTTATTCCACTAAGTGTTATCAACAAGTATCAATATGTTCCGAGTCAGGTCAGATTTAGATGGCCTGTTTACGGAGTTATTACTTCACATTATGGATGGCGCATACATCCTATAACCAATCAGGAGTCTTTTCATTCAGGTCTTGACATTGCAGTAAATGAAGGGGCACCAATTTTTGCAGCCGAAGTAGGTGAAGTAATTTTTACTGGATTAAATGGTGGTTATGGATATATGGTTGAAATAAAGCACAGTGATGGAACAGTTACACGTTACGCACACATGAGCCATATTAGTGTATATGAAGGACAGACAGTAGAAATGGGTTCTTTAATAGGCAGGGTAGGAACTACAGGTTTTTCAACTGGTCCCCATCTGCATTTTGAAATCAGAAATAATGATCTACGAAGTGTTAATCCGCTTACTAAACTACCTGCGGTAGATCTTATGTATGTTATTAGAGGATATGATGAAGGGAATACAGACACGGGTGGTAAGTGAAAAATATTATTGTTAGTGCCTGTTTATTGGGTATAAACTGCACTTACAAAGGCAATAACAAACTCTCAGTAGAAGTTTTAAGGCTACTTAAGGATTATTCACTTGTTCCAGTTTGCCCTGAACAACTTGGTGGTTTGAGTACGCCAAGGCCTAATTCTGAAATAATTGGTGGTAAAGGCTGGAAAAGCGGGGGGGAAGTTCTCAATTCAAACAGTCAAAATGTAACCGACAATTTTTTAAGAGGAGCAAATGAAACCCTTAAATTAGCCCGGTTATTTGAATGCGATATTGCGGTATTAAAGAGTAAAAGCCCTTCCTGTGGTACAGAATATGTTTACGATGGAACTTTTTCAGATGTGATCGTTCCTGGAACAGGCGTTACTGCTTTTATATTGAGAAAAAATGGAATTGAGGTATTGAGTGAAAAGCAGACAAATTACCTTACATTTTGAATTTTTCAGGAATAATATTCCTCAGAAATTCTTCTTTTTCTTCTTCAGTTAAATATCTGTTGATTTTTGCAAAGAATGTCCAAACATCTTTTTGCCAGAAATAAAATGTTGTTTCAAATTGCTCAAGATACGCAAATGAATATGCTGATTTTTCAATTTTTCCTTTATTCCCAAGGTTGTCTCCATATATTAGCCAGATTTCCTTCCAGATTTTTTTGGCTTCTTCCGGGTTATCTGATTTCCAGTAGTAGATCTCTATTTCTGCATTATATTCTTCTGATTTCAAGAGGTATCCTCTAAATGGAGATGTATTAATAGGTGGGTCATTTAATTTATCCACTATCTCATTATGTTCTCCAAAATTGATTTCATTAATTGTGTACTGCCTTTTTGGAGCATTCACCTCTATATCATTTCTGGTTGCAAAAAATACGCTGAATGCAATGGCTACAATTATAAATGCAAGTGTGAATATTTCAATTCTTACTCTTTTTTTCATTGCTAAAAAAATCCTCCAAGAACGTTACCAGTTTTTCAGGTTCAAGCCTGAATGTTGCACCCTTTCCCTGAAAAAAACAGTGTTTGTCTATTAGGTGAAGGGATAAATCAGAAAACAATATCGTCTCTTTGGTTGTTAGCTTTTTAACGAGTATATTTATTTTCCTAAAGCGGTTGCTTGTATCAAAGGGACAACTGATAAATCCTCTATTTTCATCTACAGTAACCTCATATATATTATCAACATTAATACTTATGCCCATTCCCTTTTCTCCTTTTTTCTTTAACAAAGACAATGCACTGGCAATCTCAGAACAGGTTAAGTTATAACGTTCAACTATTTTTTTGTCCTGTTCAATTATTTCAGATATAGATCTTTTATCCTTTCCTTTAAAGCCAATTGAACTTATATGACCCGGTTCCATATTTATTTTAGTTCTGCTGTTATTTGTGTTGTTCATAATTATGCCTCCGGAAATTAAGCAAATTTATCGTAATAGATTCTATCAGATTTTATATTGTTTTTTAACAGTACACTCTGTACACATGCCTTTATCATACCTGGACTACCACAAAGATAAGCCTCCCATTCTTTTCCCTTTTCATTACTCAAAAATTTTTCCAGTACGTCAGTTATGAGTCCTTTTTCGCCATCCCATTTGGTGTTTTTTTCAGGCTCTGAAAGAGCAGGAATGAAGTGAAAAGAAGAATGATTTTCTTCAATTTTTTTGAAGAGCTTATTATAATAAATATCCTCAACTGTCTTTGCACCAAAAAAGAAGTACATATCCCTGCCCATTTTATTCTTTTCTTGCATGTCGAGAACCATTGATTTTATAGGTGCTAAACCCGATCCTCCTGCAACAAAGAGAATTCCTGCGTTTGTAACACGAATATAAAAATCTCCAAAAGGACCTGTAAAGGATATTCTGTCATCTTTTTTTAGATAACGGTGTATGTATGTTGTAGCTATTCCATCCGGTACAAGTCTTACCAGAAGCTCGATTTTATTTTTATTTGATGGTGGAGACGCTAATGAATAAGATCGAATAGTTTTTTCATCAATGCTGTCATATGGTGGTATGTTTAATTGAATGTACTGACCGGCTCTAAAAGTTAAAGGTTTATCAAAGGACAGTTTAATGCTTTTTATATCGTGAGTAACATCTTCTATTTGTTCGACAACAGCATTGTATTCCCAGTTAAGAATATTTTCTGGTATTTCAACTGAAAGTTCCTTATCAACAACCACCTGACAGGCCAGGTGATAACCGTTAGTTTTCTCTGTTTCTGAAAGATGCCTGTTCTCTGATGCGGTATAATTGTCAATATCTGAGAGAATCTTTATCCTGCATCGACCACACATTCCCCTTCCACCACATGCGGAAGGTAGATAAATATTATTGTCAATTAAATTATGAAATAGTGACTTTCCTTTAGTTAGTTCATAAGTTTTTTCATTATTAATCGTTAATTTTGCTTTGGCCATTATGTACCTCCAGAAAAAATTTCAAGAAATATGCTACTTGCTTGACTATAATTATAGTCATCGTGTATAATCATTTTGAGGTGAGCAGTTTGCCAAAACTTGAAAAACTTCATTTTTATACTATAGCTGAGGCAAAAGCAAATTTATCAAAGGTTATTGGTATAGTAAATAGCGATGACTATGATGTAATTATAACAAAAAACGGGCTTCCTTCTATTGCTCTCCTCTCTTATGAAAAATACGTGAAGATTCAGAAATTTCTTGATTCCGTTTATGAGTTATATCTTATGGATGCGGGTACTGATGTAGCTAGCACAGATTTAAAAGATATACTGAACAGCGCTGAAGAAGAATAATTGGAGGTGTTTTGATGGCTCAGGTTGTATTGAAGAATATATCTAAGGTATTTCCTGGAAATGTCCAGGCTGTTAAGGATGCAAATATGATGGTGGAGGACAAAGAATTTGTAGTCTTACTTGGTCCTTCAGGTTGTGGAAAAACAACAACATTGAGAATGATTGCTGGTCTTGAAGAAATTACAGAAGGAACAATTTCAATTGATGGAAAGATAGTAAATGATGTTGAGCCTAAGGACAGGGATATCGCTATGGTTTTCCAGAATTACGCTCTATATCCCCATATGACTGTTTATGAAAATATGGCCTTTGGTCTAAAGCTTAGAAAAATGCCCAAACCTGAAATTGAAAAGCGTGTAAATGAAGCAGGAGAAATTCTTGGAATTAGTCCGCTGCTTGATAGGAAACCAAAACAGCTGTCAGGCGGTCAGAGACAGAGAGTTGCTGTAGGAAGAGCAATTGTTAGAGACCCAAAGGTATTTCTATTTGATGAACCCCTTTCTAACCTTGATGCTAAGTTGAGGGTCCAGATGAGAGCTGAATTAAAAAGATTACAGCACCGATTGGAAGCAACCATGATATATGTTACCCATGACCAGGTTGAAGCCATGACCATGGCTGACAAGATAGTTATTATAAAAGATGGATTAATTCAGCAGATTGGCGATCCATATTCTGTTTACTTTGAACCTATAAATAAATTTGTTTCCGGTTTTATCGGCACACCTGCCATGAATTTCTTAAATGTAAGAATAGAAAAAGAAAACGGAAAATACTGGATTACAAAAGAAAATAGAAGTCTTCTCATTCCTCAGAAATTTTATGAAAAGATCGAAGACCTTGCTGGCAAAGAAATCGTGATGGGCATGAGACCGGAAGATGTGTATGATAAGATGTTCGCTCAAAATCCAACAGAAGAGAACACTGTAAACGGTGAAGTAGAGGTTGTTGAGCCTCTGGGAAGCGAAACGCTGATACATATCAATGTAATGGGAGATACCATTATTGCCAAGGTTGATCCTAAATCAAGGGCTTCAACTGGAGATCAAATGGAGCTTGTATTTGATATGGAAATGTTACACGTTTTTGATCCAGAAACTGAAGAAAACAGACTTGCCGGTCTTCACGGTGAGAAGCTTCAGATTGAAGAAGAAATGAAAAAGGCAAAATCAGCAGAAGCACAGGATGTTAAAGAAAGAGAATAACGATAATTAAAAAAGAGGGGTAAACAAAACACCCCTCTTTTTTTTATTTATGGCTTTCCAAATAATTCTTGGCCCTGACTGTTAATCTAGATTTCTTTCTGGAAGCCTTGTTTTTATGAATTACACCCTTTTTTGCTGCTTTGTCAAGAATTGAATAAGATGAAGAAAGCAATTCTTGAACCTTTTCTGGAGATTCCTCTGTATCGATTGCTGCAAGCAACTTTTTGGTTACATTCTTCATTCGAGTTCTCAATGCTTTGTTTCGAATGCGTCTTTTTTCATTCTGTTTTACTCTCTTTTTGGCTGATTTAATATTTGCCACCCGGGTATCCTCCTTTCACCATTTCTGAAGTTTATTGTATCATAAATTCTATAAATTGAAAGTTCCCTTTAGTTCATCGACCATATCAAGCTTTTCCCATGGAAAAACTGTATCCGTTCTTCCAAAATGACCATAAGCTGCTGTTTTCTTATAAAAAGGCGTTCGTAAATCAAGTTTATCTATAATTGCTGCGGGTCTGAAGTCAAATGATTCTGCAACCACTTTCTTAAGTTGATTAATATCAACCTTTTCAGTTCCATAAGCATCGAGCATAAAAGATACCGGTGAAGCCACACCAATAGCGTAGGCTACCTGTATCATCAATCGTTCAGCAAGTCCTGCAGCAACAACATTTTTAGCAGCGTACCTGGCCATATAATTTGCAGATCTATCTACTTTTGTGGCATCTTTGCCGCTAAAAGCTCCTCCACCATGTGGGACCCAGCCACCATATGTATCAACAATGATTTTTCTTCCGGTTAAACCTGTATCAGCAGCAGGACCTCCTTTTACAAACCTACCTGTTGGATTGACAAGAATGGTGGGCTTTTTGGGAAGAAATTTCTGAGGGATAACAGGATTAATAACATGTTCTATAACCAGATCACGAACATCTGCCAATTCCATTTCAGCGTCATGCTGAGTGGAAACAACTATTGTTGTTACAGCCACAGGTTTTCCATCTTCATATAAAACAGTTACTTGAGTTTTACCGTCAGGTCTAAATCCTTTGACTATTTTTTTCTTTCTTACTTCTGATAGTCTTCTTGACAGTTGATGGGCAAGTATGATTGGTAAAGGCATAAGTTCGTGTGTCTCGGTAGTAGCGTATCCGAACATCATCCCCTGATCACCTGCACCGGTGATATTATAGCGATTTTCATCAGATTGTCTTGCCTCTACCGATTTATTCACTCCCAGCGCTATATCCGGAGATTGTTCTTCTATACTTGTAAGCACAGCACATGTTTCTCCATCAAATCCAAATTTAGCTCTGGTATATCCGATATCCATAATGGTGTCTCTTACAATACTGGGTATATCAACGTAAGCTCTAGAGCTTACTTCACCTGCGACTATTGCGACACCGGTAGCTACAAGCGTTTCGACCGCAGAGCGTGACTCAGGATCCTGTTCAAGCAAAGCATCCAGTATGCTATCAGATATTTGATCGGCTACTTTATCAGGGTGTCCTTCAGTTACGCTTTCACTAGTGAATAACCACTTATTCATCTAATTGCCTCCTTTTCTATATTAACTGTTGTTTTGAGCAGCTTCATAATCTTCTTTAGAAATGAATTCTCCACCAACTATTTCAAAATTCTTTGGCTTAAAATTTCTTTTAAAGTTTGCGTAGATATGAATTTTATTCTGGCATTCGCTTCCAATAAATTCTTTATCAAGTTTATAAGAAAATCCTCCAGTAGAATAATCCACAGCAATATCATAGTATTTCCTTAAATGACTTCGGAAAACCTCACCACATTTTTTGCATTTAAAATAGACCACGAGAGTATTTCTTTCATCGTAGAAAGGATTTTGATTTATATCTTTTTCTTTCTTCCATGAGAACAAATGGATCACCTCCGCTCAACTAAACGAAATTTTATTTCTGAACTGTTTCCCCAATGATCAATTATTACCAAACGAGCATTTTTCTCTGAGTTAAGATCAACAGTGTCCCATTTGTTAACCGTGACAATCTCTTCAGGGATTGTTGCATCAAGCTTATAACGGTAGTCTCTCATGGTTGAATTTGAATATATCTCATGAACAAGATTACTATTCTTTAACATGAAATGTGAAAAATCAATGCGATATACTAAAGAATCTTCTATGTAAACTGAAATTGATCGTGGATTAATAGGTTGCCTTGATTCAACGCGTGTTCGGATAAAAAATGATGTGTATTCTGAAATCTTCACAAGTGGATTGGGATATTTTGTTAGATCGTACACATCATTCCCTGAAATTATTTCGAATGCCTTAACAGTTGTGCCTGAGTATTCTGGCAATTCTAAATACATTCCTGGATTGAGAACCATCGTTTCACTTAAATCTCTTATTTCTATGTGAAGATGAGGATCCACATTACCGGTATTTCCGCTATAAGCAACAATTTCTCCGTTATTGAAGACGATTTCGTTGTCAGGAAATTCGGCCCTAATATAGCTTGACCCATAGTCAAGCAACAGCTCATTAAATATTTCATTTAACCGTTTTCCACTTGAATTGGAAATGCTTCCCAGATCCTGTAGGTGACCGAATAGTATTTTAATTCCTTTTTCATTGGTTACAAAGCTCTTTACTTCTGGAAGTGTCAACATTAAAGCTGTACCGTAAAGCGGGTGGTTAATCATCAAAGAATCAACATATCCACTTTCAGGAGCATAGACCTCAAGGCCTACTCTTGAATTTGTTGAAAGATCAATACCTTTATGGAAGTGTTCACTGATATTTAAATCTGAAGAAAAAGTACTCCTGTATTCTCCAAAATATCCAGTAACCAGTAATTTTATGTTAAGTGGATCGGAAAGAACCGAAGCCAGGATCATTGATACAGTTAGAATTAAAAAAACAATTAGAGTAACATTTTTTTTCATGGTTACTCCTCCTTCACAATCTTGTTAGTATGTGGTTTTGTAACTCCTTATCAGCACGATACTTTAGATAAGCAACTTTATCGGTATATTTTTCTTCCAGAACAGTCATTTTTTCTCTGTACTGTAAGAATTTTGATAGTTTTTGTATGGGAATTTTTATACTGAATATTTCTTTTTTCTTGTTGAAATATTGCTGAACTCTTTCCATCATTTCCTGTATATTATAGCTTTTCATCGCACTAACAAAAACTGCATCTGGATATCTACATTCAAGCTCTTTTATTTTTCTGTTAGTGCAGAGATCTATCTTGTTTAGTACAATTATTCTGTTTATACTATCAGCGCCAATTTCTTTCAGTGTTTCCTTAACTGTTGAGAATTTTTCATCAATATCTTTATCAGAAGCATCCAGTACAATAAACAATAGGTCAGCATAATTCACTTCTTCAAGCGTTGATTTGAATGAAGCCATCAATTCATGTGGTAGTTCTCTTATAAAACCAACTGTATCAGATATCATAATATTTTTTCCATCAACTAATGATGTGCGTCTAACACGCGTTTCAAGCGTTGAAAATAGCCTATCCTGTGTTTGCAGTGAGCTTCCCGTTATTTCATTCATCAAAGAAGTTTTTCCAGCGTTTGTATAACCAACAAGTGAGACCAGTGGTGTAGAACTTTCTGTTCTCCTTTTTCGCATTGTAGAACGTTCTGAACGCACCTTCTTCAAGGTTTCTCTCAGATGAGCTATTCTTTTTAAAGCGTTTCTTCTATCTATCTCGAGTTTTTTCTCTCCAGGTCCTCTTGTTCCAATTCCTCCCCCTAAATTTGACAACTTTTTACCCTTTCCTTTTAATTTTGGTAAAGAATATCTAAGTTGAGCAAGCTCAATTTCCATTTTTCCTTCTTTTGTTGTAGCATTCCGAGCAAAAATAGAGAGAATTAGGCCCGTTCTGTCCATTACGTTTAAACCAAGCCATTTCTCCATTTCTACTTTTTGTGTTGGTGTCAGATCATCAAGTGTTATCAAATAAGAAATTCTTTCGTGTTTAGAGAGATTTTTAATGTACTCAAGTTTTCCTTTTCCTATATAATGAGCAGGATGTATGCTGTCGCGATTCTGAATAATCGTTTCAACAACCTCAAAACCAGCAGTTGTTGCCAAAAAGCTCAATTCGTTACATAATTCCTGTGTTTTCGATTTATTTCTTGAATTTTGAACAGCTACAATTAATGCTTTTTTTGCTATTTAATATCACCTCTTCAGTTCTTTTGAGAAAGTTTAACGTATTTTGAAGGTATCAACATCTTAATGGCGTGTTTGTATACTAATGTTTGTTCTTCTCCATCTTCGAGTAAAACTGTAAAACTATCAAATGATTTTATTACTCCTTTAGTTTGAAATCCACCTTCCAGGAATACTCTTACCTCGATTTTATTAATCCGCAAAAGATTTAGGAACCTATCCTGAAGGTTAAATTTTTCCGTCATTCTTATCCCCCCATATACATAATAGTTTCAATTTAATTAATTCAACATTTTTATCAAAAGAATTCTTGGACAGATTAAACCATGTTGCTTCTTTATATCTTCTAAACCAAATTATCTGTCGTCTAGCAAATCTTCTGGTATTTCTTTTTATCAATTCTACCGTTTCTTTCCAGTTTTGTTTTCCGTCGATATAGCTATTTATCTCATTATAACTTATACTTTGCATCGCATTTAAATCTGGAGAAAAACCCATTTCTCTTAATCTTTTTACTTCCTGTAACAGTCCTTTTTCCAGCATTATGTCAACACGTTTATTTATTCTCTCATGCAATTCTTTCCTGTCTCTATTTAGTATTATAACAGTAAAACTTTTCGAAGGTTGTGCTTCTTTCTGAAGAACTGATAAAGGTTTACCCGTTGTGAGAAAAACTTCCAGATATCTAATAGTTCTTTTCTTGTCCTTTTCATGGAACTTATTGAAAGCTTCGTTATCCACAATTTTTAGTAATTTGCGTAATATTCCGGGATTTTCCTCTTCAATTGTATTCAATGCTTTTCGAACATTCATATTACGCGGGGCATTTTTTACAATCCCCGATAATAATGATTCAGCGTACATACCCGTTCCGCCAGCGGGGATGGGAATGTTGCCTTTTTTTATTATATTGTCTATAGCCTGTTCTGCTAATTCTTTGAATCTGTAAACATTAAATTCCTGATCAGGTTCAACAAAGTCAATTAAGTGATGAGGTAAAATGTTTGTTATAGCTTCATCCGGTTTTGCTGTACCTATGTTCATATATTTATAAATCTGTCTTGAATCAATTGAGACTACTTCAACAGGGAGGGTTCTACCAATTTCCAAAAGAATTTCGGTCTTACCAACCCCGGTTGGTCCAAGAATCATTGGAATGTTCATAACTCCAACACTCCATAAATTACCCCACTGTTTTTACTTATTCTTGAATATGAGAACTCAATATTAAGTTCATTGAAAAGACGATCTGTCGTTCTGGACTTCAGCACAATCTTTTTTCTGGCAATTCTCGTAAATTCTTTGATGTCCTCTCTGGATAACTGCTGGTAATCTGCAAAGTAACGAAGCGGGTTAATTGAATCTGATCTGAACTGGGGGATTTCAAACATTGGATCGCAATACACAATATCGTATGATTTTGATGCTATTTTTTTAATGAAATCTTTGAAATTTCTATTCAAAAGTACTATACGTCTTGCTGCTTCTGAAATCCACTTATACTTAAAAGGATAGTGTTTCAAACCATGTGAAACTATTCTGAAAATGTGAACTGACGATTCAAGACCAACCACTTTTCCAGTTTTGAGATAATGCGCCAGTAACAGGGCTTCACTTCCGAGTCCAAAGGTTGTATCCAGTATTAATTCATTTCCTTCAAGATTCATACATTCTATGAGGTTATCATTTTGTCCGTTCAAAATATTTTTTCTTCTAACCTTTGCAGTGGAAGGATGAAAGAAGAAGGAAGAATCTTTAAATCGAATTTTCAGCTGGTAATTTCGATCAAGAACGTAGATAAAGTCTAACTCTTCTTTTTTTAATCTTTCATTGGCGATATTTCTAGATTTGTAAGGAATATCGAATTCACAGGAGAGTTTTTTCGCAGATTCTTCTAAATCTTGATTGGGTCTGTTAGAGGTGGTTAAAACATACTTCATTGTTTGTTTTTAATCTCCTCCAGTAATCTCAACAATTCTTCAACCTGTTCTTCTTTGCTTTCCAGATCTGATTCAAGTTGTTCGTAGTTTTTTCTTAAATTCTCGAGTTCTTTTTCAGCTTCTTTATATCTTACATATGATCTATATGTAGTTATGGTTATCATTACAATAAGCAATACAAGAAAAAGAATGAAAACTATTGAAAAACGATTCTTATTATTTATTTTAAACCACTCCTGGAGATGCCTGCGATAAAGTATTTTTGGGTGATCAGGAACAATATAACCACAGGAATAATAGAGAATGTGGCAGCTGCCATTAACAGATTATATTCCGTTCCGGTGGCGCTGCTAAAATTCTGTAATCCCACAGGCAATGTTCGATATTCAGGACTTTTTGTAACAATTAGAACCCACAGGAAAGCGTTCCAGCTTCCAACAAATTTAAGAAGAGCGCCGGTAATTATGGCTGGTTTAGATAATGGTACCATTATTCGCCAGAGGAATTTCCATTTGGATAAACCGTCTATTTTAGCAGCATCGTAAAGTTCGTTGGGGATTGTCATAAAATGCTGTCTGATCAGGAATATGGCAAAAACACTTATTACCCAGGGGACAATAAGGGCATAATACGTATCTATCCAGCCAAATACTGTTAATGTGATGAAGTTTGGAACAAGAAGCACTTCTCCAGGGACCATCATTGTGGCCAGGAAGATTGTAAAGACAAAGTTTTTGCCAAAAAACTCCATCTTTGCAAAAGCAAAGGCTGCCATCGCGGCAAAAATAATTTCAAGGAACGTTGTTGTAATTGCCACAAAAACGGTATTGGCATAGTATCTTCCAAAAGGTGCAGCATTCCAGGCTCTTACATAATTTTGCCAGAGGTTAGCCATTGTCTCAAAAAATGTGAATTCAGCACTTCCTTTTACAACTGAATCTTTAAACCAAACTGCTGCAATATCATTAAATTCAATCTCAAAGGTTTTTGTTCCAGACGTATTGCTCCTGCCTCGATAATAGACTGTTTTTACTTCTTCAGGTTTTTCAAGTATTTCCAGTTCACTAAGAGCATCTGAATGGAGCTTTGCAAAAGTTCCAATCCAGCCAGTTTGTTCCCACCTCATAGATATAAGTTTCATTAACGTGTCTTCATTAATGACATTAAGAAGAATGTCTAATTTGTTGATGTTAGAACTAAATACAATACTCTGACCACTAAAGCTTCCTGCTTCCTGGAACAACTGGATAAATTCTTCATAGTCAGGATCGTTATTCATTGTGGTGTTAATCTTTTTATTAAATTCGGGGTCATCTATTATGAGTGTTGAACTCTTTAAAAGATTTATATTGTCTGAAATCAGCTCGGAAGTTTCTTTAGTATTTGGGAAGTAATCTTCAATTCTATTATTAAACTCACTGTCAAGGTGCTTAAGTAAGATATTCTGTGCCTTTCTTATATTACCTGGATTTAAATTATCTTTTAAATACTGCTTGACATTTTCCGACGCATCCCAGTTCTTAAGTTTATCAAGCAAGACCTGGTGGACTTCCTTGTCTGTCCTAATTTTCCCTTTAATATATATTGATGACAGGACTTCAGACTGGATATTTTTATAATAGTTCTTCGCAGAATAATATAAATCAAGAAGATTATTCCATTCCTTTAATGGAGTAATTATATTGTTTTCAAAAGCATTTTTAATGTTCTTTGAAGCAAGCATCAATTGCCTGTTATCATTCGTGGCTACGACATCAATGATTTCATAAATGGCTTCTTTTTTGTTTAGTGCTTTCTCCAGTAAGGAACCAATCATTTCTTTTATCTGATCAAGCTCTGTAAGTTCGATTAATGTTCCAGAACCTCTTCTGTATTCTCTTATATCCGTAGCGTTTTGTGATAGTTCGACAAGCAACGGTTCTACAATGCTATTTATCTCCTGCTTCAGCTTTTCCTTTGTTTGTTTTGTTTCCTCATCATCAATGGGGAAAGGTCTCAAGGAATTCTCAACAATATTTCTGAAACCTGAACTCGATTTCAAGAAAATCGTTTCAAGACTGGAAGACAAAACTATTCTTCGTGCAAAAGCATCGCTTCTATATTCTGCTACATCAAGAAAATTGTCCATGAACAACGATGGATTATCCGTTTCTAAATCGATCCCCTCATCGTATGCTTCAGGTAATTCTGCAACGCACTGATTATACTTATCTACGAGAGATTGATAATCGCTGTTTTTCGGGTTTAACGAATAATTATCGGGAGAACCATTATCATTATCCTGCAGTATGGAAATGGTGACCGTTCCACGCCTGATAGTATCATCGTTCAATTTCAGTACCAGTGTGTTTATACCTGTTGTTTCACCAATAAGTGAAGCAAAGTTTTTAAATTGATCAAGACTTAATGTTGATAAATCCAGCCCTCCGGTTGTTCTGTATTGTTTTTGCAGTTTAAAATCAATTTCTGATTCCGCATTTTTTGTAGTCCATTTTGGAGGCCAGGTAGAAACCTCACTGGCTGCTTTGAATGACGTATCAACCATCCATGCAAATGGAATTAGCATGATGAAAGCTCCAGCAAATATTAAAATATATATAAAAATTTGAGACAAGGATTTCGTAGAATTCTTCATTTCAAATCACCCTAAGATTCGTAGTGTATTCTTTTTCTGCCGATTCTGAACTGAATAAATGTGAGCGCCAGAATAATGAGGAACAAAATATAGGCACCAGCACTGGCCACACCCATTCTCTGCTCATTGTAGAATTTTTCAAAAACGTAATAAACAAGCGTCAACCCGCTTTGATTAACCGGACCTGGAAGTCCCTGATAAAGAATGAAGATCTGTGAGAAAACCTTAAATGATCCGATCATAGTAATTATCAGTACAAAAAAGGTTGTTGGGGATAGAAGTGGCCACGTTATATGTTTAAACTGTTGCCAGGTATTTGCTCCATCAACTCGTGCTGCTTCATAATAAGATCTGTCTATACTTTGTAATCCTGCTAAGAAAATGACTGCTGTGTATCCCAGATGCTGCCAGACCGAAACTATGGCAATAGTAGGGATTGTCCACTGCTCTTCTTTTAACCAGGCAATCTTATCGATACCAAACCATGAAAGGAAATAGTTGATTAATCCAAACTGATCATTGAACATCCACTGCCATACAAGTGAAACAGCAACAACTGATGTAACAAAAGGGATAAAATACGCTGTTCTGAATAAAGACCGCAATTTAATCTTTTTGTTTAACAATAATGCTACTACCAGCGCAATAGTAATCTGTGTAGGAACAGCAAGTAAAACATAATAGATGGTGTTATATGTTGCTTTAATGAAATCGGAACTCTCTTTAGCTAAAACAAAGTAAGTTATGAGGTCATCTCCAGCGGGTACAAGTACCATAAATGTAAAAATAAAAAAGAGAATAACCATAATCATGGAGGTCCAGCTTCTTGATCTCATAATATTAAGGTGCTCATCGTTACTTTTTTTGAAAATTATTCCTCCAGAAATCGCTATGAGAAAAAGTGCCATAATAAAGTGATACCAGGAAAAGACCTCTTCAGGGTATATATTTCTTGAAATGATCATTGTAATCCATACAGCAAGTGAAGCCAGGTAAGGCATTAAGAACTTCTTTGAAGGTTTATAGTATTTAGTAAACGATGAAGCAATAAAATAGAAAAATCTCGTTAAAATGATTGCCCCAAAAATGTAGGCAACAGTATTTACCACCGCATATATAAAATTCAAACTTATGGGATATGAAAGTCTAAAAAGCTCTTTGTAGTTATCCAGACCTATGAAATATCTTTCAGCACTGGTATAGTCCCACTTGAAAAAGCTTAAAACAAGTGAAAAACCTATTGGCCAGAAAATGAAGATTCCAAGAACTACGAAGGATGGTAACAAAAATAGATAAGCTTCAAAGGTTTCTTTCCAGTATTTCTTGGAATATTTTTTATAAGCCACAAAAAACCCTCCCGGAAGCTAAATCATAAAATTATATCATGAACCCTTTAGTGCTTTTAGAACGCGAACTGTTCTTAAGTTTTGTTTAATATCGTGAATTCTTACGAAATTAACACCCTTTAGAAAAAGATATGAAGTGATTGCCAGCGTGCCTTCAAGCCTGTCTTCAACAGGTAGATCTAAAATTCTGCCTATAAAACTTTTTCTTGAATGACCGACAAGAACAGGATAACCACTTCCTGTAAAAACATCAATATTTCTCAGTAGCTCAAGATTGTCTTCATGACTTTTGCCAAAACCAATGCCGGGATCGATTACAATACTTTTTTCATCTATTCCGTAAGATATAGCTTCTCCTGCTTTACTAAATAAGTAAGAACTTACTTCTCTGATTACATTAACATATTGCGGATTTTTTTGCATGTTTTTTGGTACTCCCTGCATATGCATAATAATTACAGCAGTTTTATAGTCTTTCACAGTCTGAAGTAACACTGGATTTTTCAAGCCAGTTATGTCATTTAATATATCAGCTCCGGCTTCCATAGCGGCTTCAACAGTTTCTGGATGATATGAATCTACGGAAACCAGTAAATCAGGAAAGGTTTTCTTTACTTCTTTGATTAATGGAATCACACGTTTTATTTCAACCTGTGGAGGAACAGGTTCCGCGCCGGGTCTTGATGATTCTCCTCCTATATCTATAATACGTAAACCAAGATCAACCATATTTGAAATAGTTTCAACTGTTTTCTTATTAACTGAATATCTACTGTCGGGATAAAAAGAATCGGGAGTAACGTTTATTACCCCAACCAGTTCAGGGCCGTCAAAACTGTATGTTTTACCCCTTGTTTTAAGTTTCATGATTACCTGCCCCGTTTCTTATAGCGTTAATGAGTCCAAGAAATAAAGGATGCGGTTTTCCTACCTTTGATTTGAATTCAGGATGATACTGAATGCCAATGAAGAAATGATGGTTGCTTAGTTCTACGGCTTCAACAAACCTGGATTTTGCGGATATGAAAAGTCTTTTGCCAGATTTATCTTTTGGAGAGTCTGTATACATAGATTTATAATTTCCATAGTTGACTTCATAGCGATGTCTGTGCCGTTCAATAATTTCATTTTTCCCGTACAGTCTTTCCAGTTTTGATAAAGGTGCTATATTCATTTTTTGATTACCCAGTCTCATCGTTCCACCGAGATTCATAATTTTTTTCTGTTCTTCCATCAAATCAATTACCGGGAACGGTGTTTCGGGATTGAATTCTTTAGAGTTGGCATTTTTCATCCCATGAACGTTTCTCGCAAATTCCACAATCATAAGCTGCATACCCAGACAAATACCGAGAATGGGAATATTGTTTATTCGAGCATATTTTATTGTTCTAATTTTACCCTCAATACCTCTTTCACCAAAACCTCCTGGAATAATTAAGCCATCGTAATCAGCCAAATTCTTTTCAAGTTCACTATTATCCATCTCATCAAACTCGTGTACATCAATAATTTCTGGCTTTTCTACACCGCAGAGCAAAATACTTTCACTAATACTCTTGTATGCGTCTTCAGTTTCCGTATATTTGCCAATAATAGCGATTCTATAACTATCAAAATGTACAGGATATAACCAGTTGAATTCATTTTTTACAGCGAGATTTAATTCTGAAGCAATTATGTTGTGAATGCTTTGAGAATAAAGAAGTGATGGAATCTCATAAACATTGGATACATCCGGAAGATTGAACACGTTTTTTCTTATTACACCACCAAAAAGAGAAATCTTATCAAGCTGTTCATTATCAAGGTTAGATACCGAACGTACTACAATTAGATCGGGCTGTATTCCAATTCTTCTTAGTAACTGAACAGATTGCTGGGTTGGTTTTGTTTTGAATTCTCCAGAAGCTTCAAGAAATGGTACATAGGTTACATGAACAAAAAGGAAATTATCAGTTCCCTTTTCTAAAGCAAGCTCTCTTATTGCCTCGAGGAATATTTCCGCTTCGATATCTCCTACGGTGCCTCCAATTTCAATCATCACCACATCACCGGGGATCTGTGTTATTCTATCCTTTATTTCATTCGTTACATGGGGTACTACCTGAACAGTTGCACCAAGATACTCGCCCGAACGTTCTTTTTCAATGATTGTTTTATAAATTTGACCAGCAGTCATATTGTTACTGCGTCTCATTTCTTTACCCAGGAATCGTTCATAATGGCCCAAATCGAGATCAGCTTCATATCCATCTTCTGTTACAAATACCTCTCCGTGTTGATTTGGATTCATAGTTCCAGCATCGATATTTAAATACGGATCGATTTTTAATGTGTTGATCTTTAAATCGCATTCCTTGAGCACCCTTGCGATAGATGCCGATAGTATTCCCTTTCCAACACCGCTTAACACTCCACCGGTGACTACAATATACTTTTTATCCACCGTGACCTACCTCATTTTTAAGAATAGATTTTATTCTTGAGATATCCTGTTTGTGTTCTGGATCTTTACCTGGTGTTTCGAGGATGAGAGGTTTTTCTCTGAAATAAGTATATGAAAGAAAACAGGCAAATCCCGAATCACCTATATAACCTTCTCCAATTCGCTCATGTCTGTCCTTTGCTGAACCTAACGGAAACTTTGAATCATTTAGATGAATCATTTTTAATCTATCCAAACCTATTGATTTATCTATCTCATCGATAATTTTTTCAGTTCCTGTTTTGTTTGTAATATCATAACCTGCATCAAAACCATGACAGGTATCGTAGGTAATGCCAAATCTTTCAGGAAAGGAAACGAGATCCAGTATCCTTTTTAACTCATTGAACGTGCTTCCAATATTTCCACCTTTTGGAGACACGTTTTCAAGAAGCAGAATGATATCCTTTGATTCACTTTCATTTAATACTATATCAAGCCCTTTAGCCAATCTATCAAGTCCATCATTTAATCCCTTTCCAAGATGGCTGCCAGGATGAAAATTCAGATATTTCAGCCCGTATGAAGATACAGTTTCAATTTCCTCTTTAAGCAATCTGACTGATTTATTCCAGACTTCTTTTTTGGGACTGGAAAGATTGATAAGATAACCAGAATGAACCAGTACTTCTTCATTGGTAAATCCGGCTTTATTCATAGAATTTTTGAATCTGATGATTTCTTCAGGATTGGGAAATCTTGCCTTCCATTGTGAAGGACTGTGCGGAAAAATTTGAAATGCTGTTCCTCCAATCTTTAAAGAGTTCTCTGGAACCTTATGATAACCTTTAGAGGTGGACATATGAGCACCAAGTATCAGCACTTATTTTCCTCCGTTCTTATTCATCCAGTTCATCTGATTTAAGTAATGCTAAAAAGGCAGTTTGCGGGATTCTTACCCTTCCAATTTCTCGCATTTTCTTTTTACCTTCACGCTGTTTTTCAAGAAGTTTCATTTTTCTTGTGACGTCACCACCGTAACATTTTGAAAGTACATCTTTTCTAAGAGCTTTAATATCTGTCCGGGCAATAATCCTTCCACCAGCTTTGGCCTGAATGGGAATCTGAAATTGATGCTGGGGAATAAGGTCCTTTAACCTATCAACCATTTTTTTTGCCATTGCGTACTGTTTACTTTTGTGAACAACAAAAGAAAGTGAATCCACCTGTTCTTTGTTCACAAGAATGGTTACCTTAACAAGGTCAGAAACCCTGTAACCAATAATCTCGTAATCCATAGTGGCAAAACCATGAGAAATCGCTTTAATTTTATCAAAAAAGTCAAACATAATTTCAGAAAGTGGTGCCACAAAATGCAAAATCACTCTGTTTCTACCAGCATTCTCAACCTTTTTGAAATCCCCTCTTTTTTCTGATGTCATAAAACTTATAATATTGCCCATATAGTCAGATGGTGTTATCAATGATAGATCTACAAAGGGTTCTACTGCCTCTTCAAAATCACCATCTTCCGGGAAATTTGTTGGATTATGTATTTCATAAAGCTCTCCTTCTTTGGGTTTTATTCTATAAACTACATTTGGTGCGGTAAGGATACACGTTATTTCATGCTCTCTTTCAAGTCTTTCCTTTACTATCTCCATATGAAGAAGACCGAGAAAACCAACCCTGAATCCAAAACCCAGAGCGGGTGAATTTTCTGGTTCGAAAACGAAAGAAGCATCGTTAAGTCTGAGCCTATCTAGCGCCTTTCTAAGTTCTTCATAATATTCTGGCATACCTGGAAACAATCCTGCATAAACCATTGGTTTTACTTCTTTAAAGCCAGGAAGAGGTTGGCTTACCGGGTCATCCGCTGATGTTATTGTGTCACCAATCTTCGCTCTTTTTACATCTTTGATTCCGGCGATTAAGTAGCCTACTTCACCTACACCCAATGAATCGACCGGTAATAGATCCGGCGAAAAAACACCAGCCTCATCAACCTCAAATTCTTCATCGATACTGGAAAGTTTTATTTTATCACCGGGTTTTACCGAGCCATCAAAAATCCTTGTGTGTACAATGACACCTCGATACTTATCATAGTTGGCATCAAAAATGAGCGCCTTTAATTTTCTCTCCGGGTTGCCACTGGGTGACGCGACTCTTTTTACAATAGTTTCTAGAAGTTCTTTCACACCTTCCCCTGTTTTCCCGCTGGTAAGAACATACTCACTCTCACTAAAACCAACAAGATCTTCGAGCTCCATTTTGGTTTCTTCAATATTTGCTTCACTCAGATCGATTTTGTTTATAACAGGTATTATTTCAAGATCGTTTTCCAGTGCCAGATATGTGTTGGCAAATGTTTGAGCCTCAACACCCTGTGAAGCATCGACCAGTAATACAGCTCCTTCACATGCAGCAAGACTTCTGGATACTTCATAAGTAAAATCGACGTGACCCGGCGTGTCTATAATATTCAGTTCATATTCAAGTCCATCCTCGGCTTTGTAAAGAACCTTTACAGGAGAGGCTTTGATAGTTATTCCATGTTCTCTTTCAAGATCCATTGCATCAAGATATTGCTCTTTCATTTTCCTTGTTTCAACAGAGTGCGTTGACTCGAGTATTCTATCTACTAGAGTTGTCTTTCCATGATCTATATGAGCGATTATTGCGATGTTTCGAATTCGACTTCTTTCGTACATAATTCCATTCCTCCCGAGCTTTCTGAACAATTCTATCACGCTAATTTTAATACTGCATAAAAAAAGGGGATTTCTCCCCTCATCTAAACTCACATTGAAATTTATACGTGATGAATAAGCTCTTTAAGAAATTCAGGAAGCGAGAAACACGCTTTATGTACTTCCAAATTGTAGTATCTCAGTTCGTGTTGTATATCTTTAACCCGTTTTGGATTGAAGTTCTCGAGAGGATCATATTTTTTTGAACCAAGTGTATATGTCCACATACCCGATGGATAAGTTGTCATGAAGCCTGTGTACATTTTTGAGATGGGAAAAGCAGAAGAAATTCTGTTGAAGGCTATGGCTACCCATCCTTTGTCGTAGAAGGGATCTTCTGTTTCAGCTGATAATAAGCCATCTTCTTTGAGTGCTTTATAACAGTCTTTATAGAATTCTCTTGTAAACAGATGCCCCCCTTCGCCTGCAGTGGGATCTGTAGAATCTATAATAATTGCATCGAAGTAATCAGAATAATTCTTCACGAAATCCGCTCCGTTTTCATTGACTATTTCAGCTTTTGGATTATCAAAATCGGTTGCTGTCATCTTCAAAT
>CAYTVB010000022.1:0-28620 GCA_964441735.1 uncultured Thermotogaceae bacterium
TATACTAGTTTATTCTATATCAGAGAGTAATTTTACGGCTTTTCGCTTTTCTTTGTCGGTGATATGAAGGTAAATACTTGTAGTTGAGACATTGGAGTGGCCGAGTATCTCCTGTACCACTTTTACACTGGCACCCCTTTGAAGTAGGTGTGTTGCGCAACTGTGGCGCAATACGTGAGGTGTGATATGCCTGCCGGGAAAGACTTTATTTGCATGTTTTGTAATCACTTTATGTATCGATTTTCTACTTACTATTTCTCCTCTTATACCTATAAACAGCTCTTCAAGCCTTTCTGAGTTGCTAAAGCTTTCTCTTACCTCAAGATATTCATTTATCAGTTGTTCTGCTTTTTTGCTTAAAGGAACTATTCTATCTTTGTTTCCTTTTCCACTTCTTATCTGTATTAAGGGTTCATTGTATAACTCAATGTCTCTTATTTTTAGAGCGGTAACTTCGCTTACTCTAAGTCCGCAATAGTACATCAATGCAATGATAGCTTTATTTCTTTTTCCGAGAGGACTATCAGAAAAACTACCGATAAATTTTTGTATATCTTCATAGCTTATGTACTCTGGTAATGTTTTACCTCTCTTGGGAGTTCTTACCATCTCTGTTGGGATAGTATCTACTACATTACTTAAATGAAGGTATGCATAAAATGTACTGATAGAAGATAGATTCCTTGCTATGCTTGATGGAGAGAGCTTTCTGTTGGTTATTTCTCCTCTTGAAAGTGCCTGCATGAATCGTTCAATATCTCTTCTGTTGATTTTTTTATAATCAAGCTCTTGCTTTTCAAGAAACTGTTCGAAGTTATTCAGGTCTCTTATATATGCCTCCACTGTATTTCGAGATAGATTTCTTACATACTCCATGTAATCCTGGAATTTTTCCATAGCTTTTTTATAATTCATGGTAACCCTCCCGATATTAAAAAGTGGAGACATAATGGTAATTATGTCGCCTAATTATTCTATCACATAGTTACCTTTCTACAAAATCTTCTAGAACGCGCTTTATCTGTTAATTACATACAGTCTTTACGAAAATGCGCACAGAAAGGATTTCTTGATAATTGACAGTCTTATCTATTAATATTAAATCAAAACCGCTTAAATCGCATTCTCGTAAGTATAATACTCAAAAGCGCATTATTACTGATTTATCAATTCCGACAACATATTTTTGTATTTTTCGACCAATTTATATGCATTTCCATCACGTTCAACAATCTTTTCTTTAATTCCACCGTAGTGTTTTGAAAGTGCACCCATAATTGCACCGATAGCCATTGGACTTTTTAAAGATTTTTCTTCCGGAAGTCTGCCATTCATTTCTTCGTATAAGTCTTTTGCTGTTTTTGGTTCTTCAGTCAAACTTTTTATGAACTCTTTTGTTGGGGCTTTGATAGATTTTAGTAGCTTTCCAAGCTCTTCTTTGTTCCATTCAGCGCTCATGGAGTATTTCGGTGCATCGCTTGATAACTCTTTTTTAAAGGCTAAAAATACGAGCTCCATAGTGGGTACAAGCTTTTTGTCGAAGTTATTATCTATCGAAAGAACGTTTGTAACGGAGCCCAGGGGAAGGTTTATCTGTAGAATCATATTAAAAAAATCTACCAGTTTTGGAAGTGTAACAAAGGGTCTATCCAGATCCATTTCTTCAGGTAATACGAGTAAAGCATGTCTGGATACCCATTTTAAGTTATTTACATCTTCAGGAATAAAAGCTGCTATGTTTAAAATATTTTCTGAGCCCATCTTCCAGATCCCGGTTACTTTTTCTCTGTTATTGTATTTTGCATATTCTACACTGTAACCTGTAATCTCTCCAAGCCTGTTTACAAGATCACCATACGCCTTCTGATAAATATCTTTACTTGATTTCGTTGACCAGAAAGCGCTATATATTTCCTGGGATTCATCCAGTATTACAGAAGGATCATTTAATTTTGCAAGATAGTTTTTTTGAAATCTTTCTCTTGTAGAATTTTTTGTCTCGTCTTCAAGTTTTCCTAGTATATTCAATACATCTATAATATTTACTGTACTTGGCATAGTATATTCCTCCTTATTCAATATACAAACTATATAACAATTCAAATTAATTATACCACTTTTATAGTAGTATGTTCAATATTATTATTAGAACTTATAAATATATATTAACTAGTATCATGTAATACATATAGTATGTAATTTATATACTAGATCATACTATTTTAAAATAACGGGGTTTAAAATCACTTAAGCGATAAAATCATTTTTTGATAACTGTGATACACTTAAAAAAACACAATTATGGTGGTGCTTATGGATATACTTGGATATTTATTGATGTTTGGTGGGGGAACGCTTGCAGGAATAATAAACACCCTTGCTGGAGGAGGCTCTATGATTACTCTTCCAATTCTTATGTTCTATGGACTTCCAGCTGATATCGCAAATGGTACTAACAGGATAGCAATACTATTGCAGAATATAGTTGGTGTCACAAGTTTTGAAAGAAAGGGTGTAAAGGCGATAAAAATTTCTTTACCGCTTGGTATTGTGGCTGCTGGCGGTGCAGTTATTGGTTCGTTTATTGCCGTTGATCTTAATGAAGACATTTTAAATAAGGTAATTGGAATCATATTGATTATTATGGTAATTTTTGTTATCAAAAAACCGAAGGTTTCAGAAAATATAAATGGAAAAGGTTTGAAGATTTTTAAGTATATAGCTTTTTTTGGACTCGGTATTTATGGAGGTTTCATCCAGGCAGGAATTGGATTTTTATTAATTACAGCTATTACATTTTTCCTTGGAACTGATTTAATTAAAACAAACGCAATAAAAGTCGGGATAGTACTCATTTATACCTGTGTTTCTATGATAATTTTCTTTTCAAATGGTCTGGTAGATGTTCCATTAGGTATAATGCTTGCTCTCGGTAATATGACCGGTGCTTTCCTGGCTGTAAAGCTGGCAATATCTAAGGGAATTAAGTTCCTAAAGGTATTCCTTATAGCAGTAGTTGTTATAAATGCAATCAGAGCATTCTTATTTTGAACTCATGCGTTATTTCAAAATTTGTTCTGCTGGCTGTTTAAAGCTCATTTTATAATTTGTAGTCTAGCTATCACTAAGTGTTAAGCTAAATCCTGTCTGCTTTACAGCCCTGCCATATGTTAAACAGTTCAGTCTAATCATGATAAAATATTTATAAGTGTAAAAACGAGGTGAGAAAGTGGTTTATGATGTAAAGACAGGTCAGCAAATAGTAGATAAAATAGCTGATCGTCTTGATAAACGATTAAAACGAAGAGAAAAGAATCTCTTGATAAAGGCTTATGAACTTGCAGAAGCTGAGCATAGAGGGCAGATGAGAGACTCCGGTGATTCTTTTATTCACCACCCTGTCGAAGTTGCTCTAATTCTTGCTGAGCTAAAAGCCGATATAGATACCATAGTGGCAGGACTGTTACATGATGTTGTAGAGGATTGCGACGTTTCACTTGACATGATTCGCAGTGAATTTGGTGAAAATATTTCCAGTATCGTTGATGGGGTAACAAAAATAAGCAATTTGCGACTGAATGAAAAGTTAAGCAGCAAAGCGCTAAAGTCACGAATGAAGGCTGAAACCATTCGGAAAATGCTTCTCGCTATGGCCCGCGATCTGAGAATAATTATTGTTAAGCTGGCTGATCGATTGCACAATATGAGAACAATAGAACACTTAAATGATGTACAAAAAAGGAAAGAAAAGGCCATAGAAACATTAAACATATACGCTCCTATCGCACATCGAATTGGTATCCACAAAATAAAATGGGAACTTGAAGATATCTCTTTCAAAACAATCTATCATGATGAGTATAAAGAATTAAAGAAAAAGCTCAACAAAAAGCTAAAAGAACGCGAATCTATTATGGATGAGTACGAAGATGTAATAGACCAGGAACTGAGAAAATACAAAATAAATTTTAGAATGAAAGGTCGAATAAAGCATCTCTACAGTATCTGGCAAAAAATGACAAAGAAAAACAAAGGCTTCGATGAAATCTACGACCTTATAGCACTTCGCATTATCACCGATGATGATGTTAATTGCTACAAGGTACTTGGATTAATACATGCACTCTGGCCTCCTCTACCGGGAAGATTTAAGGATTACATAGCTGCTCCAAAATCCAACGGCTACCGTTCACTTCACACAACTGTTATTACACATCGTGGAGAACCGCTTGAAATCCAGATTCGTACAGACAAAATGAATATAGAAGCTGAATTTGGAGTTGCAGCTCACTGGTTATACAAAGAAGGGGTGGATCTCAGCAGCAGAACATGGTTAAATCAACTTGTTAATTGGCATAGAGATTTTATAGAAAGTTTCAGTGATATAAATTCTGTTTCAACAGTTCTTGAGCCTGACGAAGTCTTTGTCTTCACTCCTAAAGGTGAAGTAATCCATCTTCCAAAGAACGCAACTCCCATTGATTTTGCATACGCTATTCATACCGAAGTTGGACACCATTTTGCAGGAGCTAAAGTTAACGACAAAATTGTTCCCATAGATTACAAACTTCAGCTTGGTGATAGAGTAGAGATCATAGTCAACAAATCAAGTAGCGGTCCAAGTCTTGACTGGTTGAAGTATGCTCATTCCAACAGCACCAAGGCTAAAATAAGAAGGTTCTTTAAAAACAAATACAATCTGGAATATGTAAATAAAGGTAAAGAAATAATTAGAAAGATCAGCAAAAAACTGAATAAACCTATCGAAGGCATTATACACTCTGAACCCATTGAAAAATTGATGGATAAATATAAGTTGAAAAACGAATACGAGCTTTATTTAAAGGTCGGCGAAGGTGATATTACAAGTGAACAATTAATGAAAACGCTGATACCCGAAGAAGAGGAAGAAGATATCCCTGAAATAGAAGAACCACTAAAAGAAACCAAACCAGGAAAAGGAAAAGAGGTTATCGTTGGTGGTCAAACAGGAATCGACGTACATTTTGCTAAATGTTGCACACCATTGCCCGGTGATGAAATAGCTGCAGTGATTAGCAGTAAAGGCATTTCCGTACACAAAGCAAATTGCCCAAACATAAAAACAATGCCAGCAGATAAACTTGTTGACGCTTACTGGAGTCCCAATACAGACAGAAGATATACAGCAAAGATACTGGTCGATTTCAGGGATAATGACAGGTCCTGTATACCAAAGATTATTGAAAAAATAGAAACCAAACACGCATCTATAAATAAATATGCTGTAGAAACCGGAAAATGGGGTTATAATTCCCTTAAGGTTACATTACTGGTAAGAGATGTAGCTCATCTAACCTCTGTAATGGAAAATATCAGAGGATTGAAAAATGTTCAGTTCGTGAAACGCATCGGGAGGTCTTCATGAGAGCAGTAATTCAACGTGTCAACAATGCACATGTTAAAGTTGATGAAGAGATCGTTGGCGCAATTAGTAAAGGCCTACTTGTCCTACTGGGTTTTGAAAAGGATGATTCAGAAAATGATGTTAACTGGATGATTGAAAAAATTGTTAACTTAAGAATATTTGAAGATGATGATAAAAAGATGAATCTTTCACTGAAAGATGTTAATGGAGAGCTTTTAGCTGTATCTCAGTTCACTCTTCTTGCCGATGCCAGAAAAGGTAGAAGACCTTCATTTACTGATGCGGCTTCTCCCGAAGAAGCTGAGGAATTTTACAGAGTATTTTTAGAAAAAGCAAGTGAACAGGTAAAAACAGAATCGGGTATCTTTCAAGCTTACATGAGTGTATCGCTGACAAATGATGGCCCGGTTACTATATTATTAGATTCTAAAAAGAAGTTTTAGCATATAATAATCCAGGAGGTGTTTTTGTGAAGAAACTAATTCCCGTACTTGTTTTAATTCTTTTACTAACAGCAGTTGTGATTTCCGAAAACTCATCGAGCCCATCCAACCCGGCCAAAATAGCCTATGTAGATATGCAAAGAGTCTTGGAATCCACTGAAGACTGGAAAGAATTGAATCAGAGTTATCAGGAAGATTTGAATTTTTATCAGAAACAGCTTGATGAACTTTCTAAAGAGCTGCAGCAGATGCAACAGGAAGGCGCCAGTCAGGAGGAGCTGACTGAAAAGCAAAATGAATTGCTTTCGAAGAAAACTCAGTATGAGCAAACCATTCAGTCTACCTATAATGAAAAGACTCAAATCATTATAGAAAGATTACAAAAACGAATTAAAAATTATGCCGAATTCACCGAGTACGATCTTATTATTACAAAGGAAGCTGTTGTTTATGGAAAAGGCACATATGATATAACTGACCTTGTAATAGAATATCTGAAAGGGTTCGACAGTGAATAATGAAACATTAGAATGCGTTTCAATTGATAAAAGCTTTGGAAGACGTAAGGTTCTGAAGCAGGTTTCAATAAAAGCAAGCAAAGGCGAGGTGGTAGGTATTCTTGGTCCCAATGGGGCGGGAAAGACTACCGCCTTTAAATCTATGCTTGGTATTGTTATACCCGATACAGGTGAGGTCTTCATTGGTGGTGAGCCAATTACCCATCTACCCGTACATGAAAGGGCCAAAAAGGGTATTGCCTATCTACCACAGGAAACCTCTATTTTCAGGGGATTAAGCGTAATTGATAACCTTATTATGATACTAAAACTAACCAGAAAAACCGATCATATAGTGGAAAAAGCAGAAGAACTACTTGAAGATTTTGGTATACTTCATCTGAAGAATCAGATAGCTTATGTGATTTCAGGTGGTGAACAGAGAAGACTGGAATTTGCCAGAACCCTTGCTCTGTCACCGCGATTTATTCTTCTTGATGAACCCTTTGTAGGTATAGACCCCATTACTGTAAAAGATATTCAAAAGATGATAATAAACCTGAAAAAGCGAGGAATAGGGGTAATTGTAACCGACCACGATGTAACAAGTATATCCAAAGTGGTTGACTCTCTTTACATACTTTTCAAAGGTGAAGTCATTTCCAGTGGGGATCCCCAGAAGGTCCTGGCTGATCCAACAGTTATTGACAACTATCTCGGAAAGGAAGAAGCCATGTGAATATTGCAGTTATTGGTTATTCAGGTAACATCAACAGTTTACCTATATCAGAAATTGCTGCTCTATGTATTTCAACCGGGAAAAAGCTCGCGCAGCTAAACCACAGAATTTTCACCGGTGGAAGGGATGGAGTAATGGAGCTTGTTGCACGTGGTGCACGTTCTGCTAATGGTGGCGTTGTAGGCATCCTTCCCTTTGAAGAAAAAGGAAATGAATATAATTCACTTAATATATTAACCGGAATGGATTATCTGACACGCTCACTGCTAATAGTTCGTTCCTGTGATTACGTTATTTCAATTGGTGGAGAGATAGGGACATTGTATGAAATAGTCTCTGCTTACGCTTGTGGAAAGACTGTTATACTTATTAGAGGAACAGGCGGGTGGACCGATAGGATTTCATCAATTTTGATTGATGGAAAATACCTTGACAACAGAAAACTTGCACCGCTGGAGCAAGTAAACTCTCTGGAAGAACTTGAAAACTTTTTGACCTGAGAAAGGAGAAAATCACATGATAAGATGCAGGTTTGCTCCAAGTCCAACCGGTCACCTTCATGTTGGGGGTGTAAGAACAGCCTTGTTTAACTGGCTGTTTACTAGAAGCAATAACGGGAAATTTATCCTTAGAATAGAAGATACCGATGTTGAACGTTCTACCAAAGATTTTGAGGAACAGATTTTGATGTCTCTTAGATGGTGTGGTTTGGACTGGGATGAAGGTCCCGATATTAAGGGGCTTGATTCATATTATAGACAGAGTGAAAGAAACGAGCAGGGGATATACCTTCATTACGCAGAAAAACTTATTAATGAAGGTTACGCATATTACGCCATTTACGATCCCAATGACAGAAATAAAATCATTAAGAAAACTTCTACCCTTTCAGAAGATGAATATGATAATCATAACTATACAATTAACCTAAAATGTGAAAAATCCGGTGAGATATTATTCAAGGATCTTCTAAAAGGAGAAATGTCTTTCAGAAAAGATACATTTAATGATTTTGTGATCATGAAATCGAATGGCTTCCCGACATATAACTTTGCGGTTGTCATAGATGATTATTTAATGGAAATCACCCATGTTATCCGTGGAGAGGATCATCTATCCAATACACCCAGACAACTGATGATATATGAGGTACTGGATTGGGATCCACCTGAGTTTATGCATATACCATTGATTCTTGGACATGACAGATCACCTCTTTCGAAAAGACATGGTCATACGAGTGTGGAATTTTTCAGAAATGATGGCTACCTTAGTAAAGGACTTATGAATTATCTTGCCCTTCTTGGCTGGACTGTAAATGAAGAGATCTTTGACTTCAAAAACAAGATCAATGAATTTTCTCTGAATTCTATTTCAAATAAACCGGTAATCTTTGATTATGAAAAACTTGAATGGGTCAATGGAAAGCAATTAAGAACTATGGATATTGATGATTTGTTAATTGAATATGGAAACTGGCTAAAATATATCGGTGATACAGATATGTACAGTAAAATAACAGTGAATCAATCCTATACAAAAGATGTTATTGAAATTTGCAAACCAAAAGTTAACACACTTACGCAATTATACGAATTTTCAGCGCCATTTTTTATTAATGAGCTGGACTTTGAAGATAGATTTGTGGAGAAGTTTATTAAAAAGGAATGGTTTATTCCACTTTTAGAGCGAGCAATTGAGAGATTTGACAGTAACAATGATTGGTCGATGAAAGGGACTGAAAAGGTTGTCAGAGATCTTGCTGAAGAAAAAATAACGTCCAAGAAAAATACATTTCAGAGTATAAGAGGTGCTTCTACAGGTCGTCTTGTTACACCGGGCCTGTTTGAAACACTTGCAGTTATGGGAAGAACTATGGTACTTGAAAGATTGAATAATGCACTTGATATGGCCGAACAAATTCAGGAAGATGAGAAATAAAGGTTTTACCATAATAGAAATGTTGGTAGGTCTTGCTATAACTTCCATTGTTATGGTCGGACTTATGGACTTATTTGGAAAGTTCACTATTGGAAACCTGCAATTTTGTAATTCAACTCAGAATGTTCTATCAATAAATAGAACTTTTGATTTGTTTGAGCGCGATATGGACTTTTTTATTAGAACAAGGGGACAGATTAGCAGTAAACGTTTTTCTTACGATATATACGATACAGAAGGCAATTCATGGATAACATATGAAATACATAATAATACTATTAGAAGGACAGCGAAAGAACCTGGCAGTAGACCGGGTACCAATATTCTTCTTACATTTAATGATAACGCTACGTTTTACTGTGAAGACAATATTTTAACCTTTGAAATTGATGGCTTTATTAGATCAACAAGATTGGAGTGACAAAATTGGCAAACGTGAGACAGATAATTAATTCTCTTGAAGATGAAATAATTGGTAGAAAAGAAGTAATACTTAGAGAAATGATAGATTCGAAATCATCTGCAGTTCGATCCAGAGCATTAAGGGAAATAGCTTCTTCAGGATTGCTGATTAACGAGATTGACCAGGAAGAGTTCTTCGAAGAACCCGCCCCAGAGGTTAGAAAGGCCTTTGTACGTGTGTTATCTGAAATGGGTAGTAATACAGAGCTGGCTGAAATCGCACTGAAAGATCCTGTTGAAAGTGTAAGAGCTGCCGCTGCCAAGGCATATGCAGAAAATGGCCAGATAGAAGAATCGGAGATAAAAAAGATATTTGAAGATCCATCTAAAAGTGTACGTAAGACATTTCTAAAAGCCCTGATAAAAAATAAAATAGATCCAGATGAAATCGCATTTATTTCTTCAGATCCCAGCATTGAAATACGGAATATCTATAACGCATATAAAGGACAGTTGGAACTGGATGAGAGTATCGTTTCTGATTTACCAAAAACTGTGCAGCGACTATTACTGGAAAATCATTTCAAAACTAAAAACAGCGAGTCATGTGATGAAGTTGTAAAATTAATCAACAACTCAAAATTTCCTGCATATAAGTCATTACTGGTTGAATTCATTGGAACATTCCCGGAAGAGATTGCACAACGTAATCTTGAGAAATTAATGAAACATGAAGATTCCATTGTCTCATTGACAGCCATTAAAACATACATGAAAAATTTTGACTATGGTTCTGAACTACTACCACTTGCCGAAACCCTCATGGAAGACAGCGATGAAGAAAAACGCTACCTTGCGACAAAGATCTTTAAAAAGGTAAAGGAACCATCAACAGTTGATATATTGAGAGGTAATCTTGACGATCCATCGGATAGAGTTAGAGCAACAATAATTGAAACCCTGGGAAGCATGATGGACTATACACTGGAACATGACATTAAGTTCGCACTTAATTCTACTTCTTCAACACTAAAAAAAGCTGCTCTGAAGGCTACAAAGAAATTAAAATTGACCGATGTTTCTGACGACATAGCAAATATCATAGAGAACAGAAAAGAATCTCTTGCTGTGCAAAAATTGGCAGTTTCAGTTGCAGGTTTCTTGAGAATCTATGAAGCTTTACCGGCGCTGGAAAAAATATTGCTTGATCAATATGCAGACGCAAGTCTTAGACTATCCTGTGCAAAATCGGTAGCCAGAATCTCAGCTTCAAGACTTGAGGAGTTGCTTGGCTTTATAGGTTAATTTAGAATAATTGAAACAAAAATCAAGGCATTCATTAGCAGAAACATTCCACCACTAAAATTTATGTTGGTGGTTCTTCTGTTTACGGGGTTATTGGGATTGTAGCCTCTAACCTCCATAGCTACTGCCAGTTCTTCAGCTTTTCTTAAAGAGAGAACTATTAAGGGAATTATTACAGTAGTCATGTCATAGATTTTTCTAAAGAATTTTTCTGACCTAAATCCACCTCTGGCTTTTTGAGAAAGGATTATCTGTCTTGATTCTTCAGAAAGTATTGAGATAAATCTCAAAGCTATTGATAGCACCAGCCCTGTCTGTCGTGCAATATGTGCTGGAAATCTTACTCGGTTCATAAGACTTTCCACAGAATTGGCCACTTCGAGAGGTTTGGTTGTATACGACAGTGCTGTGCTGAATAATATTGCCGCTATCAATCTGAGTGAGTAAATGCCGGAATTTATTAAACCTTCCCTCGTTATTATTACTGACCCGATTTTGATTAAGACATATCCCGACGTAAAGAAACTGTTGAAGATGAAAATCATAACTATGAGAAGCCAGATTGTTTTGATGCCTTTTAAAAATACCGGCAGTCTTATGTTGGTAAGATAAGCCACAACAAAGAAATAAATATAAAGAAGCAAGAAATCAAATAATGAAGTACATAAAAACGACAGAACGGCAAGCAGCAAAAAACCTATTAATTTTGCCTGCCCATCCATATTATGAATAGGAGAACTCTTTGCAATATATCGACCAATCGTAATGTTCACTTACACTCACCTGTATAACGCACAAAGCTGGTTGGTGTTTCCCAGAGTGTTATCTCAGAGAGTTTTCTTCGATTGTTATCAATAGAAGGTTTTAGCCTATCATATATCCATTTTGATATGTTTTCAGCACTTGGCTGATCTATATGATCGTTAATATACGAATGATCAAGAGTATTAAGCACCTTTGTTTTAACCAATTCCTTTAATTCAACAAAATCCATTACCATACCCTCATCATCAGGTTCTCCAAAAACCGTTACTCTGAGTTTATATGTATGGCCATGAAGATTTTCACATTTTCCATGATAGTGAACAAGTTTGTGTGCTGCATCAAAGGTAAATTCTTTAGTAACATAAAACATGTTGTATCACCTCAAACATATTATATTATGAATAGAGTGTTCATACATGCACTCATCTCATTAAAATTATACTGAATAACGAAATTTATGTTACTCGATCTTTACAAACTGCTTTAGACCGAACTTTGGCGAAGAAAACCTGTCTAAAATAATGATATAATTAAATTGGAGGTGGCTAATTAATGTTTCTTGATCCTACATTTATTTTACTTATACCTGCAATAATTTTGGCTATCTGGGCACAAAACAAAGTGAAAAGCAGCTTTTCCAGATATTCAAAGGTTAATTCATCCTTTGGCATGACTGGCAGTGAATTGGCAAGGCACCTTCTTGACAATGTAGGTCTATATAATATCAAAATCGAAAGCATAAAAGGAAAACTAACTGATCATTATGATCCAAAGAAAAAAGTAGTGAGACTTTCTGAAGCAACCAAAAATAATAAATCCATAGCAGCGCTTGGGGTTGTTGCTCATGAGATTGGGCATGTAATCCAGGATAAGGCAAACTATACGCCACTCGTAGTGAGAAACGCTTTCGCACCGGTAGCCAACTTTGGTTCAGGACTTAGCTGGATTATATTCATTTTCGGTTTTCTTTTCTGGTCACCTTTTTTGGTCAGACTTGGTATTATCCTTTTCTCGCTGGTAGTGTTATTCACACTGATAACCCTGCCTGTTGAATACAATGCGAGTAAACGAGCGAAGATAATGCTGACCAGATTGGGTATGCCAAAGAAAGAAGTACTGGCAGTCAACAACGTACTCTCGGCCGCAGCCCTAACCTATGTTGCTTCTACCCTTATGGCTGCTTTACAGTTACTAAGAATGATATTACTGGCAGGTTTTATGGGTGGAGATTCGTGACAGATCCAAGATCACTTGCTGTGGAGACATTAACCTACGTTGAAAAAAACAAAAGACTGCCCGGGAAAAAACTTGAACTGGCTTTAAAAACATTGGATCTTGAAAATAAAAAATTTTGTACTCTTTTAATAATGGAGACGCTTAGAAAGCGTCTCCTTATTGATCATATATTGCTAAAATTTCTAAAAAAACCGGGTAATATCCCGATATTTATTAGAAATGTTCTCAGAGCAGGTGTAACACAACTCTTATTTATGGACACCGTTCCAGGATACGCTGCTGTAAGTGAAATGGTTGAACTGGTTAAGGTAAAGAAATTCAGAGGACTGGTAAATGCTGTACTGAGAAAAATCAATAGAAAAAATTTTGAATTTGATGATTTGCCTGTACAATTACGTTACTCTCATCCCGAATGGCTCTATGAGTATTTATTCGAACATCCTTACATAGAAGATGTAGAGTCTCTGCTAAACTTCAATCAAAGTCCTCCATTACATGCGGTTCCACCCGAATACAAAGATATTTTAGATTCTGAAGGCTATATTTATACGGAAAGTGCTTACTCAGACTGTTTGGAAATAATAGAAAAACCTTCAGATGCAGGAATAATTAAACATGTTGATGAACTGCGTTACATACTGAAACAGATGTTTGACGTTCCTGTTATCAACCCTAAATCGACCGAACTTGGACGCATCAATGAAAAACCTTGGTTATTACATACGTTAAGCGCAGGTGATTTTATTGAGTCCGGTGAAAACATACTTTCCTTTTTAAAGGCTAAAATACTACCCGAACATTTCCTTTATCTAAGCGACACACTTACTACTGAAGAAAATACTGATGTTGTTAAAGAACTAAATGGCTATAAAAGTGTTAACCTTGAAGATAGATTTAAGGAAAGAAATATTGAATCGCGTTATGATGGTTATGGTATCTGGCTTATTTTACCTGAAACACCAAGACCGGCATATGTTTCCTATTTGAAGAGGAGTGACTAGGTATTGCCACACGAAATACTTTCTTATAATTTCAATGAACTACAAGAATTAATAAAAGAATTTGGGCTAAAACGTTATCGTACCGAGCAACTGTTTGACTGGATATACTTAAAGCGAGTGACATCATTTTCTCAAATGACCAATATATCACTTGTGGAAAGAGAACAATTTGAGGATATTTTTTCATTTCCTCAAATGAATATTGTGCACAGAGAATATTCAAAGGATGGAACGGAGAAACTGCTCTGGGAGCTGCATGACGGAGAGTTTATTGAATCCGTTATTATAAAGCATCCCAACCATATTACTTTTTGTATCTCAAGTCAGGTTGGTTGCCCAATTGGATGCAGATTCTGTCAAACCGGTTTATCAGGATATGTTAGAAACTTAAACATCGAAGAAATAGTTGGACAGATGCTTTATATGGAAATTGAACTTGGTAAGATGGTTGATAATATTGTTTTCATGGGAATGGGAGAACCATTTTTAAATACAGATAATGTTTTAAAATCTATACGCATATATAACGATGAACGCGGTCGAAATCTTGGTTTAAGACATTTCACCATTTCCACGGTGGGGATACCTGAAGAAATTGTTAAATTTACAAATGTTGGACCTGAAATTAAACTATCAGTTTCTTTACATGCTCCAACGGATGACAAAAGGAGTAAGATCGTACCAATAAATAAGAAGTATAATATTGAGGATCTTTTCGAATCACTATACTACTATCAGACAATAACCAGCAAGCGTGTAACCTTTGAATATGTATTGATCAATTATTTTAATGATTACAAAGAGGATGCCAAAAAGCTTTCTGAATTATTGAAAGGACTGAGTTCTTATCTTAATGTTATACCATTAAATCCCGTAAGTAGCGATTTCAAAAGACCCTCAGAAAAAAGAATAACTGAATTCATGAATACTTTGAGTTCCCTTGGAGTAAAAGCAGAGTTACGAACTGAAAAGGGAACTGACATAAATGCAGCATGCGGTCAATTAAAAACAAAGTATAAACCGGAGGTAGATGATAGTGAGTAAAAGATTTCGGGGTGTTGTTATACGTTTTCATGGAAAAACTCTGGTGGTAAAAGAAGAACTCGATGGAAAACACTATGAATGTGACATGCCTGGCAGGTTCAAAAGAATTGGAGTAAAACCGCTTGTTGGCGATATTGTTGAATTTACAATAGAAGCAGATAATAAAGGGCTTGTTCAAAATATTCTCAACAGAAGAAATGAATTATCTCGACCGAAAATTGCCAATGTAGATCAGGTACTTCTTGTAACTACCCTAACAAAACCAGAAGTGTCTTATTATATTGTAGATAAATTCCTTGTCCTCGCTGAATACAGTAACCTTTCCACCATTATAGTTCTCAATAAACTTGACCTTCTTGCTTCAGTAGATCTGCTTGAAGAATTTACCGATATTTATTCTGATTACTATACAGTAATACCAACCTCAGCAAAAACTGGCAAAAATCTCAATCTTCTCATTGAGGTTTTTAGAAATAAGGTTAATACAATGGCTGGCGTTACAGGTGTGGGCAAAAGCAGTCTTTTGAACGGGCTTAATCCTGGATTAAGGTTAAAAACAACAGAAATATCTCAAAAACTTGGTAGGGGGAAACATACAACTACCATAAGCGAACTACTGGAATTCAATTTTGGAGGATATGTGGCTGATACACCCGGTTTTTCAACACTTGAACTTCCAGATATCGAGCCCGGAGAATTGCAAAATTACTTTGTTGAAATCAACTCCGCTTCTCAGGAATGCGCATTTTCTGATTGTTCTCATATTGATGAACCTGGATGTCACATAAAAGAATTATTGAAGGATCATTCAATCAAGCGTTCTAGATATGAGAGTTATGCAAAAATGTATAATGAATTAAAGCAACGAACCCGGAAGAAGAGGTGAGTTTCAATGGCAAAAATTTCCCCCTCAATACTGGCATCTGATCTTTCGAGATTATACGAACAGGTTTCACTTGTTAAGAATGCTGATCTACTTCATATTGATGTTATGGATGGACACTTTGTTCCCAATATTACTTTTGGCATTCCAATATTGGAAGCATTAAAACCAATTGATTTTTGCCCACCCCTTGATGTTCATCTTATGATAACCAATCCTTCAGATCATGTGGAAGCTTTTGCCAGAGCTGGAGCCCGTACGCTTGCTGTGCACGTTGAGGTTGAACCTCATCTACATAGCTTAATTACGAGAATTCAGGAGCTTGGAGTAAAGGCTTTTGTTTCATTTAATCCTCACACACCTGTTTCAGCACTTGAAGAAATTCTTCATTTTGTGGATGGTGTTCTTGTAATGACAGTAAATCCAGGCTATTCAGGACAGAGTTTTATACCAGAAGCTGCCAGAAAAATAAAAAAACTCGATGATATAAGAAAAGAAAGAAATCTTAGCTTTGAAATTTCTGTAGATGGAGGAGTTAATCTGGATAATGCAACCACACTTGTTAATAATGGGGTAGATATTCTAATTATGGGAACCACCGTTTTTAAATCAGACAATCCAGAAGAAATCATAAGAAAGGGGCAGAAAATTCATAGATGATTCTCTATTTAGTGACAACCAACCCTAACAAATTAAAGGAAATCAATTATATCGCACCTGAGCGTTTCGATATAAGAAGCATAAATGAAATTGTTTCGAAAAATGAGGTTGAGGAAAATGGTGATACGTTCCTGCAAAATGCCATAAAAAAGGTCGAGGCATTTAAAGGGCATTCTGCCTATTTGCTTTCGGATGATTCCGGACTTGAAATTGATTATTTAAAAGGTTTTCCCGGAGTTAAATCAGCAAGATATCTTGAAAACGCTTCCTATCAGAAAAAAATGGAATCCATTCTTAAAAAGCTTGAGAACATTGGACAAAGAACTTCCAGATTTAGATGCACAGCAGTGTTTTATGATCCCTTTAATATGAATTACTTTGCCTCTGAGGGTTCTGTAGAAGGTGCTATTTCATATGCTGTAAAGGGTGCAAAAGGATTTGGATACGATCCCATATTTATACCAAAAGGCTATAACAAAACCTTTGGAGAGCTCGGTAAAGAAATAAAATCAAAAATCAGTCATCGCGTAAAAGCCTTTAAGAAACTCTTTTCACTGATTGACCTTTACTTCGAGCAAGTATGAAAATCGTTATTCCTACAATGATAAGAATCACCGAAACCACCTGGGCAGTTCTTAGCTCTCCCATATACAAACTATCGAGCCTTAAACTCTCAATAAAGAATCTGCCGATAGAGTAAATGATCATGTACAGTCCGGTTACCTCTCCGTAGTTCTTTCTGCCCTTCATAAAAAACCATATCAATACACCAAAAACCATAAAATCCCACAAACTCTCGTACAGAAATGTTGGATGAAAATACTCGTACTGTGAATATCCTGGCATCCTGTTTGCAAGGGGCACAAACATTTTCCATGGGAGTTCCGTAGGTTTACCATAGGCTTCATAGTTCATAAAATTACCCCAGCGTCCCAGTGCCTGTGCAAAGGGTAAAACAGCAGTAAACATATCTGTCATCTGCAAGAACTTCATATTCGCTTTCTTTCTCAACCTTACATATATAAAACCTACTAAAAGTGCAAAGAAAATTGCTCCGTGAATTGCCAGTCCTCCACTCCATATCTTAAAAATTTCTATGGGATTTTTCATATAGTAGGAAAGGTTAAACAAAACATAGTACAGTCGTGCGCCAATAATTCCGAAAATTATTCCAAGAAAAACCAGTTCTATGAGATGGTCCTCATCAATTCCTTCTCTTATAGCAAGCTTTCTTCCCATTAAATAAGCAACTACAATGCCAAGTGCAATAAATACACCATACCATCTGACTTCAAAGGGACCAAAAGCAAAAATGATTGGGCTTACCAGAAAATCTCCTGCAAATACTGACCTTAAAAAGAAGAACAATATAATAGCTATGGTCAATATTATCGCAATAAATACTATGCTTCTAGATTTCACAATAGCACCTCCAAAGGCCATTTTAAGACAATACTGGTGTTTATGAAATACACTTAAGGATATTAGAAATATACAAAAAACAGGGGAAAACTTCCGCGTTTTTCCCCTGATTTATCAGTTACCGAAATTCATTCCTCTTTATTTTCCTCTTCATCCTTGTTTTCGTTCTTCTCGTTTTCTTTAGTCTCTTCTTTTTCTTCATCTTTTTCTTCATCTTCAACTTCTTTGACGTTTGCTTTGTCTTTAACTACATTAAAGACTTTGGCTCGTTTAATGCTTTCTTCAAGTTCTTCTTTCATTCTTTTTTTCTCTTTTATAATTTGCAATGCCTGTTCTTCAGAAACACCCCAGTAAGGTGCCAGTTCTTTTATCTTGTTTTCAATTTCTTCGTCTGTGACTTCAATATTTTCTTTTTCTGCGATTTCTTCTACCGCTCTTTCCTTTTTTAGTTCATCCAATATATTACTCTTAAATTCTTTTTTGAGTTCTTCTTCGTCTTCGACTTCCTTTAAATATTTCTCGTAACTTCCCTCTTTTTTTGAATTCTCTATTGCCCTTGACACAAAGTAATCAAGTGTTTTTTCGGAAATATCAATTTCTACATAATCTGTAATTACGTTGGATACCTGCTGTCTCAAAAAATCATCTTTCCAGTTTTCATACTGCTCTGCACCTTCTTCTTCTAATTTTGCTTTCAATTCTTCGAGGTCGTTTACATCGTAATTAACTGTTTTAGCAAGTTCATCTCCAAGTTCCATAAGGCTTTTTCTGTACGTCTCAACAATATTTATTGTGTAGTCGTACTTTTTATCGGAGCTTTCAAAAGTTTTCTCAAATTCTACCGTATCTCCCTTACTCTTTCCAATAATATTCTTTACGAGTGGTCTTTCATCATTTTCAGAAATTTCGATTTCTTGCTTTTTGTTATCCGATATTTTCTTACCATCTTTAACAATGGAGTATTCAATTTCAGCAATATCACCAATCCCCAGTTTACCTTCCTTCGGTTCCATTATTGAATGCTCATTTCTCAGCTCTTCGAGTCTCGAATCAATGAAATTCATCACAATCTCCTGTCTTTTCGGAACCTTTAATTCGATATTGTTGTAATCTTTGACGGTTGATTTGGGATCACGATGAAGTTCAATGGTAAAGGCTGCGAAATTATCTTCTAATTTCCTTTCTGAAATGATCGCTGGTATATAAAGATCTTCTGATTCAGCTTTTAAAGCTTCTTCCAGTTTGTCCGACAGTTCATCGAGAACAAGATCTTCATAATTATCACCAATGAAATTGATCACTATGTTTTTTGGGACCCTTCCCTTTCTAAAGCCTGGAATCTGATAGTTCATGTTAACCTTATTTACTACCTTATCCTCTGCTTTTCTAATTTCTTCCTTATCAAACAAATACTGAACTACTTCAACATTCTTATCAGTTTCGATAACTTTTCTGTCCATCTGTAAAACCTCCAATCTATACTCTATTTAAACTTATAGTTCTATTATTTGCTCCGATTTGCCCGGTTCCACAATAACACAGGTAGGCCTTCCTGAAACCCAGCCGCTCGAATCACCGGGATTAATAACGATTCTCTCATTTTCACGATTAATAACAAGTTCATGAGTATGTCCATAGAAAACATAATCATAACCTTTTAAATCCTCAAAATCAAATGGTTCATGCATCATAAGAATACTGTAATCGTCCACTTTTATAGCCACCGGACTGGAAGTGAGATCATCTCCCAGGATTCTCTTTAAGCCATATTTTTCACCGTCATTATTACCAATTACAACATGAAGTTTGCCTTTGAATTCCTTTAGCACTTTTGCGCTAAAGGGAGCAATAATATCTCCACAATGAAATAAATGCTCAATATTTCTTTCATTAGCAATTTCAATTGCCTTACTTAGCGTTTTGATGTTATCATGAGAATCAGATATAACAAGCCACATATTAACACTCCCATAATTCCTATTGTTAAAATCACTTACGTACATTACAATTATAATGTTAATTTAGATATAACACAAACAACCTATCAGGAGAATATTTGATGCCACCATACGTGTTCAGATTTGTCAGGGGAGGTATCATAAGGTACCTTTCACAAAAAGAGACAGACAATGCTATCCAACGCTATTTTAAAAGAGCCGGGATCAGTATGAGATTTACAGAGGGATACCACCCAAGACCGAAGATGGTTTTTACACCACCGGTACCTACTGGCGTTGCCTCAACCGCATGGTATGTTCAAATTGAAACAACCGAAGAGATAAAAGACTTTTCAAAATTACGGGCATATGGTCATTTCACCATAAAACCTATTCAGATAACGCAGGTGCCAGCAGATTTTAAATTACAGAAGTATTTTGAGGCTTTTCAGTATAATCTATACCTTCCCGTTCAACGATTTAATCCCGATAGATTTGTACCTGAAGAAACGGTAACTAAAAAAACCAAAAAGTCTTTCAGGAAATTTAGAATGGATGAAGCCTTTGTAGATTTTTCATATTCAAAACTACAACAGTACTTTGTGGTAAAATATACACAGCATTTAAATAAAGCCGTGAAGTACTACAAGTTGCTTGATATATTGTCTTCAAATGAAACCGCAGATTCAAACGAAAAAGGGGTTTACGTTATTGTGACAGATGTGATATTTCATGGCAAAAAATTATCGAAAATCATTAAAGATATAGGAGGGAAAAATTATGTCTGGTCATAATAAGTGGGCGAATATTAAACACAGGAAACAGTCCCAGGATGCCAAAAAGTCAAAGATTTTTACAAAAATTATCCGTGAATTAATGGTTTCCGCCAGAGAAGGTGGAACAGACCCAGAAACAAACAACTCATTACGGGTTGCAATCGATAAGGCAAAAGACGCAAACATGCCAAAGGACACCATGGAGAAAGCAATAAAAAAAGGAGCTGGAGAACTGGAAGGACAGAGTTTTGTTGAGGTTATGTATGAAGCCTATGCTCCAGGTGGTGTTGCATTACTTATTAGAACCCTAACAGATAATAAAAACAGAACCGCTCAGGAAATTAGACATCTACTCTCCAAACATGGAGGCAATCTTGCTGAAAGCGGTAGTGTTTCCTGGATGTTTGAAAGAAAAGGAATACTTACTATTCCTAAAAAAGAAATCTCAGATATGGAAGAATTCGAGTTACTTGCCATAGATGCAGGTGCTGAAGACATTAATGATGATACCGATCCTGTTGAGATTATTACCGAACCCGATCAGGCATCAGATTCAAGATCGACATTAGAAGAAAATGGTTATTCTGTTTCATACCAGCTTACTTATTTACCAAAGAACACCATAGCAACAACCGGTGAAAATGCTGAAAAGCTCGTTAAGCTGCTAAACTATCTTGAAGATAACGACGATGTTCAGGAAGTTTACGGTAATTTCGATATCGATGATGCAGAAATGGAATCATTGGTTGAAAATATGGCCTGAACCATTTATTGTTTATTTATTATATTGAGGTGATTGACGTTGCCTGGTGCCCTTGGAATGTTCATAGCAATTATTGCAGATCAGATAACCAAGTACATTGCAGAATCAAACCTGGACTACTTTAACAGAATTGATTTTGTTGGATGGCTATTTGGGTTTAGATATGTTCATAATGAGGGCATCGGCTTCGGAATGTTAGATTTCTTACCCATAGAGTTTATCTACTCACTATCAGCTGGTATTTCAGTAGTTATATTAATTCTTACAATAATTTATAAAAGCGTGCTTACAAAATGGGAAAACCTGTTTATTGGTTTTATTATCGGTGGTGCTTTAGGAAATAACATTGACAGAATAAGGTTTGGCTATGTTGTTGATTTCTTGGAACTACCTTATTGGCCTGTGTTTAATTTAGCCGATACATTCATTGTTGTTGGTGCTGCCCTTCTTCTTTTTTCCTTTTACAGGAGGGAGCGTAGTGCTTCAAAAAATAGAAATATCGAATAGAGAAAATGGGTGGAGACTCGACAAATTTGCAATTGAAGTTGTCCCCAATTCTTTCTCCAGGACCCAGATCCAGGATTATATAAAAGCAGGAAATATACTTGTCAACAATAGAAATAAAAAGCCCAGTTACAACATTAAAACAGGTGATGTTGTAGAATTCAATATACCAGATGAACCCAATCAAATTAAGATATTGCCTGAACCAATTGATCTTGACATCATATATGAAGATGAAGATTTATTGGTTATTAATAAGTCTGCGGGAATGATAGTTCATCCAACAGGCAACAAAAAGAGTGGGACGCTTGTAAATGCTTTGCTATTCCATTGTGACGAAATTCAAGGCACTGGAAAAAGACATAGACCGGGTATCGTCCACCGATTGGATAAAGAAACAAGCGGGGCAATGGTTGTTGCAAAAAATGATCAAATGCACGAAGAACTCAGTCTTCAATTTAAACAACGACTTGTACAAAAAAAATATCTTGCTCTGTTGGATGGTGTTATCGATCAAGAAGGAACACTAAAATATGGACTAACAAGGCACCCGGTAAATCGTCTCAAAATGAAGGTCTCGGAATATGGAAAAAAATCTGAAACATACTTTCAACGAATCAGATCTTTTGGTGATTTTGCTTCAATGATCGTAGTTACTCCTAAAACTGGTCGAACACATCAGATAAGACTTCATATGAAGGAATTTGGCCATCCTGTTATCGGGGATAAATTATACGCAAAGGGAAAAGCCAACAGAATTATCGTTCCAGAAAGACACATGCTTCATGCGCTTCTATTATCCTTTCTTCATCCCAGAAAAAAAACAATTATGTCATTTACAGCAAAGGTACCTGAAGATATGGTCGTATTGATTAAATCGTTAACTGAACTGGAGCACAAATCATGAAAGTCGTTTTTCTTTCCCGGCCGGGTGAGCCCTTTGAAAGCCTTTTGAGGATTGAGTCAACAATTGGTGAACTCAAGAAACAAAAATACGATACAGTTGTTCTTTTAAGCAAAGATCTTTCATCCGTTTATAGTTGGTTTAAACATCTTAAAAAAGCAGGTTTACGCACCATTCCTGCCCTGAAAGTGAAGGATGCATTTTACTTTCCGGTAGCCAGGGATGCTTTTATAGAGCTAATAAAAAAATCAAATGGAATTGAATATGATTCCGAAAAGTTAAAGAAAATCTATTTAAGATCTCAAACAAAAGAGAGTAACCACAGTCCCCTTATTAGAGGGGTAAGATACCTTTTCTCCGATCAAAAAAACATATTTGAAATGTACAGAAAAATCGGAAAAAAAGAACCTTTGAAAGGCGAATTTCATTTACCCGACAATGAAGAATACCGCAAATATGTAAATCCCGCTGTTAAGAATATGGAATTCCTTGTGCACGATATTACCTTTCCTGAATACACACATGAATTTCCTGTATCTTTAAACCGATCGGAGCTTGAAAAGAAAGCACTTAATAATCTGAAGAAACTAAATAAAGATACCGATGAGTACAGAGATCGATTAAAGCATGAAATTGACATAATCAGCGATAAAGGTTTTCTCGACTATTTTTCAACAGTATCCAATATTACTGACCTGGCAAAAGAAAAAGATATTATGGTTGGTCCTGGTAGAGGATCTGCTGTTGGTTCTCTACTCGTAATGGCACTGGGAATTACTTTTGTTGATCCTGTTGAAAATGATCTGTATTTCGAAAGGTTTTTAAATCCCGCCAGAGAGGATTATCCGGATATCGATCTGGATGTTGAAGATGAAAGAAGAGAAGAGTTAATTGATCTGCTGTCAACTAAGTTCGGTGAAGATAAGGTTGCACTAATTCAAACGAAAAACAACTTTTCTTATAGATCTGCTTTCAGAGCAGTTGCAAAAATTTTGGAAGTACCGGAAACTTCAGTAAATAGTTTTTTAAGAAAAAATGCAAATAGAAAACTGTCTTCTAAAGAAATAAGAAATGCTAATCTTAAGAAATGTAACGATATAACAAATGAAGTTATTGGTTTGTCTTCGGGTTATTCAATTCATGCAGCTGGTTTGCTACTTGCCAGAAGAAGCCTTAATTCAAGAATTCCTCTTAAAGAATATCGAGGAGTGAATGTTTCATTATGGGATATGAGTACATTGAAGGAGCTTGGCTTTCAGAAGTTTGATCTTCTTGCTTTGAAGAACCTTACATTTCTAAAGCATATGTCCGATAATAAAATTTCCTGGTTATCTGAAGTAAATGATAATAAGACATATGAACTACTTGGTAAAGGTTTCACAGCAGGGATATTTCAGCTTGAAAGTCCGGGAGCCACAGAAATTATAAAGAAAGTGAATCCTCGAAATCTATCCGACCTTTCAATTACAATAGCTTTAAACAGACCCGGTCCTCTTTCTTCAGGTATTACTTCAGAATATATTAAGAGGAAACGTATCAATTCATCTATGGGAGAGAGCCAGCATAGTATGCAGGAAATTCTACCGGAAACCAATGGGGTGCTGGTGTTTCAGGAACAGGTGATTCAGGTTGCAACCAGAGTACTTTCTCTCAAGCCCGAGCAAGGAGAACTTATTAGAAAAGCTATTTCAAACAAAGAACCGGATTTACTAAATGAGGTTCTTAAGGACATTCCCGATACAGAGAAAAAGAAACAAAGGGAATTTGTAGATTATCTAAAGAAATTTGCCGGTTACAGTTTCAACAAATCTCATAGTATAGGGTATTCACTGATATCTTATTGGCTGGCATATTATAAAGCCAATCATGCACAAAAATTCCTAAAGACTATGCTGCATAATCTATCGCAAGATTCACGAATAAGGGCTATTGCTGAAAGCAGGACTATGGGATTAAATTTATCTTTCACAAATGATATCGATGAAAATACTATATTACTCACACCGGGTGATTTAAATCCTATATTTAAAGAGAAATTCGACAAAGCACCCAAAAATGTCTCATTCTTTGATTTTGTGAAGAGTTATAGAGATTTTCTCAATGCAAAACATCTTGAATTACTGATAAAAATGGGTTTCCTTGATGCTTTAGGAAATCGCAATTCACTGCTTAAAGAAATTAATAATGCACTTGCAGGCGTTGATCCTTCATTAAAATCTGTATTGAAGGTGTTCGGGTATAAAGAAACTCAGAACGAACCAACTGAAAAACCTCTGTCAGATGATGAAAAGGCGTTAATGGAACTTGAAGTGCTTGGTTTTAATGTTACAAAGCCTGCACAGGGTCCGGAGATTTCCTCTGACATTGCAGACAATGACTTAACACATCTGGTCGCTTCATGTGGTAGCGGTTTTGCCATCTATAGAAAATTAAACAACAAAGTAAACACTGCAATAACCGATGGAAGCACTTTAATAAAGACAACCAATACATCTGTACCGGAGGGGGGACTGGTTTATATTGAAAAAGGTAGAATCAAAATGTTTTTTGAAAAACCACCAAAAACAGTTAAAAGAATTGTCTATGCTCCGGTTCCAAAAAGCAAACTTGTAAAATCCAGTTCGAGTAATATGTTGATAATGAAATTGAACGGAAAAACAGTCCGTATTAAAGGCGTTAAATTAAGAAATTTTGAGCCCGACAAAATCATCTTTGAATGACATTACCATATGTAAAATTATTTAAGGAGTAATCTTATGAAAACGGATGTTTTATTTACGCCAATTAAAGAATCAAAAAGTGAATTAACAGTAGTTATTGATGTTTTGCGCGCTACAAGTGTTATTACAACGCTAATCAACCTTGGGTGTAAAAAGATAATACCAGTAAGAACCGTCAAAGAAGCTTTCAAGCTAAAGGAAAATAATCCCGGTTATCTTCTCGCTGGTGAAAGAAACAGCAATAAAATCGAAGGTTTTGATTATGGGAATTCCCCGCTGGAATACAATTCAGAAGTTAAAGGCAGAACGCTGATAATTACAACCTCAAACGGTACAAAGGCGATATTAAAATCGAAAAACAGCAAATTAGTTCTCATCGCTTCACTTTTGAACATTGACGCGGTCGTAAAAGCAATTTCTGGCTCTTCATTTGAAACAATAAATGTTGTGTGTTCTGGAACCAATGGCGACATTTCACTTGAAGACATTTACTGTGCAGGTAGGATAGTGTCAACTATTGACGGTCATCTTACTGACAAAGCAAGGCTTTCATCAGGTTTTTATCGATATTATGAAAAAGATCCCGAAAAGGTTCTATCAGAAATCTCCTCTCACGGAAGAAAACTAGTCCGTTCAGGGTTTGCAGAAGATACGGTTTTTTGTGCTAAAATGAATTTGTATAACAAAATTCCATTTTATAGCAACGGAACAATACAGGAGTTTAAACAATGAGTGTTATTTCGTCAGCCTTATTCATAGTTGCGATAGTGTTTTTTATTGTTAGCATTGTAACCTTTGAAATTGGGAATAAAAGGGTAAAAGAGAAAAAAGCACACAAAAAATATGACAAAATTGGTTTCAGATTACTTTATATTTCAATATTTTTTGCTGCAATATCTATTTTATTTGCTATTATTTGACGGTCCAGGGGGTGCATTATTGTGCAGAACAGTGTTGAATTAGAAGGCATCGTTACACAGCTTCCGGGTGTTAAGGGAGCCAAAGTTGTAACCAGTGATGGAGGCGATCCAAAGGAAATCCATGTACTGGCTGACTTCAAAAAACCCGCCAAACAGATTGTGAGAGACATAGAAACTGCAATTTACGCTGCTTCCGGTATGAGAATCGATAGAAAGATCGTTAGTGTCGCACAAATTAAAGGAGATCCGGTAAAAACTGATCAACAGACTGAAGATGAACTGGAAGAAGATTATGAAGATATTTCTACCAGGTACGGCCTTGTCTCAATAGAAACAAAAGCTACCAGAAAAAAACTGAATGTAACGGTAACTATCGATGATGATGGCAGTCAGCTATCAGGTAGTTCAGTAGTTGAATTGAACGATAGTGAAAAATTCATGGCAGTAGTGGAAGCATCTGTTGCTGCTTTGCGCCAATCCATACCAAGCTTCAGGGTTGATGTGGTTGAAAAGCTCAAGTATGGTGTTCATGATGTAATACTGGTAGTATGTTCTGCAATTGTAGATGGTAAAAGAAGGAAAGAAGCGGGAGCGCGTTTTTTGAGAAAAGACACCTTTAATGATACAGTGCTCGCTGTTCTTGAAACACTAAACAAAATGTAGCATTGGAGGATGTGGATGAAATATTCACGATACGTTGAAAACATCAAGCCATCAGTAACATTAGAATTCAACCAGATGGCGCTTGATATGATAAACAAAGGTGTAGATGTAATAAAACTCACTGCTGGAGAACCAGACTTTCCCACACCAAAAAGTATAATTAATGCTGCGGTAAAAGCAATGGAAGAAGGTAAAACAAAATATACTCAATCTTCTGGAATCCTACCTCTCAGGGAAAGAATTTCTGAAAAATTGTTAAAAGACAATAGTTTAAATTACTCTCCGGATGAGATTGTCGTTACAAACGGTGGAAAGCAGGCGATTTATAATACATTACTGGCCATTATAAATCCGGGAGATGAAGTAATTATCCTTACTCCATCCTGGGTTAGTTATGGAGCACAGGTTAGTCTTTGCGGGGGTGTACCCGTATATGTAAAAACCCATTCAGATAAAGGTTTTGTTCCTACCATCGAAGATATTGAATCTTCTTTAACAGATAACACAAAAGCCATTATAATTAATACACCAAACAACCCTACAGGTGCTATTTACCCCGAAAAAGTCTTGAAAGAAATTGCCGAGCTTGCCAGACAGAGAAATTTATTCGTTATTTCCGATGAGGTTTATGAGAAACTTGCTTTTGACAAAGAACACACCAGTATAGCTTCCTTTGATGGAATGAAAGAACGCTGTGCAGTCATAAACGCTTTTTCGAAGACCTATTCAATGACAGGATGGCGCATAGGCTATGTAGCCGGTTCCAGGGAATTGGCTAAAACTATCGCTAAAATCCAGAGCCATCAATGTTCTAATGTAAATTCAATTTCTCAATATGCTGCAATAGAGGCATTTAATGTTGACATAAGTTATATGGTAGATGCTTTTAAAGAAAGACGCTCCCTTGTGAATGAAAAGCTTTCAAAGATGAAGCTTGAGTACGTATATCCAAAAGGTGCTTTTTACTTTTTCATAGATATCAAAAAGTTCCTTAATAATAGGCTAAAAGATTCACTATCATTCTGCAAATCTCTACTCGAAGATGCCAGAGTTGGTCTCGTACCAGGAAGTGCATTTGAAGCTGAAGACTATATAAGACTTTCATATGCAAGCTCACTTGAAGAACTAAATGAAGGACTTAATAGAATGAAGGATTTTTTGTCAGTTCTCTGATTTTAAGCTAATTATTAGAGAAAAAAAGAGATGGCTAACGCCATCTCTTATTTGACTTGAAGGGGAGGATACTCATGTAAAATCTATGATAATCACGTTCTATTGATTCCTACTGTGCTGTATATCCACCATCTACCATTAAGCCTGTACCCGTGATAAAACTGGAATAATCCGACGCAAGAAACAACACGGCTTTTGCCACTTCTTCAGGTTCACCCAGACGTCCTACTGGATGCATATTTACAAGAGCTTTCTGCATATTTTCATCTAAATTCTCATCAATCATAGGTGTCTTGATAAAGGCCGGGTTAACTGCATTTATTCGAATATTTTTATTTGAATATTCAATTGCTGCAGCTTTTGTAAGTCCTATTACACCATGTTTTGCCGATACATAAGCAGAAACATTTTTAAAACCAACCTTACCGAGAATTGATGAATTATTTATAATAGCTCCACCTGAATCCTGTTTGAGCATCTGAGCAATTTGATATTTCATTCCATAGAAAACACCC
>CAYTVB010000023.1:0-27039 GCA_964441735.1 uncultured Thermotogaceae bacterium
AGTTTTTCCAGTAATTCTTCTTCTGATATAAGAGTTACAATGTTCCTCTTCAGAGCAGAGTACTGATCTCCCCCAGACTGCAAATAAATCCTCCTAACCCTTCATAAGGTTTGACATAATAACGCTTAATAAAATACCATTCACGACAAAAGCTACTGCAAGGGCAACGGTAATCTTGCCCATGGTATCAAGACCCTTTTTTCTACCAAACATTGTGTGGCTTGCACCTCCACCAAAGCCTGCTCCCAATTCAGAAGCCTTTGACATCTGATTGAAAACTACAACAGTTAGAGCAACACTAATTATTACGTGGAGCACAACCAAAACATATGAAAGTATAACCATGACTATTCCCTCCTGAGTGCATGAACATTCTTTTCGTATTATACTATATGTAAATAACACTGGCAAATAGTCAAACATATGGGGGTATTTTGTGGAAAAAGAAAATGTACTGGTGTATTTACCCTTAAAACCTGAAAAGGCAAAAATGCAAAACCTTCCTGTAAAGCTTCCTGTTCGTATTGAGGATTTTCCTTCAATCATTGACAGAGATAGAATTGATCCTGAAATAATCATAAGGGGACTTGAAGCTCAATATAAAGTAACAAAAAAAGATGGATATTATTCCTCATACCTTGTATTTCATTATTTTGAGGCGTTTAAGAGAGCACTAAATAAAGGTGAATACGAAGAAGCCGAAACATGGCTGAACAAAGCTAAAGAGATACACCTGGATTACCGATATTACTTCTATCTAGGTATTCTATTAAAAAACTTGAATGATTTAGATTCATCTGAACTTAATTTGAGGAAATCAACAGGAATGAACCCGAAATTTGTTCCAGGTTATTATGAACTTGGTAATGTACTTTATTTGAAAAATGAATATGAAGAAGCTGCAGAATTTTATTTCAAAGCCATAGAATTATCCGACGGCGAGTTTCATTTACCTTACATTGGTATTGTAGATTCATATATTGCTTCTGGCTTAGTTGAACCTGCACTTGAAATTTTAGACAAGATTCCACATTCTTCTCCAGTTATTACAGATGCATTATTAAGAAAAGGTGTTTTACTCAATGAAAAACAGCACTATAAACAAGCCGAAGAAGTTTTCACAAAGGGAATCAGGAGAGAAAAGCGCTGGGAATTATTTTATAACAGGGCTTTTTCAAGAATGAGATTGGGAAAGTTGAAAGAATCACAAACGGACCTAAAGAAAGCAAAGGAATTAAATAACGAGGGTTACTTTATACTCTATGATCTTGCACTACTACACAAAAAAAGAGGCTTCATTGAAGATGCCATAAAACTGTTAAATGAATATTTAAATAACCAGAATGATGAGAAAGGTTATTTTGCTCTCAGTGAATGTTATAGACTCACCAGCAATTTTGAAAAATCTAAACAAATACTGACTTACTTACCCGAAGAAAAAGCAAACGATTTAATTAACAGAATAGAAGTGTATGAGAATATTCATAAAAGAAAAGAAATAATTGAGCCGATAGATTCAATTGATCCTGTTCTCACATCGTTAGAAATTAGTTATTTGAATGGCTTGATGGATAAAGCATTGGGAAAAGCACTTGAATGTTATAAAAATATTGAAGAAAATGCAATAACAGACGAAGGTATTGACTATGAAGTTTTGCTAAAGTCTTTGTCACAGTACACTGAATCTGAAAGGATCATTAAAATCAATCAGGGCATCGAATCTGAAACTGTAAATATTGATATGGACCATATTGAATTGTTTATGAAATATCTGCTATTAAACAAAAGAAAATTTTCATCTTCCGAGTTGTTGAGCTATAGATTTTCCTTTCTTGTTTCCGGAAATGGAAAAGCAGTTGCAATTTGTAGAATGATATTTAAATTGTTTTTGAGAGCAGTTTCTGGCGAAACATTTGAAAGTGAATTGTTAATAGAGGATTTTGAAGAACTCAAAGATCTCTCCTTTGCTCTATATAAATATGTTGTAGATAATTTAGTAAAAAAACCCCAGGATATTTATGATTTAATCGACAATGATTTTAAAGAACCCGAAGATCTTATTATAACGTTGATAAGAGCTATTCAAAATGATGCTTTGATTGATTTTAAAGATCAACATAAAATTTTTTGCACATTTTATAAAATAATAGATACGACAAAAGGAGGATTAAAATGAATAAAGACGAAATTCAGAAAAAATTAGAAAAAATAATCGAAAAAATCGAGAGTGAAAATATGAACGAAAAACAGGCATTACAAGAAATAGAAAGAAATTTTTCTGGAGAAGAAAAAGAAGCTCTTATGGAAGTTCTTGGAATATTTTTTGGTGAAGTATCTTCAATGACCGAAAATCCTAAAGAATATTTTTTCAATAGCGAAGGAGAAAAGAAATTACAGGAAAAACTTTCTGAGAACAATGAAAAAACTGATGAAGAATAATTTACCAGTACCTATAATAGAATGGATATTAAATAAATAAAATCAGGCAGCTTTCTTGTATAGTTATTGACAGCTAAAGTGCTAAAATATAATTAACACCATAAACCTAAATAAAAGTAATATCTAACATTATGAGAATTACTAATAATAAATACTATTTTGGAAATACAGTAAGCTATTTTAGCGCATAATGAAGTTTTTGTAACCTATCACAAAAAGCGCGATCACTAATTTCTAGTTAAACCACACAAAAGTCGCATTTCTAAAGGGGGAGATCCAATGCGAAAGTTGTTTTTTATGCTTTTCATTATTGCAATCACTACAGCAATTTTTTCGTATGGAACAATTAATATTGATAGTAATCCTACAGACGCTATGGTGTATATAGATGGAAATAGACTGGGATATACTCCTTTTTCGTATGATGTCGTTTCCGGTTATCACAGGGTAGCAGTTCAACTTAAGGGGTTTGAACCTTTTGAAACATATATATACATAGAGGATAACGAAGAAAAAGAACTCACTGTGATTTTGCAGGTAAGAAAAGACCTTGCTTTAAGCATTGGAAACATAATATTCGGTCTTACAATAAACAGTTCTGAAACTGAAAGCTGGTTTTTCGAAAACGCTGAAATGATTTTAAAGGAAACAGTTGATAATTTAGGACTAAAATCTAAAATTGTAAACGGTAAATCCCTCGAAAAAGAAAAACTTGAAGATTTCAACTACTATGTCGATGTAGTATTGAATATCTCTGAAGCTTCCCCTTCAGGACATAATTTAAATTTAAAAATAGATAGTTTTACTGCTGAAAATATTGAAAATAGCTTTTTTCACAGTGAAACTACTTTTAATGTAAAAGCTACAAGACAGGATTTTGGAGAAGCACTTTTAAATAAATTGGAAGGTAGCATTGCAAAAATTAGTTATGAACTGGTCAAGAAAGTATATTCCGAGCTTCGTGGAAATATAGAATTCTATAGTGTTGATATCACACAATTTCCAGTAATATCGGTAATCTTTCGTCCACTTGATGAAGAAGGAATACCACTTTCGATCGATGAGATCGAGAGAAGTAATTTTACGGTTGTGCAAAATGGAAAGGACATCATTCCTGAAAGTGTGCGACAGATTGCAAGGGAACTTAAAATAAATTTTATGATTGCCCTTGACAGAAGCGGAAGTATGATACCAGTAATGGACCAAGCAAAAAATGCCACAAAAGAATTCATTGGATTACTTCCCGAGAATAGTGAAACTGCATTAATGGCATTTGATACGGAGATAGACGTTCTTAAAAACTTTACGTCTGACAGAGATGAATTATCTGCAGCCATAGATAGAATCAAAGCGGAGGGATCCACTCCTCTCTACGATACTGTTGTTGAAGCTATAAACATTCTCTCTTCACGGGAAGAATTAAAGTTCCTTGTGCTTATTACAGACGGTGTCGATGCAAACTATTCTGATACTGCCTTTGGAAGCAAAAACAAGTTATCTGATGCAATTAGGTTGGCAAGAGAGAAAGGTATTCCAGTACTAACAATTGGTATTGGTACTGAGATAGACGAATTCAGTCTTGGAACATTAGCACTTTCCACCGGTGGTGTTTTCTTAAGTTCCCCTACAATAGATGAGCTTAAAACATCTTTCGAAAAACTGCTTGAATTGTTCAGGAGTTCTTATGTTCTAAGATATAAATATATTGATGATAGAAATCCTACTCTTACTGTTGATACACCCGAAAGGATACTGAAAGGGAAATTCATTGTTCCTATTGATTATATAGATCTTGAGCTATCATTTCCGGACTCGATTGTAACCGGACAAACATTTCCAGTAAAAATCACTTCAAAAGCAACAATGACAGAACCACTGGAAATAAAACTTTCTGTAGTAGATGATGAGAATAATGTCTTATTTAGCAAGAAAGAACCTTTTAAAGATCATTCTACAATAAGGTTAACCTTACAGGAACCCGGTGAGTTTTTCATCGAACTACAGGCTATAGACTTTTTCGAAAGAAAATCAATAACTGTATGCTCTCTTGAAACAATCATTGAAGAGTTAGTTAACGATAAGAAATACGTTGAGGCTGTAGATTTTATAAAAGAATACATGAAAAATGCAAATTATCCAAATTCATTAATTCCATATTTGCTGGAAAAGCTTGCTGAAAATCAGTTTAGAGCAGCACTGATAGAGGGTTCTTTATCAAGACTCGATGATTTTATCCAGATAAGTAACGAATATGGAACGGACTTAAAAAAGCCCGCAAATACTTACTATGAAATCATTGCTAATTATTATCTTGACCAAATGGATAACGCGCATAAAAAACTTGAAGAAACAACATTTGATCAGGAAAAACGAATATCCATAATAAATTCCCTTTTTGTTATTAAAGAAAATCCTGAAAAAGCACTTGACATTATTCAGGATGTCGCCATTAATACATTCGGTCCCTTTGCTTCACGAATATACATTGAAGCATTATTATCTCTTGGAAAAGATGAAATGGTAACAGTGTTTTGCGAAGAACTAATTGATTCAAAAGTTGATGACCCGTTATTATTAAGCAGCATCTTCGTTGGAGGTTTTTATACAGGAAATATTAATCTGTTGGAAAAAGTAATAAGTTTGATAGAACCCTACGAAGCACTTAAACCATTGAAAACATTCTGGAATTACAATAAATTGAATTTAAGTGGAGATTTGTCTGAAGCAAATAGAGTGCTGGAAAATGCTACCATTTATCCCAATATTGTCAAAGCAAAAACAATACACTCAAGTATTACCGGACTTGATGATTTGCTTGAAGAACTAAAAGGTATTGACCCGGTCGATGCGAGATTCCTTTCCTTACTTGACAAACCTTCTTTGCAGGCAACGTTATCCCTTGAAATACCTGTAAAATTACCTTACATTACGAAAGTTCAACAAGACATTCCTGTAAGAGGAAGAAGTAACCTCTTAGTATTCACACCATTCCTTCTGGAACGTAACAAAATGAAGATGTACATTGATCCATTTACTATTTTCTTTAGAGGCTACGATTTGCACACACCAAAACAGGGTAAGCATTCCGCAAAGCTAAATATAGTTAATTTTGAGGGTTCTAAAATCGCAGAACTACCTATCGAGATTATATTCGATAAAGTTGCACCTACTATAAAAATAGACAGATTCTTCTACACTTCACGAAACACGGTAACCTTTGAAGCGGAAATAGATGATGACACTGAAATAGAAAATGTTTACCTTGATGGGGAAGAAGCCAAATACGATCTTATTGATGGAAAATACAATATTACTTATGAACTTGATAGAAAAACACAATCCTTAACATTAACAGCTGAGGACATCGCTGGAAACATTACAAGCGAAAAAATATATATCATTTATGATATAAATTCACCAGAAATCAGTATTAAAGGCAGATCGCTTACAGGAGAAAGTCAGGTGAAACTCGTTATAAATGCCTTTGATGATACGGGATTACAATACATTTTCATTCAGGATGAAAAATACAATGTTGATGGCAAGAAAACATTTGAAGATTCTATTAATGTGGATCTTGAAAAAGATGAAAGCAAGACTATTAAAGTGGAAGCTGTTGATCTTGCAGGAAATTCTTCATCTAGAGTTTTTACCGTTGAGCAGGATAATGAACCTCCTGAAGTCGAAATAATTCTGGACAGTCAGATCATCTATGATTTAGCAGAAATAACAGTTGCGGCAACTGATATAAGTGGTATAGCAAGAATAACTGTTGGAGAAATCACGCGTGAATTTGATAATCCAAACAGTCTAAAAGAAACCTTTAGTTTCAGTTTGAAGGAATCTCAAGATATAATTATCGAGGTGGAAGATGGTTCTGGAAATATTAATGAACATTCACGATATCTTTACGTAGATAAAATGAGTCCTTCAATTGAGCCAGAATTAATATATGATGATCTCTCTGTTAAATCTATAATGATAAACTTCAACGATGATTCTGGACTAAAATACCTTCAGTTGGGCGACAGAATTTACAAGCTGGCTGGTGAGAGAGAGAAATCCATTTCAATAACAGCAAACGAGCTAGCAGAACCCATAACATTGGCTGCTATTGACATTGCTGGAAGGAAAACAGAAGAAACACTTAAGTGGCTTAACATAAAACTTGATAGAGAATTTGAAAGCACAGTGGGAACAGAAAGGATTACGCTAAGTGGAACTGTGGAAGGTCCAGAAGTTGAGAATGGTGTAGCTGAAATTACAATTGGTGAAACATCGTATTCAGTTCATGTAAGTGATAATAAATTCAGTCAGAATATAATTTTAGAAAAAGGTAATAATAAAATATATATTACTGTTAAATCTAAAAAAGGTATTGGTGGATTAACAGCAGAAACAAATTATATCACCGGTGAACCCGCTTTGAAAATAACACTTTCATGGTCAGCTATGGGTGCGGATCTTGATTTGTATGTGAGAGAACCCGGTGGTGTGGTTGTTAATTTTAATAACAGAAGCAACAGTGGTTATCTAACAAATGATGAACGCATCTATCAGAATAAACCACATAAAGTGGAAGAGTATATTTTAAGATACGGGGAAGAACACATACCACCGGACGAAAAGTATGAAATAAAAGTACATTATTTCGATGCTAAAAAATATAGCAAACCCGTGCTTTTCAAACTTGACGTCGAAGGTTACGGTATTTCTTTTGAGAAAACAGCAACATTGACTTATTTCGATCCATATAATAGCGAATGGCTTGATGATGGTATCGACTGGTATGATGCAGGTTATGTTTCTCTAAAACTACCTGACAGAGAAATGCCTGAAATAGCTGCAAATTTAGAAGAGGAGTTACTCTCAAACGAAAATATTATTAACTACACAATAACTGCTTCTGATAATAAAGGACTCGATAGAATCATAACCAACACAGATTTTTGGGGAGTTACTGAACAGGAATACAGATTCTATGGGAAGAAAAATGTAACCTTCTCTGAAAAGAGATTTTTCCCTGAAGGTGAATCATTACTATACGTAAAAGCTGTTGACATTTATGGGCTCACCAGCGACCTTGTTTACAATATATTTGTAGACACAATCTCACCAGAGATTTCTGCAGAAGTTAATCAAATAGATGGTAATAAAGTCAAATTGTTACTGGAAATTTCCGATAATCACAAGCTTGATTGGATAAAAATTGATTCCTATAAAATTGATGCAAGTGATTATAAAGAATTTGAAGTTGAACGAATATTTAGAGAACATAAAGGCGAAGTCCATATAACTGTTCAGGATATTGCGGGGAATTTTTCTGAGAAAATACTCAGGTGGTGAATTTCATGAAAAGAATGCTGATTTTGTTTTTTTTAGTTATTACTTTATCTTTGTATGGCCAGATAACTGGAATTGATCTAAATCGCTATCCGGTAATCAAATTTTATTTTACAGCTGACGCTACCATAGCTGAAATTACTGAAGATGGTAATGAAGTTGATTATTCCTTAAACAGAACCCCCAAAGGTTTTGTTTCAGACCTCGATCTGGTTTTCTTAATCGATCAATCCGGAAGCATGAGAAATTATATCAACCAACTGGACACAACAATTAAAGAACTCACACAAACTTACTCTGAGCGTGGTGTCAATGTTCGCTATGCTTTAATTAGTTTTACCGATCATATAAATAAATTCCATAAATTTACAGATAACCCAAACATTTTTTTGGATTGGATAGGTAGTATTATACCCTTCGGTGGTGGAGATGATAATGAAAACTCTTTGGAGGCAATATATGAAGCTTTAAACCTGAATTTTGATAGCAGAGCCAGGAAAATAATTTGTCTAATTACAAATGCACCACCACATCATAGCGCAAACAGTTCTCTAACTTCTCAATCAATCACCAGTATAAAAAATGAATTAAATGGTAAGGGAATAGAACTGGTACTTTGTGTACCAAAACATGAAGATTTTATAGATCTGGCTTCTGAAACCGAAAGTTCTTTTTACAACATATTTGCTCTTGATGGCCTGGTTAATGCAATCAAATATCTTGAAGAAACATTTTTTAAGACATACTATGTTGAATACAGAACACCATTTATGGATTACGACAGACAACATTCCATTAAGGTAAAAACTGTTACAGACAATGAGTACACCGGGGAATATATATCCCCTGAATGGGATAATTCGCCACCTTCTATTAACAGCATTTCATGTGTTCCTCCATTTATATATTTAGGAGAAAGTGTTTCTGTAACAGCAGAAGCAAATGATAAAGATGGAGACACACTGAAATATTCCTGGAAATTAAATGGGAAATTATTAGAAAATACATCATCATCATTAACGTTAACACCCGAATCCACAGGTTCATATGAAGTGATCTGTGCAGTTTCTGACGGAAAAACATATACTACCGGAAGAGCAGGATTCAAGGTAGAAAAGAAAGATGAACCTGTGATAATTGAAAAAGAGGTAGAAGTTGAAAAAATCATTGGTAAAGAAACATCAGAAGTAGATAGTTATGAACTGGATATTCTAGAGAAAAAGTTTGACATAAGAATAACAGCCTCTCTTAATGTTGATAATACAGTAGTACTTGGTACCTCTGAAACTGATGGTGGAGAGTTAATTTTTATTAAAGATAACGAAATTGAATGGTCCGTAAGCCCTGGTAAATCAGATATATACTGGCCAGGAAGGAATTTTAAAGTTGATTTTATTAAGTCCGGAGATATCGATGATGACAACAAGAGTGAAATAATCGCTGTATTGAACCATGTCCCATGGTTTCCGGCAATGATAGTATCTTTGTCCTTTGATGGGGACATTAAAGGAATATATTATCATCCCGGTCATATAAACAATGTTTATGTGCATGATACAAACAATGATGGTATTGATGAAATAATTTTCACTGCAGTTAATTCTCACCTTGAACAGACAAGCATTTTTGGTGTTCTAGATGGCAGGAAAATCTTCGGTCAGGCAAGACCTTATAATGGATATGGAGTTAAAAAAGCCCAGGAATTGGTATATAAAGAAATTCAAGAACTTGATAAAATCACCAGATTGGAATTTAAGAAAAACGAAGTAATATTGACTGATTTAGATGGACAATCGATAGAACTTTCAGTGAATTGGTAGGGGGGAAATAAAATGAGGACCTTTTTCACAATAATTCTTTTACTACTGACAGGTGTATCTCTCTATGCTGTAGAAATTATCTCAATCAATCCAGCGGGGTTTCCTATTGTAGAAGTGAAATTATCAGGGACAGATGAAATTCCACCGATAAAAGAAAATGGGAAATCAGTGGAAATTCTTGATACAGAAAAAAAGCAAAATGAGTTAATTATTACCTACGTAAGTAATATACCTTTAGATAGTGAAGAAGCTACATTGAAGGTTGACGACCAAGAAGCTTCCTACAACATTCCTTCTTTCAAAAAGTCAACACTGCCATTACTTTTCCTGGAAGATGGAAAAACAATCAATATAGATGCTTCTTATAAAGATTGGACAAAAATTTCAGGTGTTCGTTTATCAAAAGAATTCAATAGTACAACTGGTAAGGAAATAGCTGGTGATAGCGATCTCAGTGCAGTCCTTAAATCTGCGAAAGACAGAGAAAGACATTATTTTCTCGTCATTGTGAATGATGATGTCCCTCTACCATCACCCAATCATGAAATGATGGATTATGGTGATGCATTAAAATTGTTTATAAATGATCATGAATTTCATATTATTCCCGGTAATCTTCTAATTGATGATGCTTCAATCTACCGAAGTGATGGATCAGTAATTGAAGGCGCTGAAGTAAAATGTAAACTCCAAAAAGGATACTATATCTATGAATTTTCAATAAAAAATGAATTGCTGAATAAATTTGAAAATGTCAGTGTTGAAATAATTGATAACGATGCTGCACAAAAAGAAAATTTCAGTACGTTGAAATATACAGGTATTATCAGTGACATTACATACAATCCACCTATAATTCATGTCGAAAGTCCACGAAACAATGCAACCTTCAGTAAACCATATCTCTTTATTAATGGATATGTTGAAGGTAAAGATATTACCAGCATTTTGATTAATCACGAAAAAGTAACCAGTGATGGAGAAATATTGCCACAACAAAAAATAACATTACCTCTCGAAAATGGTAATTCCTTTACTCATAATTTGCTTCTTGTAAGCGGTGAAAACAAAATAACTGTCACAGCGACAAACCTTGCAGGTCGAACATCTAAAACAGTTAATGTACTTTATCCAAAGGACAACACATTGCAGTTTTTGGTTAAATGGGAAGACAAAACAGCAGATTTAGATCTCTATGTTACGCTTCCTGATGGTGAAATAATGTACTTCATGAATAGTGAAGACCCGGGAAAATTAACAACTGATGACAAGACTGGTTTCGAATTATATGAAATACCTTTCAGTGAAATAAATGAAGGTTTATATTATCCAAGAGTTCATATGTTCTCTGGAAGCAAAGAGAAAAATATTGTAGATTGTCAGTTTATAGTAAGATGGAATTTTCCAGGAGAAGAATCAAGAGAGAGAATTGTATTCCAGGAAAACTTTGAATTTAAATCAACAGATGCCAATCAAGAAAATACATCACCTGGAGCCACAGGTAATGACTGGAAAACTTTTGAGCCTGTGAGAATATTGAAACCAGAAGTTCCTCTATACATTGAAACAAATCTTCCAGAAGAATTAAAATCCGATGTCTATTATCAGGTAGATAATATTGAATACACAGATAGTTTTTGTGGGCAATACCCACTGGGAAAAGAAGTAAATGCAACAGTCTATCCAAGAAATTTCAGAATTGATGAATCAACCCGAATTGAAGGGGAAGATACGGAGTACAGATTTTCTTCATGGAAAAATCTTGGCACATCCACTAATATCAATGTCAGTCTAAATTCACCTACCACCATTGAGGCTATTTACGAAAAGTCTTTTAAGGTTATTGTAAGGAAAATTGATGAGAATGGTAAGCAAATAGGTGAAGCAAGCACCTACTGGGTGAAAGACAATAACAATATAGAAATATGTGCTGATGAAATTGGAGATTTATTATTTTCGGGCTGGACATTGAATGGAGTAGAAAGTCCGATAAAAAGTCTTTGTGCTAATTTTACAATTACAGGACCTACTGTTATTGATATGCATTATTTGGGAACCGGTGATGTGGCGCTAATAGATGTAAGAAAATTTAGTCAGGATTTAGATACTGCAGTTAATTTCTTTGAAAAGCTTGGTTTTTCCGTCACAAAGCTTTCACTGGATACCCTAAAAGAAAACGCTTCGATAGTTAATTCATTTGAGATACTATTTTTTGGATTTAGTGATGCATCAAGGTTTGAAACTAAAGAAATGCTTGATGGGGATACACGTGATTTGATTAGCACTTTTTTAACTTCTGAAGGACTGATGATACTTTCAGGTTCCGGAGTTTACTTGACAGAGTTGATTGGATTAACAACAACAGAGGATCAAATTGTTGTTTCTAACACCCTTGAAATCCCATCAAAACCGCTTTATGATTCTGACAACCTTTTCTCGAACATAATCTTTACTTCAGCTGATTTTCTTGAAAACGAAAAGCCAGGAAATGATTCACTTATTGATGATTCTTTATGGAAAACAGCTGAGGAACAAAAAAATGTCAGGATAAACAATTTTGTGGTTAAAAATTTGCCAGTCCATTTCATTGAAACTGTAAAATATAGTGAAGGAGAAATTATTAATAAAGCTCATCCAGTACTCCTGTGGAATCTTGGTAGTTCCAGGATTCTTTACATCGAAGGTTTCCTTTCAGGAGACGTCTCTCTAGAATCTATGGGAGAAAACTTTTCAAAACGACTAATCGAAACAACATTAAGCAAAAAGACATCTCCATTATTGGTAACACCTATTTTGGATGCAGCAGTACACACAGAAAATACTGTTCAATTAATGGTTGGAAAGAGCAATGCTGCTTTCTATGAAATCTGGGGAGAAACAAAATCTGGCGAATTTAAATATGTTGATACTGTTTATGGTAGAGACATAATTGAAGTCGATTACAATCCTGAAATAAAAGGTTACTATGTAAGAACTCTTTCAAATCTTTACGTATCTGAACTTTCTCAAATGAAAGAATTGAATGTGCCAACAGAGATCAATTACAATGTTTCAGAAAATATAGTAGAGGCTTTTCTTGAAGATGGGAAAAAGTGGATCAAAGAATTCAAAAATACAAAAAATATTATTCCTCTAGAGTTCGATTTTAATCGAAATAAAATAAAAGACATTTTATTGATTCGAGAATTGGATAAGAGCACGATCAGCAAATCTCAAAGCAACCTTGTGCTAACTGCCCTATCAGCAGATAACAATGTTATCTGGGAAAAAGTAATTGGTGAAAGAAGGATATACGCAATTTATCCTAATTATTCGCTAAAGAAGCTTATAAAATTTGACTACAAAAACAAAACATATTTCACTTTAATTGCTAACTGTTTTGACCAGGATAGTAAAGAGATATTGAGCAGTGTTGTTGCAATAATCGATGATACTGGAGAAATTGCTGGTGAACTCTGGCATCCAGGACCATTAAACATCGCAGAACTTGAAGATTACAATAGTGATGGGAAAAGAGAGTTTATTTTCGCCGGTGGTAACATTCATTCCAAAGGCTCAGACTACTTAATTGTTACGCTGGACGATATCATTAATAGTTTCGTGCAAACCCCACCAGGAAAAGGTAGTTTCTTTCCAGTTACTGAGGGCAATAAATATATGATTTATCCTGAATATGATGAATTTATAGATATTGAATTTCTTTTAGATGGGAAGGGCATAAGATTTTTGACTGAGAATAATGAAGTTATCGTCAGGTGAAAACATGTTACTTAAAATATTGGTTCTATCGATTTTGCTGTTTACACTGGTTTTTGTAACCGCATTGTCATCAATAGAATATCTGGATTTTGATCTGTCTAATTTTCCATCAGTTAATATTTTGTTATCCATGAAGGGATATTATCCAGCTAATACATTTAATGTTTTAGAAAATGGTAACCCATTACCTTATGAAATTTCCCTACTAAAAGAAATCAAAATGGAAAACTTAGATGTTCATTTTTTTGTCGATACATCTCTTTCAATGAACAACAAAGTGAAATCTGTTCAAAACTCACTTAAAAAAATATCCGATTTTCTTGAAAATACAGAAACTGATAATACTTTCTATTTCTATACACTTAATAATTACGTTAATTCTGTAAAAATGTCAGCTTCGCTTGAAATAGAGCCTGTTGTTAGTTCTTTGTTCAGTATAATTGACAGTCCTGATGAACAACCTCTTAAATATTTAAACAAAATCACTGATAACACAATTTCTCCATCAATCTTCATTTTGTTTACAGACGATGATGGCTTTAAAAATATTGACACAGATATGATTGAAGAGACTTCAAGAAAGCTTTATAGTTCTGGATGTTATTTATTTGTGGTGAATGACACAGAAAAAAGAAGCAAGATTAAAAACATTGATTTTATTGATTATTTCCAGATAAATAAAATATCTTCAATATTAGATGAAATAAAGAACAGGTTACTGATGGTTTCCTTTACGAGTCCTGATGATACTGCACCTTTACGTAATGTTTCTATATATGATAATGATGGAACATATATTATACCCATGAAAGAAGAACCGGTAATTACTCTCGGTGAAAACTACGAAAAGCATGACTATGTACCTGGTGATACTTTACAAATTAACGGCTCTATTCAGGGAGATTTTCAGAGTTTTTCAGTCACACATAATAATTCTCCTGTGACTTTTTCACTTGCAGAAAAAAGGTTTTCTTTTGAAATTAAATTTGTTGAAGGTCTTAACTTGATTAATATAACAGCTTCAGGAAATAAGGGGAAAAATGTCTTAATAAAAAACTTTTTCGCTACCAAAGAAAAAACATCAAGACTTGAGATTATTCTTGAATGGGAAGCTGAAGATTCTGATATTGACCTATACGTTAAAGAACCTGCTGGCTGGGTATATTTTTTGGATAAAGATAGAACTGGTTTTCTAAAAGATGACATCCAGTCAGGGAAAAATGGTAATGAGCATTACATTTTACCGGAGATTATCCCTGGAAGTTATGAAATATATGCACACGCTTATAAAATCAAGCATCCCACAATCTGCAATCTTATTGTTTTAATCGATGGTGATGAAATTACAAACAAGAGCTTTGAGTTAAATGAATCAAATATAGAAAACTGTTTCCCGGGAAATACTGGAGAAGACTGGTATTTTATAACAAAACTGGATCTTTAGTTAAATTTAAGGAGGTTTGGCAATGGCTGATATTTCTAATAGGGCTAAAAACATGCCTGAATCACCAATAAGAAAACTTGTTCCCTTTGCTGAAAAAGCGAAAGAAAGGGGAATAGAAGTTTTTCATCTTAATATTGGACAACCGGATATTGAAACACCGGATGTCTTTATGAAATATATCAATAAGCTTGGGGCTGAGGTTGTTCCATACTCACATTCTGCAGGTTTAATTCAATTAAGAAAGTCTTTTTGCAATTATTACAAAAGAAGAGAAATTGACCTTAATCCTCATGAAGTAATTATTACTACTGGTGGAAGTGAAGCAATTATCTTTGCTCTCGCCTCAGTTGCTGATCCAGATAATGAAGTTATCGTTATTGAACCTTTTTATGCCAATTATAGGGGTTTTGCAAGCTTGCTGAATATTAAAACTGTACCCATTACATCTCATGTCGAAAATGGTTATAGATTACCTCCTGTAGAAGAATTTGAAAAGGTTTTAACAGGCAAAACACGCGCTATACTTTTCTCAAATCCGTCAAATCCAACAGGTACTGTCTATACGAAAGAAGAGATGGACCAGTTGATAGAACTTTCTAAAAGGCATGGATTGTTTTTAATTTCCGACGAGGTTTATAGAGAGTTCACTTTTGACAATACCAGTACTTACCCGCTGTTATCACTTTATCCTGGAAACCTTTCGATAACCGTTGACAGCGTCTCAAAACGTTTTAGTGCCTGTGGAGCAAGAATAGGGCTAATTGCTTCTAAGAATAAAGACGTAATGAAAAGCGCAATGAAATTTGCTCAGGCAAGATTATCTCCTCCAACCATATCCCAGCTGGGTACTATTGGTTTATTAACGCTTGATGATAGTTATCTTGAAGAAATAAAAAGGGAATATGAAAAAAGGAGAGATATTGTCTACGAAGAACTTTCAAAAATTGATGGAGTGGTTATGCACAAACCACAAGGAGCGTTTTATATTTCCGTTGCGTTACCGGTTGATGATGCTGAAGACTTTGTAAAATGGATGCTTACAGATTTCTCTCTTAACGGAAAAACTACAATGGTCGCACCGCTACAGGGATTTTACAGTACACCCGGAAAAGGAGTAAATGAAGTAAGAATTGCTTATGTTTTGTCAGCAGAAAAGTTAAAATTAGCCTGTAATATACTTGCAGAAGGGATTAAAGAATATAACAAAATAAAAGTATAAATAGTTGAAATTACCCTTGATTAAATTATATAATACTAAAGAGGGTTACTTCAGCGTTAAGCCGGTGGTTATCACCGGTTCTTTTTATTTTCTATTAATTCTTTTGCGGTGTACCAGGCAAGTGAAGCGCATTTTATACGCACGGGAAATTGTTTTACACTTTCAAAAATAACTGCATCGCCAAGAATTTCACCATTATAGGACTCATCTTTTAACATACGAATAAAATTTTCGATTATTTCTTTTGCATCATCAAGTTTTTTTCCTTTTAGTATTTCTGTCATTACGGAGGCCGATGCTATACTTATTGCACAGCCATTGCCTTCAAATGTTATTTCTTCTATTGTATTATCTTTAAGCTTCATGAAAATTTTTAATTCATCGCCACAGGATAAATTGGCACCTTCTTTTTCATCTGTTGCATCGCTCAATATTCCTTTGTTTGAAGAATTTTGATAGTGTTTAAGAATAATATCAGAGTAAAGATCCTTAATATTCATGAAAACCACCTCAGGGCATTTTCTATTCCTTCTACAAGAGCATCAACATCTTCCGGTGTGTTGTAAAGATAGAAAGATGCTCTGCACATTGAAGATATTCCAAGTGCTTTCATTTGTAACTGAGAGCAGTGATGTCCACTTCTTACAGCAACATTTGAAAGTCTGCTTAGCAATTCAGCCAGATCATGAGAATGAACATATTCATGTGTAAAACCGATTATTCCATGAGCTTCTTTTTCATTAAAAATTGTCAAGCCATTTATCTTCTTCAATGATTCAATTGCTCTGTTTGTAAGAAATTCTATATACTTATTCAATCTTAATAAGTCAATATCATTGAGATAATCCATGGCTTTAGCCATACCGGCTGCTCCAGCGACATTGGGTGTTCCAGCTTCGAATTTGTATGGTATTTTATTAAACGTTGTAGATTCTTCAAATACTCGATCAATCATTTCTCCACCGAATTCAAAAGGCTTCAATTTTTCCAACATTTCACTCTTTCCCACAAGAACTCCTATCCCCATTGGTCCCAGCATTTTGTGTCCGGAGAAGGCCAGAAAATCTACATCCGTTTTTTTGAAAGAAAATTCTTCATGTGGAATTAACTGGGCACCATCAAGAACCAGTATTCCGTTGTTTTTGTGAACAAAATCAGTTATTTCTTCGAAGGGTGTTCTATAACCTAAACTATTTGTCAAGCCAGTAATAGAAAGAACAAAGGGTCTTTTTACTGAATCAACTACCCCTTTAACTTCTTTTATTGATATTGTTCCGTTATCAATATTTATGGGGTGGAACTCAACACCAAACCGTGTCATCTGCTGCCACGGAACATAATTACTATGATGTTCAAATTTTGGCACGACAAATGACTTATACATACCTGATGTCGCAAGTGAATAAGCAAGCAGATTTAAAGATTCAGTCGTACCTCGAGTAAAAATCACTTCATCATTTTCACTATCAATAAAATCAGAAACCTTTTTCCGGGAGTCTTCATAAATCCTGGTAGATTCTTCAGCCAGTGCATACAATGCCCTATGGACATTTGAATTACTTCTTGAATAATATGCACTTAGTGTTTCGATAACAGATTCAGGTTTTTGAGTTGTAGCTGCATTGTCCAGATAAACAAGGTCAGGAAATCTGTTTAATAATGGAAAGTTTTTTCTTCTATTGACAAAATAATTAATTAATTCTTCGCGCGATATCATCCTTCAACCTCTCACATTCTTCATGAAAGTCCCTTTCTGTTTCGTTAAAAAATGTATCAAACATCGCCACTACAATCATCTTTTTTGCTTCATTTAAGCTAAAACCCCTGCTCATTAAATAGTATAAATGATCTTCATTAACCGTTCCTACTGTGGCAGCATGGTATGCTTCAACTTCATTCTCGGTAACAAATAGACCTGGTATTGCCCGGGCATGTGAGTTCTCTGAAAGCATAATTATATTACTTTGCTCTTTTCCTGTCACACCTTTAGCTTCCTTTGATATATGGACGGAGGGTCTGAAAATCGCTTTTGTAAAATCCTTAAGTACTCCTATACCATTTATTATACCATGTGATTCTCTCCCGAAAAGCTTTATAACGTACTGTGAATCGATTTGACCGCGATTAACAGCAAGAAATGCGGGCATTATTCTAGCTTTTGATTTTTTACCTTTGGCCATTATGAAATGGTGAGGTACCGCAGTTCCTGCTGAAATATTAAAGTCCATAATTCTAAGCTCCGAGTTATCCTCTTGCATGTAGAAGTTGTTAACAAAACTGAATGATCCTTTATCTATATCTCCAGTTAATAAAATATCCAGCTTTGCATTTTTTCGTAAAAGAAACCTGTTATTCATAACCTGAAGACCTTTAGAAGTATTTTCTATATGAATTTTCGCAGCTACGTTTTCCGGAATAATAAACAGGTTTGTTGTATATGATGGATTGTTTGCACTTGACTTTGTATCTATTTTGATAGGGGATTCAAAAGATCTAAATATATATCCATTTGAATGAAAAACGTCTGCAAGCAACAAAATTTTTCTGTCTGATCCTTCAAAATCAAGTTCTTCAATTATCGATCTGTCAGAGCGTGACATCTCATTAATCGTTTTAAATTCTCCCTTTCCCTCGACATCAATAGACTTACCAGTGCTGTTATTTAACGAAGGAAGTTTGAAGTATTTTAATGAGACTTTCTTCCAGTCAGGAAAACTCAATTTTTTATATTCGGAAAATCGCTTCTTTCTAAATTCTGAGTTTTCTCTCCGGAAATTTTGCATTATCTCATAAAGCTCTGAATTACCATAATCTCTTAAAGAAAGCTCATCATTGTATGGTTCAAGCATTTCCATGTCATTGTGAATTATGTCAATTACTTTTTCCATCAAAAATCACTCCATTAACCTATACTGTTGTCCATTTCAATATTTATCAACCTGTTAAGCTCAACCGCATACTCAAGTGGTAATTCCTTTGTAATAGGTTCAATAAATCCTCTGACTATCATTGCTTTTGCGTCATCTTCTGATAGCCCTCTTGACATTATGTAGAAGAGTTCTTCCTCTCCAATACGGCCTATCTTTGCTTCATGCCCAATATCCGAAAGACTATTTCCTACATCTATTACAGGGTATGTGTCCGCTCTGGAGTTATTATCAACCATCATAGATGTACATTTTACGGAAGATCTGGATTTTTTCGCTTCTTTATCGATTTTTAACAAACCTCTATAGAATGCCCAGCCTCCATTAACACTGATACTTCTCATATCTATATTAGAACTGCTTTCAGTACCTAAATGAATCACTTTAGATCCAGTGTCCATATGCTGTCCATTTCCAGCATATGTTACACCAAGATGGTATGCATGGGACTTTCTTCCCTTCAAAATGGTAGTGGGATACAACATTGTTTTTTCACTGCCAAGTGATCCGGAAACCCACTCCATAGTTCCATTATCTTCAACAATTGCTCTCTTTGTATTAAGATTAAAGGTATTCTTTGACCAATTTTGTATGGTAGAATATCGCACACTTGCATCCTCTTTTACGTGAATCTCAACCATACCAGCATGTAGATTATGAACATTGTATCGGGGAGCCGAACAACCCTCTATGAAATGAACTTTACTTCCTTCATCAGCAATTATCAGGGTGTGCTCGAATTGACCGGTTCCCTGAGCATTCATTCTAAAATACGCCTGCAAAGGTAGTGATACTTTTGTATTTTCTGGAACATAAACGAAGGACCCTCCACTCCAGATTGCACCATGTAATGCAGCATACTTGTGATAACCTGCAGGAACAAGCTTCATAAAATACTGCTTGACTAATTCAGGGAAGTTTTGAACAGCAGTTTCCATATCTAGAAATACAACACCCATATGTTCCAGTTCCTTCTTTATATTCTGATACACTACCTCAGAATCATACTGAGCACCAACGCCTGCAAGTGCTTTTCTTTCTGACTCTGGAATGCCCAATCGTTCAAAAGTGTCTTTAATTTCATATGGTACATCATCCCAGCTATTACCTTTATTTGCGTCCGGTCTTAAATAAGGAATAATCTTTTGAATATCAAGCTCACCTGTATCTACCCCAAAATGGGGTTCTTTGATACTTTTGTAACTTTCAAGAGAACGAAGTCTGTGTTCTAGCATCCATTCGGGTTCGTTCTTATAAGAAGAAATTTGCTCAATCAGCTTTTTGTTTATACCGGGTTTGCTTTTTGTAGAATATTTAACCTCGTGCTTAAAATTAAAGACTTTATCATCAACAAAGATATTATTCATTGAATTCACTCTCCCGATTCAGCTCTGGCAAATGTGTACCCAGATTGTTCAATCTGTTCGGCCAATTCCTTTCCTCCACTATTCATAATTTTACCTGCTACCAGTACATGTACATTATCCGGAACAATGTATTCTAAAATCCTTTTATAATGTGTGATTAGTAATAATCCAGTATTGTTGTTTCGAAATTCATTTACTGTGGCTGCTATTTCTTTCAATGCGTCCACATCAAGTCCAGAATCAATTTCATCAAGGATGGCAATTTTCTTCTTTAAAAATGCAAGCTGGATAATCTCGTTTTTCTTTTTCTCTCCACCCGAAAAACCAACATTCAGATACCTATTTAAAAATTCAGAACTCACGTTCATATCCTTGATTATTCCTTCCAATTCTCGATTCATTTTTATCATTGAGCCCTGATCATCTTTCTTTTTTGCAGTGAATAAGAAGTTCCTTAGTTTAATACCATTTATTTCTGGCGGATGCTGAAAAGATAAGTAAATTCCCTTATTTGCCCTTTCATCAACGCTCAGTCCATTTATAACTTCGCCATTGTATATGATCTTACCTGAAGTAATAGAATATTTTGGGCTTCCCATTATCACATTGGCCAGTGTAGATTTACCACTACCATTAGGGCCCATAATAACATGGGTTTCACCCTCCTTTATCTCCAGATTTATGCCCTTCAAAATTTCAACATCTTCGTCAGCCAGTTTCACATGAAGATTTTCTATTTTTAGCAACTCCATTTTGTCTCCTCCTTAATGCCGAGTATTTCTATCTGATTATAACATAGGAATCTTTACTTTTCATTTGAGTGCTTAATGCACTTCTGGTAGAATTATTCGAAGGGGGGCTGACTATTCTAAGTTTTATAGTAGGCTTTTTAATGGGAATAGCCAACTTAATACCTGGAGTAAGCGGAGGAACTATGGCATTAATAGGCGGGATCTACGACCGTTTGATTTCATCTATTAATGCTGTAATCACTTTTAACATTAATCGAGATATTGTCTTTTTTTTACTAAAACTCGTTACAGGTATTGTTATAGCCATCTTTGGATTTTCTTATTTAATGAACCATGCTATTGAAAACATTCCTGGATATACTTACGGTTGTTTTATTGGACTTGTTGGAGGCTCTATACCCTTCGTAATGAAAAGAAGAACCAGAGGAAGAAGCAGTAATTATCTTTTCATGGTGTTAGGTGTAGTAATTGTTGTTTTCCTCGCGGTTTTTTCGCATACTTCAGAAATGGCAGATGAAACCAATCAGCTATCACATTCCTTTGAATCGCTTATCTACGACAGCGTGGCAGGCTTTTTCGGTGCAGCATCAATGATACTCCCTGGACTAAGCGGAGCATTCATTTTGCTTATAATGAATGAATATGTAAGAATTTTGGAGGCAATATCATCACTGGATTTCTTAATCCTGTCTTTTTTAGGTGCAGGAATTTTGCTGGGAATAGCTTTCATCAGTCGCCTTTTAAAAAGACTACTGAACAAATATCCTTCAGAAACGTTTTCTTTCCTTGCTGGTTTAATGATTGGTTCAATTCCTGATCTTGCAGTGAGAGCGGGTAATTATCCAGAGATAACCTTTAATGTAATTGTGGGTATTATATTTGGTTTACTTTTATCTGTTTTACTTTCCAGAGCAGGTAATAGAAACAAAGGCAGATTATAGTGTGGTGTGCCCGGTGGGATTCGAACCCACAATCTTTGGAGCCGGAATCCAGTGCTCAATCCATTGAGCTACGGGCACAAATTTTGTAAGTATATATTTTCTTATCTTTTATTAGTTCATCAGGACAGTTTGTAAAATTATCTTTTCTTAATACTATTGATGAATATAGATCCGTTTTAACATCTTCAATTAAATTTAAAGGAGAATATCCTTTCCTCTTAAGTAGAAAAAAAATTTGCGGGTCATTTGTAAAAATTATTACATCTTCTACTACCTCATGAATAGAAAAAACGATTTCAGGATTCACAGGATAATATACCAGCAATTTTTCCTCTGATAGATTATCCCAATCAGGTATCCATCCCGGAAAGTGTTCAACAATTCTATGAGCATTCGTTGATTCTGGATTGAATCTTCTTAGAATGTTTAGCGCACTCAATGAGTCTTTATTATCATCGAAACTTTTCCTGGTAGTTGCTGTAAACCGCGAACTTTCTGTAGAGAGTCTCTCATCAAAAAGCCATACAGGTACACTCATTATCTTAAATAATTTTATAGCAAAAGATATTGCTTTCATTGATATTTCATTATATCTTCCCGACATCGAGAGAGGCAGTCCTACCACAATAGAATCTATACTTTTCTCTTTTACTACTCCAAGGATCTTTTCTTTATAGTTATCAATTGTAATCATTCTAAGAGGCATATCAACTGATTCTATAGAAATTGCCAATCCAAGTCGTTTTGTTCCGAAATCAATTCCCAGTTTATTCATAGAACATTCCTATAATATTTTCTCTATACGTCTTATATTCAGCTACATGAATATTGTACTTTTTTAGTATTTTTAAAACTTCTTGAAGATCATTCTCATTAATAGCTAAAAATAATTCTGTAGTATTTTTGCAATTCTTCGAAGGGAAAATTTTTGCAAATATCGTTGCTTCCCTAATACAATTTAATGCTTTTAACGCTTCATCTTTTCTAATTGATAAAATGGTATTCAAATCTAATGTGTCCATTAGCTTTTTAGAATCTCACTGCCTTTCATCAGGTTTCTCAAAAGTGACCTTGTAGTGGTGGTTGATAATCTTGATGCATACCATCTACTCATCCTTTTTTCAGGTATTCCTTCCCGATATCTGAGTGTTTTTTTCATTTCATTACTGCTAAATGTTTTTCCGTTAAGGTTTTTCCATACCTCGCCATCGTATTCGACATGCTTCATTTCTTCAAGTATTGCGAGATTGACCTTCGTTTCAATATTACTCAAACTCAAAGCTTTTCTGATATCTTTATCAGAAGCAGGAAGAACATCAATTATATCCTGATAAAGTCCCTGAACCTCTTCACAGGTTGGAAATAGTTTATCAATTTTATTGACGTTGGACAGCAGATCAGTTTTGTTAAAAGCTAGATTCAAAAAGAGTTCTGTATCATCTCCCGGTTTGGTTGAAACAGCGTCAAGCATTTCAAGAAAATTCTTTGGGGCGTTATAGAAAACAATATTTGAATTTCCAAGCATGACACCAAGTCCATCACTGGACGGAGTGGCGATTAAAACCTTTATTTTTTGACGTTCTATCAGTGAGTAAATATTCATTCGCTGAAAGTACTTCAGAAGGTAGTTATAGAAAATCAGCTCTCCATTTTGCAATGTGTGCGACAGTTTTTCACCAAGGGTTTTCGTTAAAGCAACAGTCTTGTTTGGTGAGTCAACCATTATAGCTACATTTTCTCCGTGTCTTACCAGGGAAAGTATCTGGTCAACTTTTTTCCTTGTACCTCTGTTGTCAATTATACCTACATGCTTTATAGGAACAGGATTGTATATGTAATCTATGCAAAAGTTTTCCATTAACTTTTCAACATCATCACAAAAGATACTCCCGGTAAAACCGCATTTTTGCATAATTTCAGGAAGAATGTCCATTAGTTTTTTGTAATCAGGATGATCCTTGTAGATCTCAGAAAAAATATATACAGGTTCATCAAAGATTATCTCATCAAACTCTTCCAGGAAGTAATCAAAATTATCCATAAAAAATGACAATGTGCTAAAAACAACAGAACTAGCTGGATCGCCTCTATAAAGAGAATTAGCATACAAAGGTTTAACTGGATCCAAATAGTGTTGAAGAGAATGAAATGTATGAGCCAGTGTACTATTTAGACCAGATACAATCACTGTTTTTTTCTCATTTCTATAGTTGTTTAGAATCTTCCATGCGAGATGTAGATGTTTTAACCTTATATTACCAAAGGTACCCCAGGGATTTTTGGAACTTATCTTCATAAAACTATAAGCTTTGTGTGAAAGCTTCTTTTCCAGTTCAGAAACAATTAAAGAAACATCCACTCTTGGTTCGTTCCCAAAGGGTTGCTGATTCTTCCAGTCCCTTATAAATTCAAAAACAAAGTTTTTATCCCTTACTTCTTCCTCGAATACTGGATCTATGTAGATATTGGCATCCACCAGAGAAAGTTTAACCGTTTCGATATCACCATACATATTGTCTCTTTTTATATTAACTACTACATCAGCTTTAAGCAAGCTTGGTTTAACATAGCGGTATTCCTCTAGGAGTTTACTCATTCCAAAACCAATAGCAAAAATCTTTTGTTCTCCTGATCTCAGGATCAATTTCAAATGATTTCCATTATTTCCAAAGACCTTTGCTTTTTGAATATTTAAATCCTTTATTAGAAATCTTGGTTCAGGGTTTGAATGTCCAAATGGTCTCAATACATCGAGAACCTTCAATGTTTTCGATTCAATTTCATCAAGGTTTATTTCTTCATCAATCTCTATAGTGTGCAGTGGTAAATCTTCTCCGTAGATTTTCCTGTAAGCTTTATTAATTCTTTTTCTCATTAGGGGTATATTTTCTTTTTTTATGCTAAACCCAGCAGCCATTTCGTGACCACCAAATTCCTCAAATAGATCACTGATTTCATATAGCAAAGTAATTATACTTACCCCCGAAGGACTTCTGGCTGACCCTTTACCTATATCTTCAGACGTTGAAATAAGGAAAACCGGTTTATTGTACATCGATACCAATCTGGATGCTACAATACCCAGAACGCCCAGATGCCAGTTTTCTCCATACATAACAAGCACTCTTGCTTCTCTTAGTTCTTCATCTGATACAATTTCTTTCTTCACATGTTCAAAAATTTTCGCTTCGATCATCTGTCTGTTCTGATTATGCTTGAGTAAACGCCTGGCAATTGACATGGTTTCTTTCTCGTCTTCACTGATAAGTAACTCAAGAGCTACTATGGCAGAATCCATTCTGCCTGCTGCATTTAGTTTCGGGGCAATTTTGAAAGCGATATCTTTAGCGGTTATGGTTTCAGCATTAATTCGCAAAAATCCCAGTAGCGCTTTCAAACCGGGCAAAGGATTACTCTGAATCTTTCTGGTGCCTTCCCGAACTATGTATCTATTCTCGTCCTTTAATGGTACGATATCAGCTATTGTTCCCAGTGCAACAATATCCAGAAAATCTTCTGGATTTAGAGGTAGTTTCATAGCTTCATTTAAAGCACACATCAACTTATATGCAACGCCGACGCCTGCGAGACCTTTGAAAGGATAATCATCATCAGGTCTTTTTGGATTAATAACAGCTTCTGCAGGAGGCAAAGAATCCTTTATTTCATGATGATCGCTAACAACAACCTTAAATCCCAGATCTTTTGCATATTTTATCTCTTCTACCGAGGTAACGCCACAATCTACCGTAATTAAAATTCTATGGCCTTTATCATAGAGTTCTTTTATGGCTTCTTTACTCAGACCATAGCCCTCCTCAAGCCTAAGAGGAATGTAGTAGTGAACATTAAATCCCATTTTTTTCATTGCAAGGTAAAGCAAAGCCGTAGATGTTACTCCATCAACATCATAATCACCAAAAACAACTATTGATTCATTTTGTGGAGCTTTCAATATTGTGTTTACAGCTTTATCCATATCTTTAAGGAGATATGGATCGTGAAGTGTACTTCTTTCAGGGCTTATGAAGGACATTGCTTCGTTAATGTCGCTGATGTTTCGTTTAACAAGCAATCTTGCTAAAAATTCATCAACCCCAAGATACTCCATAAGTCGTGATACCGCGGTATCATCAGACTTACGGAGCTTCCACTCCTTTCTCATTTTTTCACCTTCTCTCTTTTTTTCCTTTGTAAAAATTATATCATTATATACAATCTTTATTGCTTGCAAAAAATTACTAAAAACAAAATATTGTAGAATATACATATGATGAGAATTGACAAATATATTTCCCGATTTTTAGGACTATCTAGAAAAAATGCCAAGAAAAGAATTCGTTCCGGCAGTGTAAAAATAAACGATGAAATAGTCATTGATCCTTCAATTAAATTAAATATGAATGAAAAAGTGACTTTCGATGGTGAGCTTATTGTGCCTTACGGAAATGTCTACATATTGCTGAATAAACCTGTAGGTTATGTTTGTTCAAGAAACGAAAAAGAGGCTCCAACTGCCTTTTCACTCGTGGATGAAATTTATGAAAAAGAATTGTCTGTGGCTGGAAGGCTTGATAAGGATGCGAGAGGCATGCTAATACTAACGAATAATGGAAACTTTATACATCACGTCATAAATCCAAAGTTTAATATTCAGAAAGAGTACTTGATAACAGTTACCTATGAACTAGAGTCCCGTCAAATAGAACAGCTACTGACACCAATCAAGATTAATAATGAATTCTATTCAGCAGAAGACATAGAATGGAAAGACCCTTTCACATTCAGGATTGTCCTGACAGAGGGTAAGTTCCATGAAATCAAGAAAATGGTACATTATCTTGGTTCGGAAACTAAAGATATTTTTAGAGTGAGAATAGGAAATTTATTGATACCTGAATCGTTAAAAGAAGGTGAATACAAAGAATTAACTCCAGATGAAACAAATCGAGTAGGGTAATGTCCGAGGTATACCTCAGAAATTATCCCTCTCACAGAACCGTACGTACGGGCCTCGTATACGGCTCC
>CAYTVB010000024.1:0-26923 GCA_964441735.1 uncultured Thermotogaceae bacterium
GACCATCGATTGAGTTTCAAATCATTAAATCCTGATTGTAAAACTGAATTTGCTTTTTGACCTATGGCTTCTATTACCATGTCAATTTCGAGCGTAAACTCCGAACCTTCAACAGGTATAGGTCTTCTTCTTCCTGAATCGTCTGGTTCTCCCAATTCCATCTTTATGCATTCCATGGTCTTCACATTATTGTTTATGTCACCTTCATATCTCAATGGTTGTGTTAACCAGTGAAATTCAATACCTTCTTCTATGGCATGTTGATACTCCTCAAAACGTGCAGGCATTTGCTCTTCGCTTCTTCTATAAACAATCATCACCTTTTTGGCTCCTAGTCTTTTTGCAACACGAGCTGAATCCATAGAAACATTTCCCGCTCCGATAACTGCAACCCTATCAAATATCTTTATCGGTGTATCATACCTGGGGAATTCATTAGCTTTCAGTAAATTAACACGGGTAAGAAACTCACTAGCAGAGTAAATATTGTTGCAGTTAGAACCTTCAATTCCCAAAAAGCGTGGTGCTCCCGCTCCTATTCCAGTAAAAATTGCATCGTATTTCTTTCTTAAATAATCAAAGGGTATTGTCCTACCAATTATCTGATTGTATACGAACTTTACTCCAAGACTTTCAACATAATTTATATCTCTTTCTAAGACATCTTTGGGTAATCTGAAGTTAGGGATTCCGTATATTAAAACACCTCCAGCTTTATTAAATGCCTCATAAACGGTAACCTCATAACCCAATTTTGCAAGGTCACCAGATACAGTTAGTCCTGCCGGCCCAGCGCCTATAACAGCTATTCTTTTATCTTTTTTTTCTTTTGGTTCAGGTTCTTCAATCTCAATATCAAGATCCCCAAGAAAACGTTCCAATCTGCCTATAGCCAACGGCAATTTCCCTTTAACATTGTTTAATACACAGGTCTTTTCACACTGGGTTTCCTGAGGACAAACCCTTCCACTGATTGCAGGTAAACTATTTTGACTTTTTAAGATCTTTAATGCCTCTTTGAAATTTCTTTTACTTATTTCCCTTAACATACCAGGAATATCTATTCCTACTGGACATCCTTCCATACAGTTGCTGGTTTTGCACTGCATACAGCGTTTCGCTTCTCGAATCGCTTCTTCTTTTGTATATCCCAGTGCAACCTCATCAAAATTTTTTATCCGCTTTTGGGGTTCCTGTTCTTGCATTTTTGTTCTGTCATTGTTTACAGCCACGAAAGATCACCAACTTCTTCCTTAAAAATCTCAAGAGCTCTTTTCTCTTCCCGTTCATACTGATGTTGACGTTTTATCAATTCATTCCAGTTAACCAGCCTTCCATCAAATTCAGGTCCATCAACGCAGGTGAATTTCATCTCTTCATTAACCTCAACACGGCATGCCCCACACATTCCGGTACCATCAACCATAATGGGATTTAATGAGACCATACAGGGAATGTTTTCTCTTTTTGCTATGGCTGAAACAAATTTCATCATCACTGTTGGACCAACAGCCCAAATTCTATCTACCTTACTATTCTCATCAATTAGCTCTTCAAGTCGCTCTGTTACCAATCCCTTTTTTCCTGCTGTTCCATCGTCAGTAGTAATAATCAAATCATTTGCACATTGTGCTAACTCTTCTTTTAAAATAAGCTGCTCTGATGTCACAGCTCCAGTAATAACTGTAATATAGTTGCCTTTTTCCTTAAGTGCTCTACTTATAGGTAATATTGGTGCTATTCCTATACCACCACCAATAACGATAATGTTACCAAAATTATCAACTTCTGTTGGATTACCCAAAGGCCCTACAACTTCTAATAAATCAGCGCCCTCTTTCATCATAGCCAGTTCATAGGTAGTTTTACCGATACACTTAACGATAAATCTTGAATAATCACCTTTTGCTTCCACAATTGTCAATGGGATTCTCTCGCCATTTTCAGATATTCTTAGTATTGCAAATTGCCCTGCCTGGTAAAATTCTGGTATGGTGTCATGCTCTATATGAAAATCGTAAATTTTTGATGCCAGTTTCTTTTTGGAGATTATTTTGTTGTTCACCACTTATCCCTCCCAACTATTAAAATAATATCAGGAATTCGTAAGGGCTGTGAAAACAACCAGTGTATAATTTATTAGGGGGAGTGAGTATATGTTTTATAAAACAATAACTATAGGCGAACCGTTAAAAAAACTTAAGTCGTACAAACACTTTTCCACACTCGATGAAGTCGATTTTGATTACCTTGTGAATCTTGCTAAGGATGAACCAGCTCTTCTATTCATTGATAGTGCCCGGATTAAAAAAAGCACACTGGACGACTGGTTATATGCTTTCACCAATATAATTCTAATAAACAACAGCCCAATTAGGGCATTTTTATTAAAAGGAAATGCTGAAAAAGAAAATACATACAAAGGTTACTACAGAATAATTGGAGAAAAAGAGTCTGCTGAAAAAATCGCCCATAATATAAAAGTTATTATTGACGGTGAACTGTCAAAGCTATCTGGAAAAAGCAGTATCATAATTGAACTAAAAAAAATGCTTATACTTTCAATGTTTTACGAAGGTAGTGTTTTATTTTTGGGCGAAACAGGAACTGGTAAGAATTTAGCGGCTGAAATGATGGTTAATCTTTCACCAAGATGGCACAAATCTTTCTATTCACTTAACTGTGCTGCCATACCGGACACTTTACTCGAAAGTGAACTCTTCGGTTATAAAAAAGGCGCTTTCACAGGTGCCACATCTGAAAAGACAGGTTTGATAGAACAGGCACACGAAGGAACACTTTTTCTTGATGAAATAGGTGATATGCCACAAAATCTGCAGGCGAAAATACTCAGCGTCACTGAAAATAGAGAATTCTTTAAGATTGGCTCTACAAAATCGAAAAAGGTTAGTGTGCGTTTTTTAACAGCCACGAACAGAACCGAAGACACGATTTTAAGGAACGATTTGAGGTATCGTCTATCAGCAATTCAGATAAACATTCCCCCTTTAAGAGAACGAAAATCTGATATCCCTGTTATTGTAGATAATATTCTCAAGAATAAAGGTTATTTACTTCGTTTTGAAAGTCTTCCTGAGAACATAAAAAAACAGTTACTTGAATATTCCTATCCTGGAAATGTAAGAGAGTTAATCAACATAATTGAAGAGTACCTTGCATTAAACAATATCATGTATTTCAAAGATACAAAAAGTTTAAACCAACAAATCAAAACCCTAACAAATGAAGCTATAACATCATATATCACAGAAAAAACAACTTATAAAAATTTTCTGGAAAATATCCATGATCGTATCACAAAGGAACTCCTAAAAAACAGATATCCCGAGCTTGAATACAATATCAAAAAGCTTTCAGAAGAATTCGGGCTTACTCCAAGAAGAATCCGGGATTTACTCAACAAACATGGTATTGAAAAAACAGAAAATCTCTGAGTTCTATTAAACCCATTCGGTAATCAGTCCTATTGCAGAAGGACCAAGATGCGTCACGACTACTGGCTCAGCTGTTTTAATATATATTTCTGTATTGGGAAATTCCTCATTTAGTTGGTTTTTTATATTTTCTGCATCTTCTTCCCGGTTAGCATGAACTATTCCTGCACTTTTTAATTTTTGATTTTCTGACTGAATAGAGAGTTCTACAATCTTCTTAATAAGTTTTTTGTTGCCTCTAACACTGGCCACAGGATGTAATTCTCCCTCAACAAGACTTATAACAGGTTTCATATTAAGTAATCCACCCATTAAAGCCTTTGCTCTTCCGATACGTCCACCTTTATAAAGATAATTTAGAGAATCCACAGAAAACATAACCTTTATCTGCTTATAAAAATTTGTAGCATAAGAAACAAGCGAATCAATATCTTCACCCTTATCAATTTTGTCACGCAGGTTTCTTACAAGAAATTCCAGCCCGAAGTTAATTAACTTGGTATCAATTACTTTGACGGTAATATCCACTGCATCTGCTGCAAGAACAGCCGAATCAAAAGTTCCACTGAGTGCTTGAGAAATAACAGGAACAATTAATGTATCGTATTTCGCAGCTCTTTTTTCGTAAACCTCCTGAAAATCCTGAGGATTTGGTTGTGAAGTTGTAGGTATTTTCTTGGCAGTTTCAAGTTCACTATAATATTCTTGCCTTGTTATTTCAGTGGCTTTAAAATACTTCTCTTCTTTGTTTACATATAAAGAAACCATGTCAACGCTCAGTTTATTCTGTTCTTCCCTATTCAACCCGCAGGTACTATCCGTAATTACGCCTATACTCATATCATCACCTCAACGACTTTTCGTTACTTAATTATATAGAACAACAGGAAAAAACGTAAGCATCAGAGAAACTATAACAGTTTAAATCCTGGTAAGCTGTACCAAATAAAAAAATTAACGCAAATCTTTATTTAAGCCAAAATTAACAACTGAATTACAATAGACTAGACACTATAATATAATGTTGTATAATTTTAGGGAGGAGGCGATTTTTTGTCTATAAGGAAGATAAAACTTCCTGAAAATGCTGAAGCAATAGAGATTTTCGGAAATTACGACAAGAGAGCAAGGTATCTTCAGAATAAGTTTGGAGTAAAGCTATCGATAATTGGCAATGAAATCTGGATAAAAGGAGAAGCAAAAGAAGGAATAGAAACAGTAGAAAGAATTTTAGGAGATCTAATAAGCGTCAATAAAAATGGACAGTTACTTGATTGGAGAGAATTTGAATATATGGTTGATCAACATCAAATATCTACTGAAAACAATGAAAAATTTGAGGGGTATTATAATACAGTCAAAAATTCCGTAGCAATTTTAAATAGAATAAAACCAAAAACTGCAGGGCAGAAGCAATATCTGGATGCTATCAGAAATAAGGATATTGTCTTCTCAATTGGTCCAGCGGGTACTGGTAAAACATACCTTGCGGTTGCAATGGCGGTAGATAGTCTAAAATCAGGAAATGTACAGCGGATTATTCTGACAAGACCTGCTGTTGAGGCGGGTGAAAAGCTTGGTTTTCTCCCCGGCACTTTAACAGAAAAAGTTGATCCCTACCTAAGACCCCTTTATGATTCATTAATTGACATGCTACCAATAGAAAAATTAAGCTACTTCCGGGAACAGGGAATTATTGAAGTAGTGCCTCTTGCTTACATGAGAGGAAGAACGCTTAATAACTCGTTCATAATACTGGATGAAGCTCAAAATACAACATATCAACAGATGAAAATGTTCCTGACGAGGATTGGCTTTGGTTCAAAAACAATTGTAACCGGAGATATCACACAGATAGATCTCGAAAAGAATGAAAGCTCGGGACTTGTTATAATCCAAAAAATATTAAAGGATATAGAAGAAATTTCCTTTGTGTATCTTAATGAGCACGATGTGGTTAGAAACAGAATAGTAAAGAGCATAATTAAAGCTTATGAAGAATTTGAAAGTGAGGAAAATATTAATGGCGGCAGAAAAAAATAATAATGGCACCACCAAAAAACATACTTTCAAATTCTTTACAATAAAGAATATAACTAACTTTATTCTTTTTCCTGTGCTTGCTGCACTTCTCAGTAGAATTGCCTACATGAAAATTCCGCACAATCCATTTAGTTTCTTTTTTGGTACTGTTTTGTTCTGGATAATTTTCGGAGAGATTTCATTTAGAAGAGGTACACATTTTTCTTTGCACAGAGCATATAGATATACCGTTTTTTCTGTTGTTCTCTTTGGAGCTTTTTTGAACTCATTCCTTCCATCACTTGTTAGTAATGATTATACACTTGCGATAGTTCCAATTTTTCTGAGTGTGTCTATAATTACTGTTCTTGCTGGCTTTGAAGTGGGACTCGGAACAGGGTTATTCCTTTCATATCTGGCTTCTGTTAGTATGAATTTTTCCTTTGAGCATTTTCTTTTGAACTCAGTAATGGTATTTTTCACAGTCTTAACTACAAGAAAATTGCTGAGACGTATCAATATAGCAAAAGCTGGATTTTTTGTTGGAATAATGTTTTCAGCAGTATTGCTTGCAAGAGGCCTGATAGATTATAACCTGAATATGATTCAAATTGGCATTGGTTTGTTAAATCCAATAATCTCTTCTATAGTTACCATTGGGATTATTCCATACATTGAATCGATAAGCAGAATTTATTCAGATGTAGGATTGTTGGAGCTTGGAAGTCTTTCGCATCCACTACTAAAAAGTCTATCGTTGAACGCACCGGGAACTTATTATCACAGCATTACACTGGCAAATCTATCTGAAGCTGCTGCAGAGAAAATCGGTGCCAATCCCATTCTAGCAAGAGTAGCAGCGTATTTTCATGATATTGGGAAACTCAAGAGACCACAGTATTTCACAGAAAATCAAAGTGGTAATAATCCGCATAATTCTATTACTCCATCCATGTCAAATATTGTAATTAATGAGCACGTTAAAAGAGGAGTAGAGCTTGCAAAAAAACACAGATTGCCCAAACTAATGGAAGATGTGATCAGGGAACATCACGGTACAAGGGTGAAAAAATATTTCTATCATAAGGCTAAAGAAGAAAGAGAAGACAGTAAAGAGGAATATAGATATCCCGGTCCCAAACCACAATTTCCTGAATCAGGTATTATTATGCTTGCTGATTCAGCAGAAGCAGCATCTAAAAGCATAAAAGAACCTACTCCGGGTAAAATTCATGATTTAGTGGAAGATATCGTCAATGGTGTTTACAATGAACGTCAGCTTGACGAATGTGGACTTACTCTTAGCGATCTCGAACAAATAATTGAAGCTTTTACAAATGTTTTGACCAACATGAATCGAGGACGCGTCGAATATCCTAAAGAAAAGATAGACAAGGTGGTATCTTCAAGTGAAGATTCAGGTGATAAACAGGACAAGAAACAGGATTGATACAAACAGGATAGTTGAAATTGCCAACAATATTTTATCTGAAGAAAAACTTGCAGACAGAAATTCCTATATAAATATCGTTATCACCGATGATGAAGAAATAACAAGATATAATGAAAAGTTTAGAAAAAAAGATGGTCCCACAGATGTTCTTTCTTTTGAGTACGGGCTTGATGAAGAAACGATAGGAGATATTGTTATATCTTATGAAACTGTTGCAAAACAGGCTCCTGAATTTAAAAACTCTGTACAGAGGGAACTTTACCTGATGATAATTCATGGAATACTTCATATATTGGGGTATGATCACGAAAAGAATGAAAATGATGCAAAGGCAATGTTTGAAAAACAGAATTACTACTCAAATAAATATATTGAGGAGGGATAAGTTATGGCAATATTGAAGCCTTTTAAAGCCGTCAGACCAAAAAAAGAACTTGTAAAAAAAGTTCAGTGCCCACCTTACGATGTTGTTTCTTACGAAGAAGCAAAAGATTATGGAAAACACAACGAGAGTTTTATGCATGTTATCAGGGCAGAGATTGATTTGCCTGAAAATTCTCCTCATTATGGAAAAGCAGTTTATGAAAAAGCCAAAGAGAACCTGGAAAGCTTAATAAAGGAAAATACAATGATCCAGGATGAAAAACCTACATATTATTTATATAAACAGAAAATGAACGACCATGAACAAATTGGCCTTGTCGCATGTGCCTCAGTTGATGAATACCAACAAAATAAGATAAAAAAACATGAATTAACCAGAAAAGAAAAGGAAGATGACAGGGCAAGTCATGTATATACAGTAGGAGCTAACACAGGACCTGTTTTCCTTACTTTTAAATCACAGGAAAATATTGAAGAACTGTTCAGTAAACTGGTCGATAAACTGGAACCTGTTTACAATTTCGTTGATGAAAACAGCGTACAACACACTGTATATGCAATACATTCAGGTGAAATGATAAAAGAAATTAACGATGTTTTTAAAAGTGTTCCCGAATTATTTATTGCTGATGGCCATCACAGAGCAGCTTCAGCCTCAAGAGTAAGGGGAAAAATGAAAGAGAAAAACAATAATCATACAGGAGACGAGGAATACAATTATTTCCTGAGTGTTATTTTCCCCCACAATCATCTATATGTACTTGACTATAACAGAGTGGTCAAGGATCTAAACGGACTATCAAAGCAAGATTTTATAAACCAGATAGAAAAAAACTTCATTATTGAAGAAGCTAACGAATATCCTTATGCGCCAAAAAATAAGCATGAATTTGGTATGTTTTTAGATAACAACTGGTATGTTCTGAAAACAAAAAAAGGCACCTTCGATGAAAAGAATCCTGTAGAAAGCCTCGATGTCGCAATTCTTCAAAACAATCTACTTGAACCTGTTTTAGGAATAAAGAATCCTCGAAGTGATTCCAGAATCGATTTTATTGGAGGTATAAGAGGCCTTAAGGAACTGGAAACCAGAGTTAATAATGGCTGGGCTGTTGCCTTTTCCATGTACCCTACGTCTATTGAAGAATTAATGAAGGTTGCCGACGAAGGTTTGGTAATGCCTCCAAAATCTACATGGTTCGAACCAAAACTTCGAAGCGGGCTTTTTGTTCATCTATTAAAATGAGTGTCGCAGCAATAGTGGTAGCAGCAGGATCCGGTACCCGATTTGGAGGTACTCTTCCAAAACAGTTCATTTCGTTAAAAGGAAAAGAGATTTTTATCAGATCTGTGGAAACATTCCACAGATCTTCCTGTATTGATAGAGTTATTCTCGTAATTAACCAAAAATGGAAAGTATTCGCAAAAGAACAGCTAAAAAAACACCACTTAGAGAAAATCGAGATCATCAGTGGGGGTAAATCAAGGCAGCGTTCTGTTTACAAAGGATTAGACCTTCTAAATGAAAATCCTCCCGAGCAAGTATTGATCCATGATGCTGTCAGACCTCTTTTCCCTGAAGCATACATAAATACAATACTGAAAAAAATAAAACCGGGATATGGCGCTGTTTTTGCAAAAGCTGTGAAAGATACGCTTTACATAGTGGAAAACAGTAAGGTAATTGATTCACCACCAAGAGAAAGATTCTGGTTTGCAGAAACTCCACAAGGTTTTGTTTACAGTGAAATACTAAAAGCCCATAAACTTGGCCTGAAAGAAGAACAAAACGCTACGGATGAAGTGCAACTTTATACAAAGTATATTGGTGAGGTAAATATCATACCCTCAACATTCCCAAATCCAAAAATTACAACGAAGGACGATGTTAGATTCGCTGAAAGCTTTCTTGATAGCTAGATGTGTTCTATCCAAAAAATGTATTTAAAAATCCCCTGACTACCTCAGCTCCACCAATAATTGTTCCTATTACACTACCGACATTCGCCAGAACAACCACCAGCAAAACTCTGGTTGCCTTATTTTTCCAGAAACCCTTAAATGTATAGACATCTTCTGAAAGATTCTCCATATCTTTTACAGTTGGCTTCCTTACCAAAGCTTCAACCAACCCCGCAAACCAACCAGCTGCCAGAACGGGATTAAGCGAACTAATGGGAGCTACAGCAAAAGCTGTAAGTATAGATAGAGGATGTCCAAGGGCAGCAAGTGTCCCCAGTGCTGATAAAGAACCGTTCCATAATATCCAGCTTAAAATCTGATTAATACCTGCATCTCTGTTCACAATAATTGTTGAAAAAATCAACGCTATTATTATGACAGGAATGCTCCAGCCAATTATTTTACCAACATTTGACTTTGGAGGAATTTTGGTAAGTTTATCAAGATCCTGCTCTTTTTCAAAATTCTCTTTTATTCCGGGAACGTGGCCAGCTCCAACAACTGCGACAATCTTTTTACCGGGAGCTTCTTTTATTTTTTGAGAAAGATACATATCCCTTTCATCTATTAGCAATTCCTTTAACTGAGGGAATGTTTTAGACAATTCATTCAAGGCAGAAGTAAGTACATCCTGCGATTTCAATTTTTCTAATTCTTCTTCAGTTATCTCTTCGTTACTCAGAGCACTCATAAGTATTAGAAAGAATAATTTGAATTTACCAAAAAAACCTAAACTGTGCCAAATCCTTCTAAAAGTGACCTGAATATCTCTATCAGCAAGAACAAGCTCTGCGCCTGTATCTTTTGCTGACTGAATTCCCTGAAGCATTTCCTGACCTGGATTTATTCCAAGTTGCTTTGCCATACGTTTTTGAAAGGAAGATAATATCATATTTGTCAACAATAGAAATGCCTTTTTTTCCTTGACAACCTTGAATATATTGGTGTTTTTCCATCGTTCCTTGTCCTGAATTGAACGATAGCGAGATTCACAAAGCTCTACACATACCGAATCGGGTTGTTCTTCTTCAATAACTTTCTTTACTTCGTCGGTACTCTGTTGTGAAATATGAGCAGTACCAACAAGTATTATTTCTTTATCATTTAGTTCTATTTTATGAATATTTTCAGAATCCATTTGAACACCTTTCCTTTCCATAAAAACAAATAACGTTGTTCGTTGTGGGTTGTACGTTGTACGTAAAAAACATTTGACGCTTGGAGCCGCTTCACTTAGATCACTCATGACGCTTTTTTTGTAAAACACGTTGTACGTTGTAGGTTGTGCGTTGTACGTAAAAAACATTTGACGCTCGGAGAGAGAGGCTTGTTCTGGTGAAACATGACGCTTTTTGTAAAACACGTTGTTCGTTGTGGGTTGTACGTTGTACGTAAAAAACATTTCTAACAGAGAGGTGTGTGTTTTCTCGCATTTCTTATCTAGGCTCTCAGATCTCGCTCTTTTTAACAATGAAACTTCCTTTTTCAACACCCAGATAATTTGCTATAACATTGCATTTAGCCATAAGTAGAAAATAGATAGATCTATCAAAGCCACTCATGCTTTCAAAGTTGCCCTGTCCTTTTGCGATAACTACATCTGAATCATACAATAAATTTTTGAACCTATCACTCATCAATTCACTAATTACACCTGGAGCGTCGCTACCGCTATCAACTATCTCAGAGCAATTATGCAGTCCCGATCTTATAGCAGTCTCATATGTCACATCGTTAAGAACAGGTTTGCTTCTTACTGCATAAAACACATTCTCTACATTGGCTGTTTCTATAAGCAATCTGTCAAGAACAGTTTCTCCACAATTATCTCCAACATACAACAATGTTTTCGCTTTTTTTAGATCAGTTGAAAGTTTTGATATATTGTCGATATCAAAGGTCGCATTGAGTACCCTTTTAACGGTCTTCTCAATATCAATACTGTGTCCGGGTGCAATATCAATTATATTCCCCGAAACAGCGAGTTTTATCGCCGTTTCAATTGGTTTTTCAGAATTCTTCACAATATTTTCAAAGAAACCGTATTTTTCAAGCATATAGTCAATTGCGAATTCGTTCTTTTCTTTATTTATATTGTCTTTAAGATATTCTCTTAATAGATCACCTGCTGCTTTTCCGAGATGAACAGGGGTAATATCTGTCAATTCCAGTTCATATAATTTTCTGAGAAACCTGTTCAAAATCTCCCATTTTAATGAATTGTCCATTTTCGCATCTTTCATTATTCTTACAGCAGTGTTTATATTGCACGGTACACACTCAGGTGCATTTATAATAAGCCATCACCTCAAATCTAATTCTGTCGTTTTTGCTGAATAAAGAAAAACATCCTCAGATTTCTCCCGATATTCAAAACCATTATCAATAAATGGCCTCTTATCAATATCAGTAGCGAGCATTAAGTGAGCCTCTTTATATCCTTTCATTACAGCATAACTAATAAGCGCTTTAACGGAATCATTATCAAGTTTAATTATTTTCACAGGGGATATTTCAAGCTGTTCATTTTCTTTGTGATTTTCAGATACTAAAAATTCATTTCCGTTAACCTGCATTCTTTTTATTTTTGGAAATCTGTCTTCTGCCAGCCTTTTCCCTTCAGGTATGGCAAACCAGTCATTCCAGACTATTCTATCAAAAATTGTTTTTGTAGCAGGCAAGATCGTGAAATCCTTACCAGCATTTTTGGGAGTAAGTTCATTTAAATCAGTATGCAGATTGGTAAATGTAGCATATCTCTCAAATCCGAGCTTTTTATTAAGATTAATAGAAGCCTTGTTGCGAAAATAGGTTGAAAAGAACAATTCCCTGATATCTTTTTCGATGGCGAAATGGCACAATTTTTCGACCATCATTGTTCCCCATCCCATACGAGTGTATTCGGGATCTACACGCAACGCTTCCAGCCAACATGTATTTTCATCAATCATATACAGATTTGCAAATGCTATTAATGTACCCTCCTTTTCAATCCCCATCATATTCGACCTTTTATCTTCAACAAGTTTTTTAAACACTTTTGGAATGTAATCATTACCCCTCCAGATATTTTTTGTCATATGGTAAATTCGTTCTTTATCTTGATATTTAACGTTTCTTAGTTTAATGTCAGACAAAATAAACCCTCCTGGCTGGATTATTGGTAACAATCTTTTAGTAAGTTTTTCGCTTGAATTGTCAAAAAATTTATTTGTTAATTCATGCCATACATGCAGTTTAGACTCTTTTTCCATCTTTTTGATTTTTTAGTTTTTTAATTTCTTATAAGCAGCATAAAATTAATCATTGGTCTGGTTCACAAACCTCTATATTTAATCATATTTTACATCATTGAAGAAAAATTCGAGTAAACACAGTTTGTATATAAAATTATAAGTATGGAGTTGCCATTCATAAATAATCAACTATCAACGTGGCTAGTTATATTTAAGTTAGCTTAACAGTGTTTGGTAATAATCAACATTCAAGATTATTATTAAAGTGCAAGCACTTTTTTTATTGTGAATTTTACTGAACCGGTTAAGTCAAGGAGTATTATTATGTCAGAGAACGTAATTCCTCAAAAATTAACCATAGCTGACATAGCAAAAATGGCAAATGTTTCAAAGGCCACTGTTTCGTATGTTATCAACAATAAAGAAGGAGTAAGTCCAGACGTAAGAAACAAAATCAAACAAATTATCAAGGAATCAAACTATAAACCAAATACTATGGCAAGAGCCCTTGCGGGGAAACGTACAAATTCCGTTGGGCTAATAATTCCAGATATCAGTGATATGTTTTATGCAAATATTATCAGAGGTGTGGAAAAAGCGTCAGGAAAATTCGGTTATTTTCTGAATCTTTTTACCACTCATGCTGACCCTGAGAAAGAGCACGAAGTATTTGATTTCTTCACCTCCTCAATGGCTGATGGCGTGATTGTGATGACCTACTTCGTAGGAAAAGAGGTAACACGGAAGCTGAAACAAAGAAAAATACCCTTTGTTTTTCTCGATTTTCCCTACGACGATAATATCTATAGCGTTTCAGTGGACAACTTTGAAGGGGGTTATAAGGCAACCAGTTATCTGATTTCTTTAGGTCACAGAAAAATCGCATTTATTCATGGACCTGAAGCAGCAAGAGACAGTAAAGCCAGATATCATGGTTACTTAAAAGGGTTAAAAGAACACAACATCACCTATGATCACGATCTCGTTTTGAAGGGCGATTTTCTCAGACAGGGAGGCTATAAAACAGCAAAAAGTCTAATAAAAAACAATAAAGTACCAACAGCTCTATTTGCAGCCAATGATCAGATGGCTATTGGTGCAATGACAGCATTTAAAAAAGAGGGATACGAAATCCCAGATGATATATCCATAATAGGTTTTGACAATACTGAAGCCAGCTCTTTCTCTAAACCCACATTAACTACAATAATGCAACCCATATACGAAATGGGTTCACTCGCAGCAAAAACACTGATCAGTCTCATTAATGGCAAAACTCCTGAAAAGAAACGATATTTACTAAAAACCAGATTAATTGAAAGACAATCATGTAGCCAATGTAACAACAGATAATCAAATGAATTCTTTCAAAAATAGTTTTGTGTTTTATTGAACTGAACCGGTTAAGTAAGGAGGATTTGATGTGTTTGAAAATGAATACGGTAAATTCAGTAAAAATGGCAAAGAATATCTAATCAAAACTCCAAAAACTCCCAGACCCTGGATCAATGTGATTTCTAATGGCGATTATGGAATGGTTATATCCAACACTGGATCGGGTTATAGCTGGAGAACGCATGCTTCATTAAACAGAATAACGCGCTGGGAACAGGACCTTATAAAAGACGAGTGGGGGAAATATCTGTACATCAGAGATAACGAAACAGGAGAATACTGGTCTCCCACATGGAAACCTGTTTGTGCAAATTTCGATTCATTTCACGTTGTTCACGGTACAGGATATTCAACATTCATTACTGACTATAATGGAATTCATTTTAAGACAACATATCTGGTAACAAAAGAAAACCCGATAGAATTATGGAAACTAACAATTATGAATAAATCTGAAGAAACACGGAATTTATCTATTTTTTCCTATCTTGAATGGAATCTTGGTGCAGCGCCCGACTGGCATAGAGAATTCCATAAATGTTTTTTGGAAACAGAATTTCACAAACACAATAACTGTATCAAGGCAAATAAAAGGTTGTGGGAAGTACCGGGAAAGAATGGTACCCACTGGAATCAAGACTGGGATTACACAGCATTTCATTGGGTAAACCGGGAAACTGATGGTGCGACAGGATCAAAAGAAGACTTTCTGGGTATGTACCGAAATCTTACAAATCCCCACGCACTTGAAGAAAATAGACTCAATAATATATTCGGAAAATGGGAAGATGCAATAGCTTCATTTAAGACAGAAGTAGAACTTTCTCCCCATGATGAAAAAACTATTGTCTTTGGTCTCGGGGCAACAAAGAACGATGATGAGCAAAATTTTATGGATAAAATCATTTCATATTACAATAATCCTGATAATGTGGAATATGAGCTGAAAGAGATAAAGAAAATGTGGTCAGGATTCTTCGACAAAGCATGGATAGAAACCCCGGATCAGGGCTTTAATATAATGGCTAATATCTGGCTGAAGTATCAAGCTATATCGGGAAGAATTTGGGGAAGAACTGCGTATTATCAAACTGGCGGGGCCTATGGCTTCAGAGATCAGTTGCAGGACAGTCAGATTTTCCTTTATCTTGACCCTGAAAAAACGAAGCAACAAATAAAACTACACGCCAAACATCAATTTCCAAATGGAAGAGTGTTGCACTGGTGGCACCCTCTAACCGAAGAAGGGTTGAGAAATGAGATCTCTGATAATTTACTCTGGCTACCATATATCACAATTGAATACTTAAAGAATACCGAAGATTTTGATTTTCTAAACGAGAAAATTGAGTACATCAATGAAGGTAAAGGAAGCCTTTATGAACACTGCTGCAGAGCTATCGATTCTGTTCTCGAAAGATTAAGTCCTCGTTCGTTACCACTTATTGGTGGTGGTGATTGGAACGATGGTATGAACGCAGTGGGGATCAATGGTAAAGGAGAAAGTGTCTGGCTGGCACACTTTTTGTCAGGAATATTAAAAGATTTTACGCATATAACTGACTTTATGAATGATACTGATCGAACGGTCACTTTTAAAGAAGCAATGCAAAAATTAAAGAAGGCTATAAACGAACATGCCTGGGATGGAAAATGGTATACCCGCGCTTTTAAAGACAATGGTGAACCTTTAGGTAGTTCAAAGTGCGAAGAGGGAAAAATTTTTCTAAATGCCCAAACCTGGGCAATACTTAACGATATTGCACCAGAAGAAAGAATGAATATTTCCTACGAATCTGCTAAAAAACATTTATTCAAACAGTATGGTCCAATACTATTCTCACCAGCATACAGCAAGCCTGATCCTGATATTGGCTATCTTACTAGATATGCGCCAGGAACCCGAGAAAATGGTGGACTATATACTCATGCGGGGACCTGGGCAATTTTAGCTGCCTCAAAGATGAAAGACAAAGATGCTTATGATATTTATAAGAGCTTTATGCCTGTATATCGTGCCAGTGAGCCAAAAAAATATAAAGTAGAACCTTACGTTACCCCGGGAAATGTTGATGGGCCGGATTCCAGGTATTTTGGCAGAGGTGGGTGGACATGGTACACAGGTTCAGCTACCTGGTACTTTGTTGCAGGTATTGAAGGAATACTCGGAATAAAAGCAACATGGAAGGGCCTTTTGATCGATCCTAACATTCCCGATACCTGGGAAAAAGCAAAGGCAAAAAGATTTTTTAGAGGCAGGATTTACGAAATTACTATAAATAAAAAAGGAAAAGGATACCAGCTATTTGTAGATGGTGAAGAAAAGGAAGGTAAAGAAATTATTCATAAGCGGGGGAAAGAACCCGTTATCGTAGAGGTAAATATTTAATTGGAGGTGAATTGTATGAAACGTCTTTCGGTAACCCTTGTTCTCTTACTACTTTTTGCTTTAAGCTTAACTGGACAGGCAGTCATACGCGATATGGAAGTCACTGAAGGTATTAATAACGACAATACCGGGGCTGAATTCGAATTAAACGATAACTATGTATACTCCGGTAGAAACTCAATTAAAATAATTCCTTCAGGAGAAGCACCGGAGACCAAAATGGCCTTTGAGCTTTCAGGTGAAGCTTTACTTAACTGGAAAGCAAACAGTACACTGAACCTGAGCATTTACATCGAAGAAGGAGTAGAAACATCCCCCACCAACTTCTTCCTTGGAATGGCTGATGTGACCGATGGCTGGGGATGGGTAGATGGAGTATTTGCTAACGATCAAATTGAAAATGGATGGAATACTATTAGCTATAAACTATCGCCAAACATGATCAATGTTGATAAAAACGGTAAGTATATGCTATATTTTGCTTTCATAATGGAAAAAGACGGAAAAGTACCAATAAAAGACCCATTTTATGTTGATCACTGCGTGGCTGTAACCCCTGGTGAATCAAAAGTTAGAGAATATGTCTGGACACTGGGAACACAGGAAGAGATAAATACATTTGATAACGATAATACCGGTGCAACCTTTGAATTAAGTAAGAAATACGTGGGAAGCAGTACCGGTTCAATGAAGGTAATACCATCTGGTGAAGCTGTAGAAACAAAAATTGCAGCTGAAATACCATCGGAAAAATATGAATTATGGAAAAAGTCAAACCAATTAATTATGAGAGTTTATCTTCCTGAAAATATGGAAAAACTGCCAACTCAATTCTTCTTTGGAATGGCTGACCTGACAGATGGTTGGGAATGGGTTGGTGGAGTATTCAGCGAAGTAGAGGATGTAAAACATGGCTGGAATGATATTCCATTCAAACTCCTAGGTGATATGCAAAAAGTAAAATCTGAAGGAAAGTATAAAGTCTATATAGCTTTCATAGGTTACGAAGGCGGAGACAAAGTTCCTTTAACTGACACATTCTATGTTGATGGTATATACGCAAAAACAACAGAAGAGATTACAAGAGAAGAAAAAATTGCCATGGTACCAGCTCAAATAAAAGAAGAAGTTGAAAAACTTACCAAACTCAATGATGATGAACTCCTAAGTGAGCTGCAAAGGAAAACATTCAATTTTTTCTGGAATGAAGTCAATCCAGAAAACGGGCTTATTAAAGACAGAAGCACCGATGACTCTCCATGCAGTATCGCATCGGTTGGTTTTGGACTTTCTGCGATTCCCGTAGCTATAGAAAATGGCTGGATTAATAAAGAAGAAGGATATGACAGGGCTTTACTGACATTAAAAACCTTTACAAATGGTGGAGTAGAAGGCAAAAATGGGTTTTTCTACCATTTCGTTAATATGAAAACGGGTAAAAGAGCACTGAGTAGCGAAATTTCGTCAATTGATACAACTTTATTTATCGCCGGCGCATTGACAGCCGGCGAGTATTTTAAAGGCACTGAGGTAGAAACTCTTGCCACCCAGCTTTATGAAGAAGTGGACTGGGAATGGATGCTTGCAGGTGGAGATACACTATCAATGGGTTGGAAACCCGAAGCTGGTTTCTTAGGTGCCAGATGGGATTCTTTTAATGAAGGTATCCTTGCCTATGTACTCGCAATAGGTTCTCCAACTCATCCTATTCCAGCTTCAAGCTGGAATAATATCTATCGACCTGTAAAAGATACATACATAAACTTACCTCAGGAAACATTGTTTGTTTATCAGTACCCCAATATCTGGGTAGATTTTAGAGATAAAGTTGATCATTATGCAAATTATTTCAACAACGCAACGGTAGCTTCTCGTTATAATTGGCTTTTTACATTCACAAATAGGTTTCAGTATGAAACCTATACAAAAGATATTTGGGGTTTAAGTGCATGTGATGGTCCAAATGGCTATAAAGCATATGGTGCATCGGAAGGTAATCACGATGGTACAATTGCACCTTACGCTTCTATAGCATCTATAGCCTTTACACCTGATTTATCTTTGAACTCATTAAGAGCTATGCTTGAAAATCACGGAGCACTAATCTGGAATGAATATGGTCTTGTAAGTGGCTTCAATGTTGATGCAAATTGGTACTCGGAAGATAACATTGGAATTGATCAGGGCGACATTATTCTTATGATAGAGAATTATAAAACCGGATTAATCTGGAAATTATTTATGAAAAACCCCAGCATCCAAAATGCAATGGAAAAGATTGGTTTCGAAGAAAAAGAAGTAGAATATGCAGTAACAGCTGAATATGAAAAGGAATTTGAAGAATTGAAGATGGCTCCATCACTAAAAGAGGCAATTGCTACTAAGGCAGGAAAAACTATCAAAATCGATGGAAACCTTGAAGAGTGGGAAGGCACAGAAGAATATGTGGTAGATGAAGATATGAACGTACCCGCTGGTGGAATTCAGGTTGTAAACAAGAGAGAACAGATATTGCACAGCTACTTCTATATTAGATGGGATAAAGAAAACCTTTACATAGCAGCTGAGGTATACGATGAATACCTTGTTATCAATTTTGGTCCTGAAGCAAAGGGAGGTTTCTATCAAACTGATTCTGTTGAATTTTATATAGATCCATCAAAAACAGGTTCCAGTGCAGGTGTAATGAAGCTTGCAATTCTTCCTTTCGATACAGAGGGCAATCCTCATGCAGCAAGACATGAAGATGCAAACCCGGGTCCAATAAACGAAGTAGCTCCTGATATTGAAGTGTCAACGGAAAAAACTTCTTATGGATACAATCTCGAAGTAAAAATACCTTTCAAGTATCTAAAGATAGATCCAAGAGCAGGAACTGAATTAGGTTTTAGTTACACAATCCATAACTCAAATAAAAAAGACGCACAACCCGGACAGTATGTTAGAGAAAATATCCTTTCCTGGACAAACGTACCAGAAGTCTGGGCATCGCCGGATAAATGGGGAACTCTTATTCTTGAATAAGGAGGTGCACTCATGAATAAAAAGATTCTTCTATCTATAGTTATTCTTATTATATTATCCATTACCATTTATAGTTCAACAATAAAGATATGGGCAATGGGCGAAGAAGCAAAACAACTTGGAAAGATCGCAAGTATTTTTGAAGAACAGAACCCAGGAATAACAATAGAAGTGCAGGCTATTCCCTGGGATAATGCTTACGACAAATTGCTTACAGGCATTGCTGCCAGAAGACTCCCGGATATTGCTCAAATGGGTACTACATGGATGGCTGGATTTGGAGCCATGGGTGTTTTTGAAGAGCTTACTCCATATATAGAACAATCTGATATCATCAGTGAAGACAATTTCTTTGAAGCTTCATGGCAAACTGTATCAATGCAAGATGGAATCTATGGTATCCCATGGTACGTTGATGTAAGGGTTATGTATTACAGAACCGGTATTCTAAAAGAAGCTGGTTACGACGAAGCCCCTGATAACTGGGAAGAATTATATGAAATCACAAAGAAATTATCAGAAAGAGAAGGTAATTATGGAATTTCGCTAATGACAAACGAAGTCCAGCAATTCTTCCCTTTTGTATGGCAAAATGGCGGGAAAATTCTCGATGACGAGGGAAATGTTGTAGTTGATTCGCCTGAATTTATAAAGGCTATAGAATACTATGCCAGATTCTTCAAAGAGAATATTTCTCCGAAAGGTGGGGGTGGAAACATCATCCATGAGTTTGCATCAGGTTATACCCCAATATATTTCTCCGGACCATGGATGGTTAGTATGACAAGAGAACAGACTCCACAAATTGATGGAAAATGGGATGTAGCTTTAATGCCAAAAAAAGAAACAAGGACATCATTCGTTGGCGGCAGTAACTGGGTTTTATTTAACACATCAAAAAATAAAGAGGATGCCTGGAAATTTATTGAATTCATGTCCTCTCATGAAAATCAACTCGAATGGTACAACATTCTTTCTTCTCTACCAGCTGTAAAATCAGTTTGGGAAGAACCAGTGCTTGCTGAAAAACCTATGATTAGTCTTTTCGGAGAACAGCTAGAAGATGCTAGAGCACCTTTAACTATTCCTGAATATGAGGAGATTGCAAAGGCAATATCAAGAAGACTTGAAGAAGCTTGCTATGGTGTAAAAACACCGGAAGAGGCAGCTTTGGCAATGAAAAAAGACATTGAGAAGATCCTCAGGTAATGATTAAACCGCCCCTCTGAAACTTTAGGGGCGGTTATTAACTCTTACAAAGGTGATGTCTATGAAAACCCGTTTTTTGTCAATTATTTTCTTCATCGGTCCTTCAATAACGTTGATGTTTATTTTTCTCATAATACCTATATTTGTTTCTTTTTTCCTCAGTCTTACAAATTTTGATGCTTTTGCCATGTACAACTGGAGCAATGCAGATTTTGTTGGTTTTGGAAATTTCGGTGAGATTTTTAAAGACGAATTATTCTGGAAAGCTCTATTTAATACGCTGTATTGTTTAGTAGTAGCTTTACCTGCAACGGTAATCCTGGCTCTTGGTTCTGCTATGTTGCTGAACAGAGAACAGACTTACTTCAAAAACTTCTTTAAGGTTAGCTATTATCTAACTTTTATAACCAATACTGTTGCCATTGCCATTGTCTGGAGATGGATACTTAATTCACAATATGGAATTCTAAACTGGCTCCTGGGATTAATTGGTATAGAGGGCCCAAATTGGCTTGGTGATCCTACTTGGGCTATGCCCTCAGTAATAATGCTTGTAATCTGGAGAGCTATTGGCTACAATATGATTCTCTTCCTGGCTGGACTTCAGAATATTCCTGAATACCTTTATGAGGTAGCTGAACTGGATGGTGCAAGTAAATGGCAAAAATTCTTTCATGTTACTTTACCTATGTTAAGGCCTACAATGCTTTTTGTTACAGTAATGATGATGATAGGTTATCTTCAACTTTTCCAGGAGCCCTATATGTTGACAGGCGGAGGACCTTTAAACTCCACATTGTCAATTGTTCTATACCTTTATGAGCAGGGATTCCAGTATTTCAATCTTGGATATGCATCGACGATAGCTGTCGTTCTATTCCTGATAATAATGGGAATGACCCTGATAAGAATGAGAGCAACTCGTTCGGAAGCTTAGGGGGGATATTATGAGAAAGAAAAAACCATCAGTAATAGAGCAAATAGGCGTCCATGCTGTTCTGTTCTTTGGATCTTTAATAATGATAGTACCCTTTGTATGGATGGTTTCAACATCATTTAAGGTACCTGAAGAAGTCTATCTTATCCCCCCCAGATGGATACCCAATAATCCCACTCTGAGTAATTACATTGATCTCTTTGAAGCAATGAATTTTGGCAGGCCATTTATGAATACAATTATTGTCGCCTTATCAATAACCTTTTTATCTGTAATATTATCATCAATGGCCGGATATGGCTTTGCCAAATTTAAATTTAGGGGAAAAGATAAGTTATTTTTAATAGTTCTTGGTACGTTGATGGTACCCGGTCAAATAACAATGATCCCTGTCTTTCTTATGTTAAATCAGATGGGACTGGTAAATACATACGCTGGATTAATATTTCCACCTATCGCAAACGCTTTCAACATATTTTTCATGAGACAGTTTATCATGTCACTACCAGATGAATTAATTGATGCTGCTAAAATGGATGGAGCAAATGAAGGGTTCATATTTTTCAAGATCATACTCCCCTTGACCAAACCTGCGCTGGCAGCAATTACAATTTTCACTTTTACTGGATCATGGAATTCATTCCTTTGGCCGTTAATTATCGCCCAGGATGAGAGCATGTACACATTACCTGTGGCAGTTTCTGTTCTTGGTGGGCAATATACAGAAAGGATTGCATTGCAAATGGCAGGAGCGTGTATCGTCATAGCACCTCTGATTATTGTATTCCTTGTTGCTCAGAAATATTTCATAAAAGGAATTGCATTAACGGGTTTAAAAGGTTAGCTTTAATTAAAAAAAGCCAGGCATTGCCTGGCTTTTTGTTTCTTATGTTCTCTAGTTATTTGGGAACAGAATAGTCAATAACTAATTCAATCGAATCCTTTCCTTTAATCTCTAACTCTAACCTAAATTCACCGGCAGGGTTAATCGAGATATCTACTGACTTATTATTTATTGTAGCACTATTAATTTTTGCATTCTGGGGTAATGCACTCTCTATAAAAACAGTCTTTTCACTATCAGAAAGGTTGGTAACAGTGTAGAAGTTTTCATATTCTCTCATATCATGATATATTCCTTCATATTTCCTGAGAAATCGTCCTTTCACTTCAATTGAACGTGCAGCTCCTTCTAAACTCAGGTCTTCTCCAGAAATTGTATTTTCTATTACACTGTAACCGGCATAGCGATTGCCTTCAAATATCTGTACCGTTCCACCTGGCAATTCATATTCAAAATCTTGTGAAATGTAATCAATAAAAACACCTTCTAATTCTCCTGAATACGTTGGTCTGAACACATATTTTCTATGTAAATCAATTTCCTTAGAAAAGAACGTGTATTCAACTTTCGTATCCTTTAATGGAGTTTCTACTGTATAAACCCGCACATCCGCAGTACTTTCAACCACACCTGCTACCTCAGCAGCGAAGGTTTTCATCTGATTATCCATACCTCTACCAATAACATTTTCAACAATTTGAGGAGCTTCTACATTCCCGGCAACCAGAAATAAATCTCTGTCTTCGGTCATAATACCAAGATTAATAATATAGATACCGGTTAACTTTGCTTTTTCCTCATCAATATCTAATCTGTAATTTGTGTTCCATTGTGTTCCTCTAAGTAAATATGAATATGTTAGTTTTCCCTCAAAAACAGATGGGAAGGAAATCTCGACTTTATAACTATCTCTATAGTCAGTGTTTCCAAAAATTGGGTAGCCTTCCGGTTTGTAATATAACTTTCCATACTGGTCCTTAAATACGGGAAGACTAGAAATTACCGTTAAATTCATTTTTTTGCCACTATCAAAAACAAATTCTACATCTTTGTAGAGATTTTTCTCATATAAAGAAGCAAGACTATCAGGACGAGTAAAACTTATTTGTGTATGTGAGGGAGCATTATTAATCATAAAACTGTTTTCGTCAAATGATGCTCCTCTGGGTATTTCTATAGTGTATTGCTTTGAATTAATCTCTTCTTCACCAACAACAAAGGAGAAATTGTTAAAAACAAATATTGTCTCCTGAGAAAAAGCTAAAGATCCAATTAATAAACAAAAGATACCCAAAATAAGCAAAAACTTTTTCACTGGAATCACCACCTTTTAGATAAATTAATACTGATTTTAGACGGTTCAAAATTTATAACGGTTCTCAAAAGACAAATAATTAGGAAAGCTAACCTTGACAGAATCTGTCTTACATTTTATGATTGATCTAGATGTAAAAATGCAAGCTCGCTAATAATTATGGAGGTATTATGTTAGTAAAAAAATTCATTTCTTACTATAAACCACATTTAAAATTGTTCATACTGGACATGGTCTGTGCTTTCTTGATGGCAGGCATTGACCTTGTATTCCCGATTTTTACCCAGCAGGTAATTGATGTTCACATCCCAAACAGTAACATGAGAGCTCTTTTGATTATGGCTCTTATTATGTTGGGACTCTATATTATTAGAGCTGCATTTCATTACATTGTAAATTATTGGGGACATGTTGTTGGTGTCAGAATGGAGTATGACATGAGAAACGATATATTTTCTCATCTCCAGACACTCTCCTTCAGTTATTTTGATAATGTCAGAACTGGAAAAATAATGTCCAGGATTGTTAATGACCTGAGAAACGTAACTGAACTGGCACATCACGGTCCTGAAGATTTATTTATTTCTATTGTTACATTGGTGGGTGCATTCATTATCCTAATGTTCACCAATGTCTGGCTAACACTCATAATTTTTGGATTTATTCCGTTCATGTTTTGGTTCGGAATGAATAAAAGAAAGAAGATGGCAACTGCCTTCAGATACGTTAGAAGGAGAATTGCTAATGTAAATGCCAGACTTGAAAATAGCATTTCAGGTATTAGAGTTGCTCAATCATATACCAATGAAGACTACGAAATGGATAAATTCGATGAGGGCAATCAGGAATTCAGAGAATCCCGTGAGTACGCCTTCAAGACAATGGCAGAATTCACAACGGGAATAAACTTCTTCTCGAATATGCTCAAATTGGCGGTTCTTGCATTTGGTGGTTTTTTCTACTTTAAGGGATACATAACCTTTGGAGCGCTGGTTGCATATTTCTTATACATTGAGATATTCCTGCAACCTATTAGAAGGCTTATGCAGTTTACCCAGCAGTTTGAGGAAGGAATGGCAGGTTTTGAAAGATTTGTAGAAATTCTTGAAACCAAGCCCGAGATAAAAGATAAGGAAGACGCCATTGAACTCAAGAATATAAAGGGCGACATCGAAATAAGCAATGTCACATTCTCCTATAATGGTGGAGGAAATGTTCTTGAAGATATCAATCTTTCCATACCCGCTGGTCAAACACTGGCGTTGGTAGGACCATCCGGTGGTGGTAAAACCACGTTATGCCACTTAATTCCAAGGTTTTATGAAATAGATAAAGGGCAAATTACTATTGATGGTATTGATATCAGAGACATAAAACTCAGATCGTTAAGAAAGAATATTGGAATTGTTCAGCAGGATGTTTTTCTTTTTGCTGGAACCGTAAAAGATAACATCGCTTATGGAAGAGGCGACGCAACATATGATGAGGTTGTTGAAGCAGCAAAAAAAGCCAATATTCATGATTTTATAATGTCACTTGAAAATGAATATGAAACGTATATTGGTGAAAGAGGAGTTCTTCTATCCGGTGGACAAAAACAAAGGGTTTCAATAGCGAGGGTATTTCTAAAGGATCCCAAAATTCTAATTTTAGATGAAGCAACTTCGTCACTTGACAATGAAACTGAACTTAAGATCCAGGCTTCTTTACTGGAGCTTTCTAAAGGAAGAACCACTCTGGTAATAGCACATAGGCTTTCCACTATAAAGCATGCTGATGAGATTGTTGTTATTACACAAAAAGGTATAATTGAACGGGGAAGTCACGAAGTGCTGCTAAACAAAGGTGGTCATTATTCAAGACTATACAAAGCACAATTTAAAGGCTATATCCCTGACATGTAATGTTATAGGGAGGGCAACCAGATGGATAACCCAGTAAAAATAGTACCATATAACCCGCACTGGCCAGAGGTTTTTCAAAAAGAATACACAAAATTAAAAATGGAATTTAACGACGACAGTATAAGTATCGAACATATTGGAAGCACATCTGTTCCATACTTATGCGCAAAACCAATAATCGATATTATGATAGGAATTGAAAAAATTGACGATTTTGAAAAACTCATAAAACCACTTGCTACATTGGGTTATAAATATAAACCAGATGTGGAAGAATCAATACCTGAAAGACGTTATTTTGACAAACCCGCTTTTCATATTCATATGGTAGAAAAAAACTCCGATTTCTGGAAAAGTCATATTTTTTTCAGAGATTATCTTAGAAACCATCCCGATGTACGCGATGAATACTGTAAATTAAAGTTAGACCTCGCCAGGAAATACCAGTTTCAAAGAAATGAATATACAAAAGCTAAGGAACCTTTTATAAAAAGAATTATGAGGAAGATGGAAATTCAAAGATGAAAAAAGAAACAGAATCGTATAGAGTTAAATATCATGAAATAGATAAAAGTTGGAAACTTACACTCAAATCGATTCTAAATTATTTCAATGACATTGTGACACTCGAAAATTATAATAATCCCGAAAGAAGAAAATATCTTCAAGATAGATATTTGAATTGGTTGCTCATAAAATGGCATATAAAATTAAAGGGAAAGCAACCTATTTTTGGAGATACAATCACTGCAAGAACCTGGCCTCACGCTATGGACAGATTCTATGCCTACAGGAAGTTTGAGCTTATTTTCAATAACAAAACGGTCGTTCATGCCAATTCCTTATGGTTGCTAATAAACAGTAAGAAGAAACAACCTGTAAGGATTAGTAGTGAGTTAACACGTTTCTATCAGCTGTCAGGTGAGGAAAAACCCATATCTTTTCCTTCCAGTAAAATTGATAAATCCAGTGAATACACACACAAAGAATTTATCGCACTTAATTCAGATATTGATACTAATCAGCATGTAAACAATGCGGTCTATATCCGGTGGATATTTGACAGCCTTCCGGAAAACTTATACAGAGATTTTTCGCTTGATGAAATAACAATTTCTTACAAAAAAGAAGTACTTGTAAATGATCATGTTTCAGTATTCAATTACTACGAAAACCAAAATCAGCACCTTAAACTATTTCATAAAATACTAAAAAACAATAGAACAGTGGTGACAGCAAATACTTCGTGGAATAAAAAATGAAACATTTTGGAGAAGATAGATTTAAAATACAAAATTTCTAAAGTACTAATCAAAAATATTCAGATACTTTAATGTTCTCCTGAGTTTGACAGTTGAGAGGAGATTTTGGAAAAGGCAAGAGCGGGAAGTGGC
>CAYTVB010000025.1:0-26512 GCA_964441735.1 uncultured Thermotogaceae bacterium
GCTTTAATGCAAACATTGCATAAAGAGGGGGGGTATTATGAGTAGAATTACTTTATCAAAAATTGCAAATGAAACCGATGTATCCATTTCAACTGTTTCAAGGGTTTTAAAAGGGGACTCCAGAATTAGCGAAAGGACTAAGTATAGAGTTTTAATGATGGCAAAGAAACTGGGGTACCTGGATAGTGAAGTTCCCTCAAACGGTAAAGTAATACTATTTCTTGTAGTGGCTTCCCATAATTCAGTTGAAGCTGATGAATTTTTCTTGAAAGTACAAAAAGGGATTCTTACAGGAGCTTCTAATAGCAGTACTCACTGTCTAGTTAGATCGATTTCACCAGGAGAGTGGTTACATCCAACATCACTACCCCTTGATCTTATTGATGGGGTAATAGTTGGCGGCATACCAATGCCCGATGAAATACAGGAACTGATTCTTAGATTAAAGGAACCTGTTGTAAGAATTGGTTGGTATAAAAAACTTTCCAAACTCCCTTCGGTTAATAACGACAATGTTAGAGGAGGTTATATTGCAGCCAAAGAACTTCACAGACTAGGATATGATCGAATAGTAATACTAACTGGAAACCTAAAGGTTGCAACATTTCGCGATAGAGTAGATGGTTTTTTTAAGGCTCTCAGAGAAGAAGAATTTGATGAGAAAAATGTTGAAATAATTAAGTGCGAATCGTTCGAAGAAGATGAAGGATACATGAAAATAAAAACAGATTTTACTCCAAGAGAAGGTGCTAACAATGCAATTTTCTGCACCACAGATTGGTTAGCTAAAGGCGCTCTTGAAGCAACTAAAGATCTTGGTCTTAATATTCCAGAAGAGGTAGGAATCATGGGGTTTAGTGGATTGAGCTTTACTGAACAATTGAGACCGTCACTTTCCACTGTTGCACTTAATCCATACTTATTGGGTCGAACTGCGTATATATTACTTCAAGACATAATTAACGGTATTCAAGAAGCCAAAGGGTCTATTTTTGTTGAGCCTACATTATTGATAAGAGATTCACTTAAGAGGAGGTAACTGTTATGAGCAATGAACTTTTTAAGAATAGTGATTTTTCTTTAATTGTAAGCATACCTGAGAATTCTGTTGAGTATGCCACCCTTGCAGAAGAAAATGGTGCTGACGCTGTTAAGCTGCATGCCAATGTCAAACACAGGGTTACCGGGAAACTTCATGAAACCTGGAATAATGTAAAACCAATCGCTAAGGAAATCATAAACAAACTAAATATGCCCGTAGGGATCGTTCCTGGTGCAGATTTAATGGCTACCGAAGATGAAATAAATGATATGAATGTTGTAGGCTTATCCTTTTTCGATGTTTATATTGAACAGGCACCACTGTACATGCTTAAAAGTAATATGCATAGAATGCTTGCCCTTAATTATACTTTTGATTTTTCATTTACATCATATATTAAGTATTTAAAACCTGATTCATTAGAAATTTCAATTGTTAATCCTGATTTATATGGTAAAAGGTTGACTGCTGAAGACCTGCTTAGGTATTCAAAAATTATAAATGATATAGATTGTCCGGCGTTTGTTCCTACACAAAAGCGCATTATTCCTGAAGAGATTCAATTACTAAAAGATATAGGTGTTTCTGGCATTATCATTGGTCCGGTAGTGACAGGAACAAATAAGGAGGAATTTTCAAAGAACGTCAAAAAGTTTAGCAAGGCTATTCAAAATTTACGGAGGTGAGGAAAATGAAAAAGCTACTTTTTTTTGTCATTCTAATGTTTGCAGTTACAACACTTGTTTCAGCAGCAAATGTAACAATTTGGTTCGCGGGTACTACCGGTTCTCTAATGGATCTTGTCGACAATGAAATGATACCTGCTTTTGAGGAAGAAAATCCTGATATAAATGTAAGAGCTGAGTTTATCCCATGGGGTGAGCTTTCTACAAAACTAACAACCTCTTTTGCAGGAGGAATTGGCCCAGATATCTTCATGCATGGGCAGGCTGCCATAGCAGGGTTTGCTACTAACGAAGTAATAAGGCCAATCGATGACCTAATTCCTTTACTGGAAGATCCATCAGATTTTGGTGCTTCACTGGACGTAGGAAAATACCTGGGTAAAGCATACTTTGTTCCCGTTTTCGGTTCCGGACAGCTCTTGGTATACAGAGCAGATTACTTCGAAGAAGCTGGCCTTGACCCTAATGAACCCCCAATAACATGGGAACAACTCGAAGCATATGCCAAAGCAACTACTGAAATAAGCAATGGCCGCATAACCAGAGCAGGACTGGCATTGCCCGTTGAAGGAATTGACATTCAGCAAATATGGACTGGTTTTCTCGTTCAAAATGGTGGAAGATTATTTGATGAAGATATGAATCCTGTTTTCAACTCCCCCAAAGGTGTAGAAGCTCTTGAATTCTATGTCGATTTGATCAGAAATCAAAATGTATGTCCTGATACAGGAGTGACTTCTATAGGCAATGTTCCTCCTGTTGGAGCTGGAACTGCTTCAATGGCTTACATGTCAATGGAACTGGTTAATGATATTATGCTCTACGCCCCTGAAGTAGAGGATGAAGTAAGAGTTGCATTATCACCAGCAAGATATCAAAGAGGTAGTTTCTATTCATTTGCAGGGTTTATGGTTTCTGACAGCACCAAAGATTTGGATGCAACAACAAAGGTTCTCAGATATTTCACATCGAAGGAAGCTATCATAGAAATCAACAAAGCTCTTGGTTCATTACCACCAAGACAGTCATCTGTACAAGCTGAGTTTGTAGCGGAAGATCCTTTACTACAAATGTATGTAAAAGGTTCAAAATACGCTTTCGGTAATCCAAATGTACCTTTCTGGGTCCAGGCAAGAGATATCATATCTAAATATCTGGAAAGAGCAGTTAGAGGAGTTTTAGAACCTAAAGTAGCGCTGGATAGAGCAGCGAATGAAATTATTGACTTGAAATAATTCATTTTTTCCGATCGGCCTGAAAAAGGCCGATCGTTCTTATTAAGGAGCTAGATGAAAATTGACAAAACTCAAAAGTATGCAAAAAAGAATAACTATTACTGCAATTATTTTTATCGCTCCAGTAATTATATACAACATAATTTTCAGGATTGCACCAATATTCATATCGCTGGCACTTAGTTTTACAAGTTATAGTGGTTTCAAAGAACCTATTTTTATAGGTCTATCCAACTACATGAAACTTTTCAGCGATGAAGAATTTTGGAACGCCATTTTTGTGACATTTAAATTCTCATTAGAAGTACTGCCATTGAATATGATAATCTCCCTTTTGCTGGCTATTCTAGTAAACTATTCATTTAAATTTATTGGGATTTTCAGAACAATCTATTATTTACCTGTTATCACTCCCATGGTTGCAGCCAGCATGATTTGGCTTTGGCTTTATAATCCGAATTTAGGGTTATTTAATTATTTGCTCGCTTTCTTCGGGTTTTCTCCAGTAAGTTTTTTGAGAAACCCATCAACAGCGCTTGAGTCAGTAGCTGTAATGAGAATTTGGAGAGGTGTAGGATGGAACATGCTGATCTATCTTGCTGGATTGCAGGGTATTCCAAAACAGCTATATGAAGCTGCAAGCATAGATGGAGCAAAAGGCTTTAGAAAATTTTTTAGCATAACGCTTCCACTACTTAGAAATGTACATTTCTATGTATTAATTGTAGGATTAATTCATACTCTTCAGACATTTACAGAAGTATATGTCATGACAGGCGGTGGCCCATTGGGCAGTACAACAACAGTGGGTCTTTTAGTATATCGCGCAGCCTTCGATTATCTGGAAATGGGATATGCCTGTGCCATGTCATTCATTCTGGGAATCTTGATAATGGTTGTTTCAGTTCTTTTCTTCATGATAAACAGAAGAAAGGAAGAGGAGTTGACATAATGAAAAAAAGCACTCTAATAATAATTCTAATAATGGTTGCAGTAATAATGGGAGCTCCTTTTTTTTGGATGGTGTCGTCATCACTAAAACCAAATTCCGAACTTTTTGCATGGCCTCCTACGCTTGTTCCTGATAATCCTACACTACAGCATTATAGTGACGCTTTAAGTACTCTGGGCTTTTCCAGATATTTTATAAACAGTGTTATTGTTTCTGGATTATCAGTTGCCATAAATTTGTTTTTCTGCTCTCTGGCAGGATATGCATTCGCACGACTTTCTTTCCCGTATAAAACAGTTATATTTTTACTTTTGTTGAGTACGATGATGATTCCTATTCAGGTTACACTGATTCCAACCTTTCTCATTGCCAAGTCGTTCCCGTTTGCAGGAGGAAATAATATTTTTGGTGCTGGAGGAACAGGTTTACTTAACACTTATCCAGGCTTATTAATTCCACATATTATGAATGCCTTTGGCGTTTTCATAATGAGACAGTTCTATCTTCAATTTCCAAAGGAATTATCTGAAGCAGCCAGAATAGATGGAGCGGGTGAAATAAAGATTTTCACGAAAATATTTCTACCCCTTGGAAAACCAGCCATGGCAGCACTGGCGATTTTTACCTTTACTCAAAGTTGGGACGATTTCCTCTGGCCTTTGGTTATTACCAGTGATAACACAATGAGAACCATGCAACTTGGTTTGGAAGTTTTTAAAAGTAGATACACCACCAATTGGGGCCCACTGATGGCTGCAACATCGTTATCAGTTATTCCAATAGTAATTATTTTCTTGTTATTCCAAAGATATTTCACAGACACCGCACTGACGAGCGGAATAAAGTAAAGGAGTTTTGATATATGAATAAACAATATGATGTAGTTGTTGTTGGGGGAGGCATTGCTGGTGTTTCTGCGGCAATTACAGCTGCAAGAATGGGAGCATCTACCCTTCTCATAGAAAAAAATATGATGCTCGGAGGAGTATTGACTCATGCCCTTGTTATGCCCATGATGACTTTTCACTCACAAAAGAGAAGAACTATCAGTGGAATTGGACAGGAAATTGTTAATAGATTGATCGAAGTAAAAGGATCACCCGGACATATCAATGATCCTATTGGATTTGTCAAAACAATAACACCTTTTCAACCAGAAAAGATGAAAACAGTTCTTCTTAAAATGGTCAAAGAAGCGGGAGTAGATTTATTGCTTGGTATGACTTGCTTCGATGTAAAAGTAGATGAACATTATGCTAAAGAGATACATTTATGCAATGAGCATGGCAAACACAAGATATCATCAAAAACATTTATTGATGCTACTGGAAGTGGAAATCTCGCGATTAGAGCGGGATCTCCTTACGTGGAAGGTGATGGAGACAGGCATAATTGCCAACCTATGACACTCGCACTTCATTTAGGCAATATAGATAAAGAATCAATTATTAAATACATAAAAAACAATCCATCTGACTTTGTTATTGACGAAAAATCAAATCATAGTTATCTAGCTATTGCTGGTTTTTTTGAACAAATGAAAAATATTGACAGATACGATGTGAAATTCAAGCGCGATAGGCTTCTTTTCTTCGGATTGCCATTTTCGGGCAATCAAATAATAATGAATACAACAAGGTATTCAGGATATGCAGGAGATCCTCAAGAATTAACAGAGGCGCAGCATCTCGCTTCTACTGACATATGGAATTTTATGGATTTTTTGAGGAAAGAAATTCCGGGTTTTTCAAATGCTGAACTATTACAAACCGGATCATCCGTAGGTATTAGAGAAACAACACATGTCAAAACAGAAAAAATCATCACTATTAGCGATTTAACTTCTAAAACAATATATCCAGATAGTATAGCTGTTGGATCATATCCCGTCGACATGCATTTACCATCCAATGGAGAATTAAAAACAATAACACTTCCATATCCTGGTGAATATCAGATACCTTTTTCATCGTTATTACCAAAAAAAATAGAAAATATAATACTTGCGGGAAGAGCTCTTGGTGCAGACCATTTGTCATTTTCAGCTGTGAGAACCAGCCCTCTGGCTACAGCTACAGGGATGGCAGCAGGAATCGCAGCAGCCTTTTCAGTGGAGACGGGAACTCCTATAAAACTCTTAAACAATAATGTCTTAAGAAGCATTGTTGTTGAATCAGGAGGAATCGTCGAATGAAAATAGCAGTATTACCTATGGATAACAGACCACCAAATTATCAGTTCCTAGAACGTTTAGCAGATATGTTTCAGGTTAATCTTATTTTACCTGCCAAAGAAAAATTAGGTTATTACATGGAACCAGCACCTGCAAATGAATTGGGAAACTGGATCATTAAACAGGAAGCTGATGTTTACATAGTATCTGTAGAAATGTTGATTTATGGTGGTCTGATAGCGTCTAGAGAAAAGGGAATCACTACCAAAGAATGTCATTCCAGAATGAAGAAAATACCATTGTTAAAAAACAAACATCCCAAAAGCAAAATATATCTTTCGTCTATAGTTAGAAGAGCATCAGTTTCTACGTTTTCTGAAGAGTCTCAATATCTGTGGGATAAAGTAAATGCTTACTTCAAAGCTATCGCAATTGATGACAAGTATAAAGCCAGCGAAATATCAAAAGAAATGCCCTCAGGTTTTATTGACGAATACATATCCCTAAGAAATCGCAATCATGAAATAAACAAAAAAGCAATTGAGTTAACCAGTCAGGAATATGTAGATACACTGGTTCTCGCTCAGGAAGATACCTTTGAAAAAGGTCCCCAGCAAAAAGAACTGGAAGTCTTAGAAGAAATGGCAGGAGATCTACTTAACGAGAGAATATTCATTCATAATGGAGCAGATGAGGTTTGTCAGGAACTATTAGTTAGGGCTAATGTTGTACCTAACAAATTGAGAATCAGTTACGATTCCCCTGAAACAGCAAAAAAAGTAATGGGTTTTGAAGACAGACCATTTCAAAAAAACATTTCATCACATCTACAATTATGTAGACTTAAAAAAGACAGTTTAGCCGAACGAAGTCTCCTAGTTGCTGGAACAAACGTAAACCTTGCTTTAAAAAAGCTGGATAAAGAATATGCTCGATGCAGGGATGTAGGAATGTTAGATATCATAAAACCTAACGGCGGAATAATTGATTTAATTAACTCTGTTGGTTTGGGAAGACTGAGTTCACTTTATGCTTATTCTGCATGGAACACTGCATCCAATAGTCTTGGTACCGCTCTTGCAATGATGAGTTTACAAAGTCCCGATGTATTTGAAGAAAAAGCGAGAATTAAATTTCTTCTTGAAAGATTCCTGGATGATTATCTATATCAGGGTATATTCAGAAACGAACTAGAATCAGAGTTAAGAAAAATTGGTGGCGATCCATTTCATGTGTCTAAAACTCCAGACACTTTGGAAAATTTCAAAAAACACTACCTGGACGAAGTCTACAAAAAACTACTTACCCCTTTATTTGATAGTAAACTCATTCCTTACAAAATAGGAATAAGCAAATTCGAACTACCATGGGATAGAACCTTCGAATGTGAAGTAGAGCTTCTATTAACTAATAGAAACAATAATATAATTTATCCCGTTTAAAAAAGTATTGGTTTATGAAATTATTCTCTAACTTAAAGCTTAAAAATTATTAGTAGTTTGCGAATCGAGTAGAAAAAGAGCAACAAATCTCTCTGAACATTTGTTAAGTCTCACAAGAGCAAATAATCAAATTTTAGAAATTACCATAATTTATGCTAAGGTTATAACGATATATTGTTATAACAATAAAAAGAGGGTGTTATTTTGTTCACTTGGACAAGGATAAAACTGAATACGAATTTAACAACTCCATTATTTCAGCAAGTCGTTGATTGGTTTACAAATGCGATCTCAAAGGGAATTCTTAAAGAAGGTGAGAGAATTCCAAGTGAAATTGAACTTTGCAGAATTTTCTGTGTTAGTAGAATAACGATTAGACATGCACTTACTAAACTGCAAAATGATGGATATATTACTCGTGAAAGGCCCAAAGGAACATATGTAGCATCCAGAGAAATAACTTTTCAATATATAAGCGAATCTATAGGGTTAGGAGAAGATTTAACCAGAAAAAAGGTAGATATAAAGGATAAAGTTTTAAATTGCAAAGTAATATCTGCGGATCAAAAAATTTCAAATAAGTTAGGAATTGATATTGATGACCATGTTTTTTATCTAGAAAGATTAAGAATAATAAAAGGTGAACCTTTAATAATTTCGAGAAATTATATTTTCCATGAGATGGTCCCTGAGATTGAAAAAATTGATTTTACAAAGAATTTTCTTTATTCAGTACTTGAGGAAAGATATGAAATAAAAATGAACGATTTTGTTAGATCTTTCGAACCAATTTTATTAAACAAACCAGAACAAGAACTTTTTGGATTAGAGCCTGGCAATTATCCCGCTTTCAAAATCGAAAGTATCTCCTATGACAGCAATAATAGATTAATTGAGTATTATGAAGGCATCCAGAGAGGAAAATTGGGGAAAGTCACAATAAGATCTAAAGGTGTTTCATCGCTAGAGGAAGGAGAAATTATTCATGGTAACCCCATTAATAATGGCTATTGACCAGGGAAGTACTGGAACCAAGGTAATATGTCTTGATGCAAATGGAAACATAGTAGCTGAAGCTAACACGCCTATTAAAACTATAAGTAATAGAGATGGTTGGGTAGAACATGATCCAGTCCAAATATGGGATTCTGTAAAAGATTGCTTTCTAGTGATAAAAGAAAAAGTTAATACCAAACTTATTAAAGCCATAGGAATAACCAACCAAAGGGAAACCACAGTAATCTGGGATAAAACAACTGGAAAACCTGTTTATAACGCAATTAGTTGGCAATGCAGAAGATCAAAAGAAATTTGTAATAGATATAATGATAATTCACTTGAAACATACATAAAAAACAATACTGGATCACCACTGGATGCATATTATTCAGCAACAAAAATAGTGTGGCTATTTGAAAATGTTCCTAATTTAAGAAACAAAGCAGCTAAAGGCGAATTGCTATTCGGTACTATCGATTCATGGCTTATTTGGAACCTAACAGGAGGAAAAATGCATGTTACAGATGCCTCCAATGCCTCAAGAACTTTACTTTTTAATGTAAACAATGAACAATGGGATAATTTTTTACTGGATAAGTTCAACATCCCAAAAAATATTCTTCCCTCCGTTCATAGTTCAAATGATTATTTTGGAGATGCTTGTAACCCTAAAGATTTTTTTGAAAAATCTATCCCAATTCTTGCTTGTCTGGGTGATCAACAATCTTCTCTTTTTGGACAAGGCTGTTTTTATCAGAAAAACACAAAGTGTACCTTTGGAACTTGCTTAAATCTTGGAATTAATACTGGCGATAAGTTTTTAAATGAATCTAAAGGTCTCACTCCAACTATTGCCTGGGATATTGAAAAACATGTCACCTACAAAGTTGAGGGTGGAGTATATGTAGCTGGTTCACTTCTAAACTGGATAATAGATAAAGTTAAATTAGCCTCAAATGTAGATGAATTAACAAAAATAGCAAAAAATGTCAAAACTTCAAAAAGTTTGGTTTTTGTTCCTGCTTTTGTGGGACTGGCAGCTCCTCATTGGGATATGACTGCTAGAGGTATCCTTATTGGTCTTTCGTTTAATCATAGCAGAGACCATATAATCAGAGCCGCGTTTGATTCAATAGCCTATCAAACAAACGATGTTTTAAGTGCTGCAAGAGACAATTTGGGAATATCTATTAATAGAATTAAAGTGGATGGAGGAATGGCAAAAAACGACTTTTTGATGCAACTTGTAGCAAATTTAGCTTACTGCACTGTAGAACGTCCTCTGTATCTTGAAAGCACTTCCTTGGGTGTTGCTTACTTGGCAGGAATCACATCTAAAATCTGGAGTGGGTTTGAAGAAATAACTAGTTTGAGAAAAATCGAAACAGTTTTTGAACCAAAAATCAGAGAAGAAAGTCGGCTTGAACTTATTGAGAACTGGACAAAAGCTCTGGAAAAATCTAAAGGTTGGATTGTTTGAATAGGAGTGAGACAATTGGAAAAAAACAATATTCTTAGTTTTGTAGAAATTGATAAACACTTTCCTGGTGTTCATGCTCTTAAAAAAGTAAGTTTCGACGTAAAAGAAGGAGAAATTCACGCTTTACTTGGAGCTAATGGTGCTGGTAAATCAACGTTAATAAAAATACTTGCAAGAGTATACCAGCAAACTTCTGGAAAAATCACTATCAAAGGTAAAAATATTCAGAACGCTACCCCAAAAAATATAAGAGATTTTGGAATAGATTTTATTTTTCAGGAATTAGAACTTATTCCTAATTTTTCAGTTGCACAAAATGTATTATTGGGAAATGAAAGTACTAAAGCCTCCTTACTTGATAGAAAACAAATGTTTTCAATAGCACAAGAAGTTTTGGATCAGTTAATACCTGGATTCATAAATGCTAAAGCAATCGTAAAAGATCTTACTGTAGCTCAACAACAGCTGGTATGTATAGCAAGGTCTTTATACAGTAAACCGAAGATCCTGGTACTTGATGAGCCAACTTCACGACTAAGTGTTAGTGAAGTTGATGCTCTTTTCACAGTAATTGATAAATTGAAGAAAGAAAGAGGGATTACAGCAGTTTATATCTCACATAGGCTGGAAGAGATATATCGGATTGCTGACAGGTTAACTGTTCTAAGAGATGGTAAAAATATGGGTACTTTCGAAGTTAATAAAATAAAACCGGGGGACATCGTGAAACACATGATGGGAGAAGAAATCGATATAAATGAAAAAATAAATGATTTGAAGCCACAATATAATGTCAACCCTGTTCTAGACGTTAAAGAACTATCAATAGAAAATTGTTTTGGCCCCATAGATTTTGAAGTTTACAAAGGAGAAGTTCTATGCATAACGGGAGCCGTCGGCAGTAAAAAAACTGAATTACTAGAAACGATCTTCGGACTCAGAAAATCTACTAGTGGCGATATTTTTATAAATGGAAAAAAGTGGATTCCTAAAAGTCCCTTAAACGCAAAAAGAAAAGGAATTTCTCTGGTACCAGAGGACAGGAGAAAAAATGGTGTGATTTATGAATTTTCTGTAAGAAAAAACATTTCTTTAACCAGCTTGAAGAGTATGTCAAAGATGAAATTCATAATAAATGGAAAGAAAGAGAAGAAAATTGCTAAGAAGCTTTCTAAAGACCTTTCCATTAAAACCCCTGATTTAGAAACTTCATGTAGAAACTTAAGTGGAGGGAATCAACAAAAAGTAGTTTTTGCAAAATGGCTTATTCAGGATACACAAATCTACCTATTTGACGAACCCACTGTGGGAATAGATGTCAAGGGAAAAGAAGAAATTTACAAAATCATTCATAGATTGGCAAAAGAAGGGAAAACAGTAATAGTGACTACTAGCGACAGTATTGAAGCATTAAGAATTTCATCCAGAATACTTGTTTTATTCGCAGGTCAAAATAAAGGTTTACTCGAATCAGACAAAACTGACAAAAAAGAACTTTTGTATCTATCAATGGGAGGGAAAACAGATGACAGAATTAGCTTTGTCGAAAAATAGAAAAACCTTCGGTTGGTGGCTTGATAAAACAGGAACAATAGTTGCATTCGTAGTTATTGTTAGCCTGTTCTCTATTCTTTCTCCCTACTTTGGAACAATGAGCAATATCGAAAATCTTTTTATTCAAATATCACCTCTCTTAATTGCAGCATTAGGGATTACCTTTGTGAATATGGCTGGCGAGAGTGATCTTTCGCTTGGCGGTACTTTTGGACTTGGTGTAACACTATTTTGCGGATTATTGAGATCCGGTATTAATCCTATATATTGTGTTCTTTTAGTTATAATAATTTGCTCTGCCTTTGGGGCTATTAATGGTTTATTGGTTGCATACAGTAAGCTATCTTCTTTTATAGTTACAACAGCTGTAATGTTTATTGCAATGGGAGTTGAAAGGACTTATAATGGGGGATTTAGTATCTGGATAAGAAATAATGAAGTACTGGACTTCGCTAATGGGAGTTTTTTGGGCATTTCTAATTTTGTCATAATTAGCATTACTATTTTCGTCATCACGTTAATTTTACTTCATCAAACCAAATTTGGAGTTCATTTGCAGTCAGTAGGTGAAAGCTATGAAACTTCAAATATGATGGGCATCTCAGTTAAAAAGTTAAAATTTGTTTCGTTTTGCTTTGCTAGTGCATTTTATGGAATAGCAGGAATTCTTTATGCTATGAGAAGTTCTGGGGCTATTGTTTATTCTGGTCAAAAAGTTCTTCTTCCAGCACTTGCTGTAACCTTTGTTGCCAAAACTGTTTTAGGCGCAAAAAGACCAAATGTCTTTGGAATACTCATAGGAGCTCTAATATTGGGCGTTATTAATAACGCATTCACTTTGTTAGGTGTTGAATTTTTCTACATTCCTATTATTCAAGGTCTTGTATTAGTAATTGCTGCTGCAATCTCCACGATAAGCAAAAGAGATATTCAACAAGAAAACCTTAATTAGGAGGCACTAACATGCAAGCAGAAGAAAACATTGTAGAAGAAAAACATACAAAAAACACTTATAAAGAGCTTTCTAGAAAGCTTCTTACAAAATATCTCATAGTAATAATTTTCTTACTTATGGTCTTAACATTTTCAGTTTTATCTTCTTCTTTCTTAAGTTTGTTGAATATAAAATCCATACTTATTCAGACGAGTATGCTATCAATAATATCCTTTGGAATGACCATGGTAATGATGAACGGAGGAGTAGACCTTTCAATAGGTAGTGTTGCTGGTTTATCAACGATATTTGGTGTAACAATGATGGTATATCATAATGTCTCAGCTTTTATTGGTATCTTAATGGGTATGGGAATTGGTGCTTCAATAGGATTGGTGAACGGAATATTGGTTGCTGGCTTCAGTGTAGCCCCTTTTGTTGCAACACTTAGCACAATGTTCATCGCTCAAGGTCTTCAATTCTCTATAAATCATGGTGAAAGTATAGGATTTGGTTTCCCTTCAGGTTACATCAACATGGGCAGCTCATCATACAGTTTTTTAGGAATCCCAATGCCTATCTTCATTTTTTTGATAGTAATGCTAATAATGATATTTTTATCAGAAAAGACAACTTTTGGAAGATATGTACGAGCTACAGGTCTAAATCAATATACTACAAAATATTCCGGAGTAAGAGTTAAATTACTTACTATGTCAGTGTATATATTTTCCGGGGTATTAGCTGCTTTATCTGGATTAATTCTGGGCGCAAGTCAGTCTTATATTCAACCAAATTTAGGTGATAGTTTTCTTCTAGACTCACTTGTTGTAGTGTTGCTTGGTAAAGCTAGTTTTGGTGGATATATTTCAATATTAGGGACGGTTTTTGGTGTAATTTTCTTGAAAAGCCTCGAAACCGGATTGGCTATGCTTGGTACACCCATAATGGTAATGAACATAACAAAAGGAAGTCTTTTGCTTGCTGTTCTCCTAATAAGTATTTATCAGAAAAGACTTACATTAAAGAAAGGCTGATAAACTTGAATAAAAAGACATTGATACTCGCAATAGATTGCGGAACAAGTAGTGTACGTACAATTATCTTTGATTCTTTAACAGGGAAGCAGCTAAGTGTTTCTCAGGCAAGATGGAAAAGGAAGCCTGACGAACATGGAGCAACACACTTTGATACCAAAAATAATTGGAGATTAATATGTAACTTAATCCAGAAAACTATTTCTGGTTATGATCCAAAAAAAATTCTTGGAATAACAACTACAAGTTTCAGACATGGTCTTGTATGTATAGATAAAAATGGTGAAGAGGTTTTTGCATGTCATAATGCTGACGCTAGATCTAATGAACAGGTAAAAAAACTCAAAGAAACAGGCCTTGGAACCGAAGTATTCAAGATTTCAGGTGACTATCCAACAATAAATGCTCTGCCAATCTTAATGTGGCTAAGAGAAAATTCTCCAGTAAAATATAACACAATTTGGAAGGCTTTATCAGTGGCCAGCTGGGTAACCTACAAATTAAGTGGAAAAGCATGTATAGAGCCTTCTATGGCATCAGCAACATGTTTATTTGATATCCGTACATTAACCTGGTCCAGTGAAATACTTAAGGCTGTAAAAATAAATGAAGCTATACTTCCATCAGTTGTTGAATCGGATCAAGTAATAGGAGGATTGATCAATGATGTAGCAAAAGAAGTTGGATTGATTGAGAACACTCCTGTGTTTGTTTCACTTGGTGATACTCAAGCTGCAATGACTGCCACAAATGATGTCTCTGCAAACAGATCTTCGGTAATAGGAGGAACCTTTTGGCTGCACGCTCAAACTACAGATCGTCCAATAACAGATGAAACTACGCGCATGAGGACACAATGTCATTGTATTAAAAACATCTGGTTTAACGAGGGTTGCAGTTTTTATGTTGGTCCAATATTTTCATGGTTTGTTGAAAATTTTTGCAGTAATTATTCAAAGAGTAACGAAAAAACCTTTGAAGAATTGACAGAAAAAGCAGCGAAAGTACCAGCTGGAGCTTATGGAATTCAGATGGTTTTTTCAAACCTCACAAATGTAAGCAACTGGAAACATGCATCACCAGCAATATTAAACTGGGACATTTTTGATTCAGAAAGATCTAACAAAGCAGTTTTCTTTAGAGCTTTGTTAGAAAATGCTGCCTTACTAACTTATGGTGAATTTCTCATGATAAAAGAAATCACAGGAAAATGGCCTGAAATGTTGACTTTTTCCGGTGGTGCTTCTAACAATTATTTGCTCGCTCAAATTATTGCAGATACTATTGGTGTACCCGTAAGAATATTAAAAAATAAGGAATGTTCTGCTCTAGGAGGAGTCATGACAGCCAGTGTCTCAGCTGGAATCTACGACTCTTTGAATTCCTGTGCCGATTCAGTTCTGGAAATCGAAAAAGAATTCAGACCTTTTAATAGAAATCACAGAGTTTATAAAGATAAATACATGCAATGGAGAGAGATATATCAAAGGATGCTGGAACTTTCTGATAATGGATTAACAAAGCATCTATGGAAAGCAGCAGGTTCTTAAATTCTAAAGGAGGTGTCAAGGTGAAAAAACTTGTTTTAAGTGAGCTTCCAGTCTATCGCGCTGCACCACCAAATGAAAGAGATAATTTGGTGCTCGTAGATCGGGAGACTGGTGCTGAGAACATGTCCGTGGGTATTGGAATATATTCAAAAGGTCAAGCTTCTGAATTCCATACTCATGAGAATGAAGAAGAGGTGATGATTTACCTAAAAGGTAAAGGTGTTATGAAAACTTCAGATGGAAAGGTGGTGGAAATTTCTAAAGGAGATGTAACCTACGTACCAAAAAACGAAAGTCATAGATTAACAAATACTGGTGATGAAGATTTCGTGTTCTTATTTATTTATTCCCCTATGGGGCCTGAAAAGAACATAAGAACTTGGGACATTGTTCGTGAATTAAAGTACTCTTTTGAGGACCTTGGCTGAACCAAAAGAGCTACTCCCATCTTTAACAGGCCCATAGAGGATAAATGAATAACAGTTTTAAAAAATTATATCATACCTAAGGAGGTAAAATTTTAATGAAAAGAACTTTAATTGTTTTACTTATAACAGTGCTTTTCACTTCAATTTCTTTCGCAGCAACACCTTTAATTGGTGTGGCAAGTCAACATTTGGGAAATGATTGGAACAGAGGAGTTGTTAAAGGACTAAAGGATACTTTAGAAAGTATGGGTTACGATTTTATTCATACAAATGCAAGAGGAGATACAAATCAACAAGTAGCAGATATTGAAAATTTCCTTGCAAGAAATGTAGATGCAGTAATTATTGCAGGTGGAGAAGGTCCTGCATTTGAGTCCGTAATGAGGAAGCTTGCCAACGCTGATATACCAGTAATTACTATTGACATTCCATCTCAATATACTCTGTGTAATGTAACTTCTGATAATTTCAACGCTGGTGAAAAACTCGCTCTATATACCGTAAATAAACTGGAAAAAGAAGGAGAAATCGTTGTTTTTGATACACCTGGCTGGTATAGTTTGTTGGTTAGAGCAAGAATGCTTGATACAGTAATTATGGATTATCCAGAAGTTGAGATAGCGACAAGATTTGAATGTTCCGTTATAGATTCAGTCAATAATAGTTATCAACAAATGAGAAGCTATTTACTCTCAAATCCTAATGTGGACGCTGTTTATAGTACATGGGGACTACCAGCAATAGGCGCATCGAAGGCTATTAGAGAACTTGGGCTACAGGATGAAATATTCGTTACTTGTGTAGATGCTGATCAGGCTGTTCTTCAAGAAATGCTAAAACCTGATTCACCATTAACAGCAGTAGTAGGTCAGTATCCTGAAAAGTTAGGTCAGATAGCAGTTGAAATGACCTCATTTGCAATTAACGGAGAATTTGACAAGATTCCTGTTGAAGCTTATGCTCCAATAATACTTATTGAGAAAGACGCACCTGAAATTTGGTTCTCAGGTTTGGAAAGAATGCTACCTGATCAAGCCTGGGACGCACTGTATACTGCCCAGTAATCCCGGGTAAATGGTTCCAGTGGAAACTCCTTCACTGGAACCATTTTCATTATTATTTATTAGGGGGTTTCATTTTGTCAAAGCATAAAACTGCAATCGTTACTGGTGGGGTAAGAGGAATTGGTTTTAAAATTGCAAATGTTTTGCTTGATGAAGGTTATAAAGTATTAGTTTCTGATATCGACGAAACTGCTGTCAAGAACATAAGAAGTGATTTTCAAAATCATAAAATGATCGAAACTGTTATATCTGACGTCTCTGATAAAAAATCGGTTGAGAAGATGATAGAAAAAGCTATTAATTATCTTGGAGGAATTAATACATTAGTTAATAATGCAGGTATACAAACTCACTTTTTAGTTGAAAATATGCCAGAAGAAAAGTGGGATGAAACTATTGATATCAACCTAAAAAGTGTTTTTTTATGTTCAAAAGGAGTAATACCTTTTATGAAAAAAAACTCAAACGGACGTATTATAAACATTTCTTCTATGTCATCAGTTCGTGGATCTTACGAACATGCTCATTACTGTGCATCAAAAGCTGGAATAGTTGGATTTACTAAAGCTTTGGCAAAAGAATTAGGAAAATTTAACATTACTGTGAATGCTGTTTGCCCAGGAATCATTGAAACAAGAATGATTTCAGAAAAAATGAAATACAATAGGGAGAAATGGCTTGATGAAATTCCTTTAAAAAGATTTGGAAAAACTGTAGATATTGCTAATCTAGTTGCTTTTCTAAGTTCTGACAAAGCTTCTTGGATTACAGGTCAGGCGATACACGTGAATGGAGGAATTGTATAAAATTAGAAAGGAGATGAACTCTTTTGAAGGAAAATGAACTTGTTAGAATGATTGATTCAACAATGTTAAAGCCAGATGCGACTCAAAAAGATATTAAGGAAGTATGTGAAATAGCCTTAGAATATAATTTTATGACTGTAGCCATTTGGCCCACCTGGATAAGATATGCAAAAGATCTTCTAAAAGATTCAAACACCGGAATTGATGCACCAGTAGGATTTCCGAATGGATTTAATACAACTGAAGTAAAAGTTTTTGAAACAAAAGATGCATTATTAAAAGGAGCAGACGAAATAGATATGGTTATAAATATCGGATGGCTAAAAGATGGAAAGCATCAGAAAATAAAAGACGAAATAACTGCAGTAAGAAATGCTTGCAAAAACCATATATTAAAAGTAATATTAGAAACTTTTTATTTAACCGATGAAGAAAAAAGGATTGGAGCTAGAATTGTAGCCGAATCAGGTGCAGATTTTGTCAAAACATCAACTGGTTTTGCAGAAAAAGGTTGTACCATTGAAGATATAAAATTACTTGTAAAAGAAGTAGGAAATAAGTTACAGGTAAAAGCTTCAGGAGGAATAAGAAAATTTAATGAATTACAAAAATATTATGACTTAGGAGCTACCAGATTTGGAGCCAGTGATGCGCACCTTTTAGTGAACGAACTAAGAAATAATTATTAATATAGTATATATTCTTTTAATTCTACTTAAAAGGGAGTATTAACTTTTATCTCCCTTTTTTTGTCTTCCCAATGAAAAATACTATAACTCAGACTTAGAGACATAAATTTCAAAGACTCCCATCTTTGTCAAATGAAATTCTTAAAAGAGCCAGAAAAATTATGCATTCAAAGCATATTCTGCTAAAATTCAATAACTTGCAAAATTCTATACTGATATCTTTGACTGGGAATACGAATATGAAGAAAAGAACGAGTTTTTCTCTTTTAAAACCAGTAACAATAAAGGAGGAATAAACGGTGGGATTCTCACCGGAAAAGGAAAAATAAGACCTCACAGAGTTCTTTACGTACAGGTAGATAGCGTTGATGAAACAACAGAAAAAGCCAAAAGGTCTGATGGAACAATATTACAGGATCCCTTCATAGCAGGAATAGTAAAACTTGCTTCCTTTGAAGAACCTGAAGGTCATGTTACAGGAATCGTTGAGAGGCTGGAAAAACAACAGGAGTAAAATCCTTAGTTTGAAAATCTTACATGGGATAAAAGAAGATTATTTTGAAATCTTTGGAGTGTTTCATTAATGTAATGAGAAAATTTTAAAGGACAAGTTAATAAAGTACCTCAAATGAGTGATTCACATCGTATTTCATAAGGCTTTATTGATAGTTGTATAGACTAATCATTTGATCTGTAATACAATTAATAGCTTATCAAAAACTGAGTTTAAGATTATTAATATGGGGGTGTAATATGTTTCAATACAGTAGAGTAAATGATAAAGCAGAATATTTCGAGATCATGAAATTCGCCTTTGCTATAAAGAAAAAATTATGGGAATCTTTCATAAAACGTACAGAAAATTTCTTCAGTGATGAAAATCGTGAACCTTTTGGAATTTACCTTAAAAATGAATTGATCGCAGAATACCTTCTCCTATCACTGAAGATGAAATTAAGAGACTCTGTTATTTCTATGGGTGGAATAAGTAATCTGTGCACGAAACCTCTTTACAGAGGAAAAGGCGCCGTGAAATTTCTTCTGGAAAAATCCCTGAAGACAATGAGAGAAAAAGGACATGCAATATCTCTTCTATATCCCTTTGATGTAGAATTTTACAGGAAATATGGTTGGGAAACCTTCGATACAATGCTAGGTTTAACTGTTTCTCCTGGAGCTATAAGGATAGACTACCCTGAAAAAGTAGAAGCCAAGGTGTTTAAAAAAGCTGATAAAGAAATCAAAGATTTTTACAACCATTATGCGATGACTCATTACACAATGGTATTAAAAGATGAAGAAATCTGGAAAGATGAACATGAATTCTGGACAGATGAAGACATAGAAAAGAATTATGTGAAATTCTCAATTAATGGGGAAGTAACGGGTTTACTAAGATATGTTCTCATGAATAAAACATCGGCTGAAACAGTTTTATATATACCATCCTTTTTGACAGATGACAGTGAAACAGAAAAGACTATGTGGAGTTTTGTTAAAAAACTTTCGCTTCAAATTAAAGAGGTGAAGATTACACTACCACCGGATTATGTTGTATGGCAATATTTTCATGGAACCCCGAAGGAGATGAAGATCATTCCCAGATCTATGATAAGAATAGTGGACCTAAAAGCTTTGAATGGCCTAAAACTCAGCTGTCAGGATATAAACATAAAAATAAGATTGAAAGACAAACTTGCTTCCTGGAATAATGGAACATTTATGATTTCAATAAAGGATCAAGTAATGAAAGTGTCAGAAACCACTAACCCTGAACTGGAATGTGATATAAATACACTCTCAGCAATAATTGGAGGAAAAACCAACTTCAAAGAAATGATAGATTACGGAAGAGCTATTGTTTTAGAAAACTATAATGGACAGGATATTCCAAAAGAGCTTCCATTTGTTCTACAGGGCTTTTAGTTATCTTTCAGCACTTTTTTAGTGTAGATAGAAGCGAAAAGCTCTATTGAAACATTTGGAAGTCAATAAATTTTCCTGAAATTTTGTTCAGTCGATAAAACCTAAAGATAATTAAAAATTACTAGCTGAATAAAGCTGACTACTCACACTATTTTCTATATAAAATAGTGTCTGTCCCCCAAAACTAAACCCGAAGTAAACTCGCAATTTTACTCAAAATTAGTAAGGATTCTAGTCTTGCATCAGGGAGTTGGCATTAACTGATAACTTATTTTTGCTATAACTTAATCAGAAATTCTTCTTATTTCACCTTTTTCAGAATAAAGACCTCTAAATTTGAGAAAAAATTGAATTAATGGTCCTGCAGATAACGCAAAAATCAAAGTCCCAATACCAACTGGTCCCCTAAAAAATAATGCAATAATAAATATGCTAACATCAATCATTACTCTAGATAATCTTATACTTACACTAAAACATTTTGAAAGACCTAACATGAAACTTTCCCTTGGGCCTGAGTTATTTTTAGAAAATGACAGATAAAAGCTTATTCCAAAAGAGTATATTATCAAACCTGAAAAAAAGACTACTAATTGCACGAAAATATTTGAAAATTGTGGAATAATAATCAAAAATATATCCATAAATAAACCTATAAAATATACGTTCATTATTGTCACTAATGAAGGTGATATACCCATAAACCACGAAAGAATCACCAAAATAAGACTTATTAACTGAGTTATTTGACCCATGCTAAAAAAAGTTCTTTCAGATAAAGCAACTTCTAATGCTCCCCAGGGTCCCATACCTAAATTACTACGTAAAATTAGTATCAAACCACAAGAAGTTGCAGCAAATCCTGCAAGAATTAGTAGTATTTTCAATAAAAAGGGCAATGTTTTTTTCAAGCTAAACTTAGTCCTCCATCTGATAATATAACCTGACCAGTTATCCAATCTGATTCATTTGAAGCAAGAAATATTGCTAACCCAACATGATCTTCTGGATGACCTATTCTTCCAGCAGGTGTTTTTTTCTCAATCTGTGAAAGAACCTCCGGATTATTTAAATAAAAGTCAGAAGAAAAAGGTTTAGTTTCTGTTGGTCCGGGTGCTATAACATTAACCTGAATATTATAAGAAGCTAGTTCTAGAGCCATAACTCTGGTCATCGCAATAATCGCGGCTTTTGCACCGCAATGACCAATATGTTCCTTTTCTGGTGATAGACCGCCAATTGAGGAGAAATTTATGATTTTACCTGATTTATTTTTAGCCATTAACGAACCAATTGCTTGAGAAACCATAAAAACCAATCTAACATTTATATCCCATTGTTTATCAATTTCTTCAACAGGATGATTCAGAAAAGAAGATCTGTAAATATATGCAGGACAATTCACCAACACATCGATTTTTCTCTGAGTTTCCTCAAGTTTTTGAGTCAATTCTTTGATATCTTTTTTTGTACTTATTTGCTTCTGTATGATTGAGCATGAATTACTTTTTATATTATCTATTTTGTTAGCAAGATTAATCAATTTTTTTAAATCCCTATCAACCAGTACAACATGAGCATCTTCTTTTACATAGTGTTCTGCAATACAACTGCCAATTCTTCCTGCACCTCCAAATATGACAGCAGTTCTTCCGCTTAATCTATCCATTTTCTTCACATCCTAAATCACTAATTGGAGGTAAAATGAATTTTTTTCCATATCTTTCAGCTGCTTTTTTCCAGCAGTTAAATACAAATGCAGCTTCACATGCACATTTTATAGCATCTTCATTAGAAGGTGCTTTTTTTGGCAATGAATGCAGCAGTAAATTTGATCCAACTGTGCATATCGCACCGGCATTCATTCCTAACAATTTAGCTAAAACAAATAGAGTTGCTGCTTCCATATCAAGCTGGAGTGCTCCTGAATTGATCCAAAAATCCAGTTTTTCTAAAATTGTTGTAGATAATCTTTCCCCTAAGGGTTCTTGTTTGGTAGCATAGAATGAATCAACTGAAAGTCCCATGCCCACATGGAAATTGACTTGATTTTTTTCGCAGGCATATAATAGCGCTGAAAGAATCCTATAATCAGAAACTGCAGGGTAATTCTCTGGTACAAATAGACTTGTAGTGCCTGAATATCTAGCGCAGCTTGTCAACACTACTAAATCCCCCGGTGCAAGCTTCTTAGACAAACCACCCGATGTTCCAATTCTAATAATATTTTTAACGCCCAATCTATGCAATTCTACAACAGCAATTTCTGTGGATGGACCACCAATACCACTTGAACATACAGCAATTGTATGCCCTTTATAATCACCAGTTATGGTAATGTAGCTTCTGTTATTACCTACTTCCTTTACATTTTCAAGACAGTTTGCAATTTCATACACTCTACCAGGATCGCCCGGTAAAAGCACTGTTTCTGGTAATTTATCAACTGAAATCATTAAGTGGTCTTTATGTTTTCTTGAGTTATCCATATAATCACCCTTTCAATCCTGTTCTACTTATTCCTCTAACAAAATACTTCTGAAGGAAAAGAAATAGAATTATTGGAGGTAAGCTTCCTGCTATTGCTGAGCTAAACAAGTTTGCCCAACTTGTATTTTCAGTGGATCTGTGAGAAGCTATTGCAACCTGTACTACTTCATATCTACTCGAATGGGTTGCTACAAGGGGCCAAAAAAGAGAGTTCCACTGAAACATAAATATCATGACTATTACAGTGACAATAGCCGGTAAGCTTAAAGGTAAAAGAATTTTCCAATAGATTTTGAACCAGGAAGCTCCATCTATTCTTGCAGCTTCCATTACCTCAGTTGGAACTTCAGAAAAAAACTGCCTGAACAAAAACACCGCCAATCCATTCGCCACACCGGGAAGAATAAGTGCCAGATAAGTGTTTTCAATACCTATCTGTTTAATCAAAACATACAGTGGTATAACAATTGATTCAAAAGGAATCATGAAGGTTACCAAAACAATTGTAAATACTATTGCCTTTCCTTTGAACTCGAATTTAGCTAAAGCAAAACCAGCCATTGAAGCCACAAAAACAGTTATTATTATTGTAGAAATTGATACAAACAAGCTATTAAAAATCGCTCTCCCGAATTTCAAATTAGCAAAAATATGAATGAAATTATCCATTGTGACTTCAGAGGGAATAAAGGTTCTCCAGGTTAATGGATTTGCATATTCATATAGCGAACTAGCAGGGCGTATAGCAGAAGCTACTACCCATGTCAGGGGTACAATATAAAAAAAGCTGATTATTGCCAGTACTAAGAAAAGAGCAAAAGCTTTCCAGATACTCCTATTTTTCATAACTAGTTCTCCTTAATACTCAAAACTTGCCTTAGTAAGCCTTAACTCAATAAAACTAAATGCGAGTATTATGAATAAAAGAATAGATGTTATTGCTGAAGCTCTACCCATATCAAGATTTACAAAAGCACTTTTATAAGATTCATACATTAGTAGGTTTGTAGAACCCATCGGACCGCCTTTAGTAACTATATAAACAGGTGCAAAACTCAAGAAATTGAACGCAGTATTAGCTACTAACACGAATGACATGATCCTGGTAATAAGAGGTAAAGTTATTTTGAAAGTTTTCTGCAAATTTGTTGCTCCATCTATATCAGCAGCTTCATAAAGAGATTCAGGTATATTTTGAAGACCAGCAAGAAAATACATCATCCAGTACCCTGAGCTCCTCCAGACACTAAGCATTATAAGACCCCATAATGCTTGATTAGGTGAAGTAAAAAAAGGTTGAGGTTTAAATCCAAAAAAAGTTAAAAATCCATTTGCTAAACCATAATAAGGATCAAGCACAATCATCCATATCACTGAAACTACAGCATAAGAAATAGCAGCTGGCAAAAAGAAAACTGTTCTGAAAAATCTTGTAAAAAAGTAACTATTATTAAGTAACAGAGCCATGCAAAGTGAAGTTATAACAATAATGGGATTAACTATCGCAGAATAAAGCAAAGTTACCCAAAAAGAATTCCAAAAAACGGGGTCGTATTTAAATAAATATTCGTAATTTTCAAATCCAACAAACGTTTTATCGCCAACGAAATTTGTTGTTGTTAGGCTCTCAATGAATGAGACACCTATTGGCCAAATCTTGAAAGTTAATAGAAATACTAATGCTGGTAAAATGAAAAGCCATGCAACTCTTTTATTTTTAAACATATGCCAACAAACCAATGAATATAATCAAAATACAACCCCTTAAATTTCTTACTTGTATCTTCTTAATTCTCTGTCAATTCTCATTGCTGCAGCTTCAAGAGTTTCTTTTGGATCTGCTCCGTGGTAAATTGAATTAAACGCTTCTCTAAGAATTAATTCATATTGTGAGTATCCTGGTGTCTCCGGTCTTGGGACAGCAGTGTTTTCCATTTCATACGCAAATAATTCCCACATAGGATCTTCGAAAACTTCTGGTAATGCCTCATAAACATCATATCTGGCAGGTGCAATTCCATTGAGCATGTGCCAGGTTTTAACTGCTTCTTTACCAGTAACGAATTTTGTAAATTTTAATGCAGAATCCACTTTATCAGTTTTTGAGTTTATACCAACATGCCAGCTTCCAGTTGGTGTTACAGGAGTTCCACCTTCAAAATAGGGAAAAGGAGTCAAACCGTAATCTAATTCAGGATAACTAAGCATTCTTCTAAGATTCCATTCATTACCCAACATCATTGCAGCTTTTCCTGTGCCAAAGTATTCTCTAGCAATTGCAGAATCAGAAACACCTTTAGGACATACTTTCCATTCATTGAATAATTTCCAGTAGAATGTTGCCCCTTCAATAAATTCATCAGAAGTTATGTATCCTTTTGACACAAAACCATCATCAGACAATACTTGAGCTCCAAGAGATTGAACAAGAGGGAAAAGCAAATAGGGCCTATCAATCTGTTCAATTACCAATCCCCAGATATCTGTTATTCCGTCATTATTTGTATCTTCGGTTAATTTTTCTGCGATTTCTGCAACTTCTTCCCATGTTAATCTGTCTTCAACATCTTCTGAAGGAAATGGTATTCCATTTTCTTCAAATATCTCTTTGTTATAGAACAATCCGGCTGAAGAAGTCCCATAAGGCACTGAATAAAAAACACCTTTATAGCTTCCCTGTTCAATAGACGCTTCAAACCAGGCAGACATTTCCTCATCTGTGAAGTAATCATCTAACGGTAACAAATAACCTCTTGCTGCATATGAAGCTGTATTTGGTCCATCTACTATGTAGACATCAGGGGTTCCATCACCTGCTGCAAGCCTGACTTCAATTGTTTGGAAAAGCTGACCAAACGGAACTAACTGAATATCCACATTTATTTCGGGATATTCTTCTTCAAAAGCATTGATTATTTGCATTACTTTATCCTGTGGCCATCCCATCCAAAGAACTTCAATAGTGCTAGCTGTCAAAAGTACACCCATTAACAAAACAACTAAAAGTAGTACTTTTCTCACTTTCAAACACCTCCTCATTTTGTAAAAAAATTACCTTCTCCTGACCAACTTGAACGTAAATTTTCCTGAAGGAAAATAACTCTTAGAATACAAAACTTTTTTATTATCAGCAACATAATGAATTTGTTCTAATAAAAGTAATGGCGTACCTAATTTGATTTTTAATTTTTCTGAAAGCTCCTGATCTGACACTGTAGGTATAAGGTCGCATTCCGCATACCTAATATCTATTCCATAATAATCTCTAAGCCCTTCAAAAACAGAGTTGTGAATTTTCATAGGGTCAATATCCTCAATAATATAATCAGGAATAATATCTTTACATAATGCAATAGGGATTTCTTCAGCATATTTAGTAGTCTCAAGAATAAAAAAAGTACAATTTTTATCAATTTTTAGCTTTTCACAAATTTCAATATTGCTGACATTAGTTTTAAAGTAGTTAATTTCACTTCGTGACTTAAATCCTTGGGTTTCTATAAACTCTGCTATACCTGTGAGCCTTTCAAGACCTCCCTTAATGATTGGCTTTTTTTCTGTGACAAAGTTTCCGATTCCATGTTTTTTGATGAGAAGACCTTCTCTCTGAAGCAAACCTATTGATTCTCTCAATGTATTCCTGCTTACTCCTAATTCTGAAGCAAGTTTAGGCTCAGAGGGTAATTTTTCTCCAGGATTATATTTTCCGCTTAAAATACGAGATTTTAATACATTTTGAATTTTATAAATTAAAGAACCACGGTTTAGATTAACTTTTTCAGCTTCATTCATATTCTTTAGCCTCTTTTTAAAAGAAGTAGGATGTCCTACAACCTCAAATATACACTATTTTTTCCTAAAAACCTAAAAGAAACAATAAGTTTTTTAGAAATTATTCTTGAAATGACTGACAACTTAAAGCAATAATTTCTAAAAATAAAAAAAGTCTAATATCTTAATAGCAGTAATAAAAATAATAGGATCTACCCCCAAAATTAAACCCGAAGTAAACCTGTAAACCCGCA
>CAYTVB010000026.1:0-25060 GCA_964441735.1 uncultured Thermotogaceae bacterium
AAGCAAATTCAGTTTTACAATCAGGATTTAATGATTTGAAACTCAATCGATGGTCATGCATTGAGGTGGATAAAGTTACCGGTGAGACAAACCTTGAAGGTGTTTACGCTGGTGGCGATATCGTCACCGGTTCTGCAACCGTTATCGAAGCTATGGGGGGCGGTAAAAGAGCGGCGAAAGCTATTCATGAATATTTAAGTAGTTAAATAAATTATGTTATTTACTCTCTCCAGTAAAGAGCGAAACCAGCTGTTCCGGGGCCAACATGAGTTGAGATGACTTTACCCATGAACGTTTCTTCAACAAATTCAACGTTATAATTATCAGTTAGGAGTTTTTTAAGCTTTTCAATGCCATCTTTATTGTCTGCATGTACCAGCATAATATCTACATTTGATCCTTTGGGAACGGATTCCAATGTCTTATTGATAAGTGATTTTTGTGCTTTCTTTTCTCCACGAACCTTCTTAAAGGGGATCATTTCTCCAGTTTTTTCGTTAATATAAAGTCCTACATTTATATTAAGCAGGTTTCCAACAAAACCCTGAAATTTCGAAACCCTACCGCCTTTTATGAGAAAATCAAAGCTAGATACATAAAAGATTGCTTTAAATTTGCCTTCGACAATTTCTTTTTCTATTTGTTTTATTGCATTTTCGGTGGTTTTCCCGCTGTTAATTAACTCCTTGAATTTTTTTGTAATTAATGGGATCACAGCGCTTGCCATTCTTGTGTTGACTACATGTACAGGAATATCAACTTCCTTTTTTACCATGAATGCACTGTTGTATGTGCCTGACATGGCTGTTGAAAGACAGAAAACAACTATCTCATCATATCCGTCGTTAATAGCTTTTTTATATTTTTCAAGAAACATTGCTGGAGATGGCTGGGATGATTTAGGTAATTCTTCTGAATCTGCAATTCTTTGCCAGTATTCCTTTAAGCTTTTTTCGTTTCTTTCGTTATCATCTTCTGTACTTCCTTTAGACCAATTTATATGCAATGGAACCAGTTCGATCTCTTCATTCTCCAACCATTTTTCTGGTACATCGCTGGTACTATCAATCAAAATCTTCACTCTTTTACTCACGTCAGTATACTCCCATCTTTAGATAATGACCATTGTTAGGAAAAGTGTTCTCATTTATTTACTGGGATCATAGATTTATTTATGTTTTTTTATTTTACTACAGGTGTTCCTATAGAAAAAATAAAACTGATTGTATAACTGTACTCAATCACTTTTGTTAATTCAGATTTATATGATTGCTTTATTTCAACATACCTCTTACGATTAACTGGGTTGCTTCCTCTTCGGTTAAACCTTTTGCCATTAATGTTTCCAGTTGTTTGACATTGACACGGCCAATTGAGGCTTCATGAGTTAATTCCGCTTTTTCGTTTTTTACATAAAGCTCCGGTACAGTACCAACATTAACACCGTCGCCTTTAACAATTTCATTGCATTCTATATGACCCCTTGAGTAAGGAGCATTACCAAATGCTCTGTTGATAATATTTGCTTTGCTATTTTCAGTGGCAAAAACAGTGGTTTTGGCTATTCCTGAGGATCCTTTACCATTAAGGTTGAGTTCTTCGAGAATATCTAGAGAATCATCTGATTTTTCATACACTTTTGTTTCAATATTGGCTGAAGCATGTTCTCCAAGATCTACCTTCATTTCAACCTTCATTTTACCAACGCGGGTTTTTGTTAGATGAAAGCTGTTATCATAACGGGCATTTTTGTTCAATGTAGCATTGTATATCGCTTCTACGGTAACTCCCCCGTCTTTACTATGATAATGAACATCTTCGTAACCTATTTCAGCACCTTCTTCCAGAACAGCATCTGATACCATTCTGTGAGTAAATTTTTTTCCATTGGGAAAAACGCAGTGAGATAAAAAGTTGACTTTTGAATGCTTCCCAGCTTTTATATGAATCAATACCTCTTGCGTTCCTTCAGGCTTCAAATATCCTGTACATAGATGCACTGGATTATCAACAACAATATTGTCAGCAATATTGAGCCACATTTCTATACCATTTTCAATTTTTTTGACTTCTAGATCCACGCCTTCAACTGTGTTTCTGCCTATAACCTCATTGCCACTTATAATAACGGATACAATATCTTTTCTAAGTAGGCTTGAAGCATCTCCGCCACTTTTATTGTAGTATTCTGCAATTCGTTTATATTCTTCATCATACCTGCGTTCTATCATCTATTTAGTTCACCACCCTGATCCGGTTCGTTAATGTGGGAACAGCCATCGCACATATCCCGGTAAAAAGAAACAATTTCGTCTACCTGTCCCTCTGCAATTATCTTTCCGCCACACATGAGATAGGCTTCATCAGCCATATATGAAATTTCCTCTCTATGTGTAATCAAAATTACTGTTGTACCTGAATCTTTCAGATGATTCAGTACCCTTTCGATCATGTTTGTTGACATGAGATCGATTCCCGAGTCAGGTTCATCTAAAATTACAACCTTTGGTTTGAGAAGAATTGTTGAAGCCAGTTCAATTCGCTTTCTTTCTCCTCCACTAAGTGTGGAGTCAACAGGTCTGTTTAGGTAACCTTCAGATAATCCAACAATTTCAAGGGTATGTTTTAGTTCTTTTTCCGTTGCTTTGATCTTTCCTCCAAGGTTGAGATACTCTCTTGTAGTCAGGCCATCGTATCTGGCTGGTTCCTGCCATCCAAGTGTTATACCAAGCTGGGCTCTTTCGTAAGTATCTTTATTATCGATGAGGTTTCCATTGAGTTTTACTGTCCCTTTATAATTTCGGTAATCCTCAAGTCCCATAATTATATATGCAAGAGAAGATTTACCCACACCGTTATTTCCAAGAACCGCATAGACTCTATCTTTTTCGAATTTTGCTGATAGCTCCTCAAGGATAATACTTTTATCCCGAATTAGTGTGATGTTTTCTAATTCAACCATTCATTTTACCTCCAAACAGATTATAACTTATTAATATGATACTCTTTATTTGTTTTAGTGTCATTAAGCAACAAACGAGCTAAAGCATTTTATTAATGCCGGTATTTATAAAAAACTCTGATATTATATTTAAATTCATCAATCAATTCAATAATTCCCAAATCACTTTTCGGTTAGTGATTTGATATTAATTTTGGTAAGTATAATAAATAATTCTGTCATTATAAATGGCATAGAATAAACAATCGCAGGCAAAAATATTCTTACTTCCACTGTCTTCGCCATCAAAAAATTCATTATTATAAAAGGAATTATCCAATACCAGCTTTTTTTGAAAAAGTCATAGTACATAATGCCTTTGTAGAATATAACTGGTAAAGCCAGAAAGATTAAAGGATATATCCATGACCAGATATATTTTATATTATAGTTTAATTGAATAATATCGGTTACATAGTTTGCTTCAGGGTAAACAAACAAGCTAATAATAAGAATAGAAACTACGGGGACTGAAAATAATATTGTAGAATTGAGAAATATTTTTACTTTTTGATATTTTTTCATTGATGATTTGAAGTAGAATAAAAAGTAAATTATTGAAATGAAAACCATGTGATCGGCTCTCGCAGTGGAACCAAATAGAGTTATTAATAGCAAAAGAAAAAACGATCTTTTCTCTATAATACAAATGAGCCCACCCAAAAAAAACGCTGTTCCTATAAATGTTTCCCATCCAAAAAACATTGTAGTTAAGGGTAAAAACGCTTGAAAAACAAACATCGATATAATAGAAAGTTTTACTGAAATAAAGTTTCTGCAGAATCTATATAAAAGAATCATCGTTAGAAAGCAGAAGAAAAATCTTGATGTAATATGCCCGTTGAGAATTCTGTTATCTTCACTGTTCAATTTAATGGAGGTTTTAATTTCTTCGGGTGATACCTCTCCAATTAGCAACAATGTACTCGCTGGGTTTGTTATGTATGTTTCCCAATGAGTAGATTTAATGTAATTTAATATCATATTTTTTATAAAAGGATTTTCATTGGAAAGTACATAAACTAATTGATCTATTGATTCAGAAATGCCTTCTACCAACAAAGATCTTTCATTTTGTGGGAAATAGGCTTCCAATAATTCTTTTTTTTCTTCCGTCCAATAGGTTTTATTAAGCAACATATTTTCCATTTCTTCAGAGTATTCATCAAGCCAGGTAACTGGAACATATTTAAAAAAATGTTCCACTAAATAATAACTTCCGAAGCGGTATTGGTCGGGTGCGAAATTTTCCCCTTCTAATATTCTTTTATGTTGATTTATTCTCAGATATCTAGAAAGAAAAAGATACTTACCCTCAGTAGTCCAAACTGTAATTGATGTAAAAATATACGATAGAATTAACGATAATAAAACAACTAAAATTATTCTTTTTGCTTTTATTGTGATTTTCATCGTTTAGCACCTCAGTCGTTACTCAGATCAACTGAATAATATTCCTTTTCAGTTTTAAAAATTTCTAAAATTCCTCTGATAATAAAAGGAACAGAATACGCCAAAACAGGAATAAATAATCTGACTTCAGCAGTTCGTGCGACCAAAAAGTTTGTCAGAATAAATGGGACAATCCATAACCAGGTTTTTCTGTAAAAATCGATTTCCTTCACTTTGTAACTAAAAAATATGGGTAGAGAAAGAAATATTATTGGAAATATCCATGACCATATGTGTTTGAAATTATAACTATATTGAAACAAATCCATGTAATACTGAGCATTTGAATATATTACTCTACTGACAAAAAGTGTAAATAAAACAGGAATGAACATTAAAAATGCTGATTTAACAAGAAAAACTTTTTTTATTCTGTATTTTTGGAAGTTATTCAGAAAATATAATAAGGAAGCAAAAAACATCAGATCAGTTCTAACAGTACATCCAAGAAGAATAAATAATGTAATGATAGTATATGATTTTTTTCTTTTTATGGCTAATAATATTGACAAAAAAACAGTCAATGCAAAAAAAGTCTCTGGTTGAAGTGAATCTTGTGACATTAAAGGCAAGATTGAAGAGAATAAAATCATACCTACAAAAGCATTGAAAGAGTCTAGAAATTCTTTATTAAAATGATAGAGTAATATTAAAGCCAGAGTTAAGAAAAAAAAGTTAAAAGTATTATAGCCATATATTATTTTATTTTCATGACTTTGTGGATCAGTAAGTGATTTCATTTCTTCTGGAGTAATGTCTGCAATAATCGTTGTCATAGAAGCAGGATTTGATATGTAAGTTTTCCATTCAGTATTGCTTAGTGATGATCTAACAAGTTTTCGCAAAAGTAAATTATCTGGGATAAATTCTTCTAATGCATTATCAATAAATTCATCTATTTGAACAATTATTTTCTCTCTTTCCTCAATCGGAAAAAATTCATTTATCCCTTTCTTTGTTTCTTCGTCCCATTCTTTTTTATTAAGTAGAATTTCAGATAGATTATCATTGAATATATCATACCAGGGGATAGCAATATGCTTGAATATATTGTCTACTAAATAATAGCTACCAAAGCGGTATTGATCAGGTGCAAAACCTTCTCCTTCAATCATTTTTCTATGATTTATAAGTGTTGAATACCTTGAAATAAAAAGAAAACGACTATTGCATGACCAAAAAATAACCGATGAAATTATATATGCAATCGTTATAGCACAAAGAATAATGAAAAAACACCTAAGTAAGAGTTTATTTACTATCATGTTTTTACCTGTAATTTTCCCAAAGCTTTCCCCAGGGACTGGTTTTTTTCCAATTTTCAAATATCTTCTTTCCTTTTTTTCTCCACCAAAATTTATCGTGATAAATATCTGAAGCAACTACGAAAGCTTTTACTAAAGGAGTGTGGAAAAATAATTTCTGCATAAACTTCATTGGGCTAAACCATAACAGGTTACCAAATCTACTGGCAAAATTATTGCCGACGTGAAATTTCATATTTACTTTAGAAATATCATCACCCACAACTTCAATATTTTCTGGATCACCATTGCCAAGGCCTTCTTTATTTGCAAGGTAAATATATTTTATGTCCAGAGGATTAAATCCCATCATTTTTGCTGCAATAGAATCAATTGCTACCTGATCACTACTGGCTAAAATATAATCGGTTTTTACTGGAGTTAGCGTTCTTGGGCCTGGCCCATTACCAGCAGTAGTACCATCCATAAATGCAAATATCCCGCTATGAATCTCTTTTTGAATCTTTAGCAGATCAACAAGTGTTTCATGAATCCATGTATGAGTATAATGTCTTTTTACGTTAAGCAAACCACCAAAAGCATTCTTCATTGCTCCTGTTGTTGTGGTATAGATATGACACTTCAAAGTTGGTAAATGCACTATGTTTTTGTCAAAAAAATATTCTGGTAAGTATATCCCTTTTGGATAAATTTTTGGTAGTATTGTTAAATTACTTTTCGGTTGGTATTTGATCCACTTAATATCTTCTTTCACAAAATTATAAAGCACCGGTATATCGTATTTATCATAAACAATATCGTATTTGTTTTGTTTTTCACCAAACTGAGGACGCGTTACAACCGTTTTATTTTCTACAGCAACAATTTCTTCAAACTGAGATTTTTTTAGTGCTTTTATAACACCTTCAATTTGCCAAGGAGTACTATTAGCTCCAGGCATTGGCAAATGCCAGGAAATGTTATCTTTGAGTATTGTTGTTGCTTTTTTATCAAGTGCATTTTCCATATCTGCTAGTTTGGCCAGTTTAACAAAATCATCGATCACGTTTTCTGGAGAAGACTTAAGTACAGCTACCACTGATTTTTTCATAATTCACTCTCCTATATTAATTAATTGAAACAATCCAGATACCCATTGCTATTATAATTATTCCCAATACTTTTAACCATGTTAAACTTTCGTCAAACAGAAAAATAGCTGAAACTGTAACTATCGCAAATCCTGCGCTTGTCATTATAGGATAGGCTATGCTTAATTTTAATTTATTTAAAACTATACTGTATGAAACAAAAGCAATTCCAAAGGAAACCAATCCTAACCAGACATAGATATTTGTTAAAGAATGTAGCATCATACCCTTAAAGCCTATGCCAGCTATTCCCGGAGCCTTATACATCCCAAATTTTAAAAGTATATTTGCTGTTGCATTAAAAACAATTGCTATACATAAAAATAAAATTTCTGCAGATGTCATAATAATTCTCCCTTCTCTTTCATCAGCTTAGGCTAACTAAATAGGCAGATACATTAACAATAAAACTGAGATAAACCAGAGCCCCATAGTTACAGGGATTCCCAGATCCTTTGTGACGATCTCTGTAGGGTCCCCTTCTGTGTCTTTAAAAATTAATAGAAGATATCTGAAAATTCCATAGGTTACAAAGGGAATTGTATACACTAATTTATCTGTACCAAATTTAAGAATGGTTTTAGAGTCAAGACAATATAAAGAATAGGATATAATTGTTGTTGTAGCTGTTGAAATCATTAAATAATCAAGATATTTGTAGTTATAAGAATCAAGGACTTTTCTTGTACTATTTTTATTTTTTGTGTTTTGCAAAAACTCGTTTCTCCTTTTTCCAAAACCGAGAAAAAGAGCCAGAAAGAAAGTGGTTACTATTATCCACCCAGTAGGATTTACATAAATAGCATAAGCACCTGCGATTACTCTTAATACAAAACCTGTGGATATGCATAAAGCATCTATTAAAATCATATTTTTGCCTAGCAAAATGTAAAATATATTGAGTGCGAAGTACATTATTACTGAGAGAGATGCAAAAAAAGGCAAAAAGAAAAGAAACACAATCCCCAAAAATAAACATGCTATAGCAATAATTATCGCTTTACTTATCTTTATTTGACCAGAAGCAATTGCACGATGCTTTTTTTTAGGATGTTTGGTGTCTTTATCGATATCCTTAATGTCGTTAAAAACGTAAATTGCACTAGAAACAAAGCACATTGAGATGAATACAAATATTGTATTCATAAGAAGGTCAAGTTCACTCAGGTTAGCTGAAAAAATAATTGGAGCAAATACAAATAAGTTTTTAATCCATTGTTTGACTCTTATTAGTGATAATACGACCATAATTAATAAACCCCTCTTACTATACAGTTGTTTTTTATTATAACCCAGATTATATTTATATTTCTAAGGAATAAAGGAGGTTATCTATATGAGAAAAATTATAATACTGTTTATTATCATTTTTTCTTCAGTTATATTATATTCTGAATCAAATTTCTTTCTGAATCTTTATCCAGTTTTATCATTAAATAATTACCCATTAAGAGAGAGTAGTTATAGTCCCACAACTTTCGATCTGTTTGAATATTATTCTTATCCCTCTTTTGGGGCACTGGGGATAAAGTTCCTAGGAAATAATTATCTGGCATTTTTTAGAATTGATTTAAGACAGGATATTACAACTTATCTCCGAGGTAAGAATTGGTCAAATTTATTGTTAGATCCACTAAAACCTGCTCCTTATGTAGATACGAATATGCCAATGGTAGGTTTTGCTCAATATGAAAATAATGTAGTGAAATTATCAGTTGGAAGGAGAAAACTAAAATATGGTCCTTCAACATATGATTTCACTCTTTCTGATTCTATGCCTTATTTTGATCATATATGGTTTGATTTGAAATCTTCAGAACATAGCCCATTTTCTTATAATTATTTCATAGTATCTGGAAATAGATCTGTATTTGATACTCCAAGAACTTTGATAGGGCACAAAGTAGGTTTTGAGACTGATTTTTTGCGATTGAGTATTGAAGAAAACAATTTGGTATCAGATGGTTATCCTGATTTGCAGGATTTAAGTCCTTTTGCTATTTTTCACAATAACTATAACAAGCATACAAATGTTAATGCTGCTATTTCAGTCGAATTAAAATTGGAGACTTCTTTTATGTATGGCAAGCTGTTAGCAGATGATATAAAGATACCAGGAGACAGAACAGAAAATCCTACATCTCTTGGTTGGAATGCAGGCATAACTTATTTATTTTTTAATGCCCCTCAGTACAGTGGACCAAAAATGTGGGAACAAGATTATGCACTCAGAGAGGATACACATTCATTTACAGAGGGAGGATTGAAATTATCTTATGAACATTATCACAGTACGCCATATTTGTATAACAGACAAACTGATTCAGGAAAATATATCTATCCTGTAAGACTTAATGCTGCCAATATTGAGGGCGGAGAATATCTTGTAATTACAGGATTTTTTGGTTTCCCTTATGGGCCTGATTGTACTCTTGAAGTAATAAAACTTTCATTTGAAAAAAAGAGTTATAAACTTACTTCCAGTCTTGAAATTCTTAGAAAAGGAGATTATGGAATAAATGACCCATATGGAGAACCTTTTTCACATAATTGGTATAGTTTAGTTAAGCCTATTACATATAGTTATTATGGAAATATTAAATTATTGTACTGTATGTTTCCAAATCAAGAATTATTATTTTCTGTGAAATTTTCAATTAAAGGAGAGTTTCTCTTTAATTTTAAAGTTGGATATGGCATATTTTTTGGTTTGTAGAATTAAAATGGTAAAGTGTAAAATACTTATAGATTTGATTTAAAATTATAATTGCCTTAGAAATAAATATTTTTATGAAAATGCTGATCTTTTTGTACTAACAAGTTTGTAAGAATTCAAGTTAATTATTACTTTTTTAAGCTTTTCGCTGTTTTTCCTATATAACTTTTAACTAAGCTAATATGTGTTAATGGAACTACTAATAAATATTAAGGACGTGATTGTTTGAATATAGGACTTTTTACTGATACTTATATTCCTCAGGTTAATGGAGTTGTTACTGTTGTAAGAAATCTCAAAGAAAATTTATCAGCTAAAGGAAACAATGTTTATGTTTTTACTGTGAATCATCCTGATGCTGAACCTATGGAAAATGTAATTAGGGTTCCTTCTGTAAAATTCATAAAAGAACCTCAACATAGAATCGGGGCACCTTTTTCTGCAAACGTAATGAAAATTGTAAAGGAAAAGAAACTAGATATAATCCATACCCATACGGAGTTTTCAATGTTATTCCAGGCAGTCATGGTGTCAAAAAGATACAAAATACCAATGGTTCATACTTTGCACACCATGTATGATGAGTATATTCATTACATTCCTTTTCTTGAATACTTTTCTGCCAATGCAATCAAGATGATGTTTAAAATTATTTGCAAAAATAGTGAAGCATTAATCGTCCCTTCGCACAAAGCAAAAAATTTCTTGTTACGATATGGAGCATATAAGCCAGTTGAAGTAATACCTAACGGAATTAATCTAGAGAAATTTTATGAAGCAAAAAAAGATGAGTATGAAGACATCGAGAAATTCAAATATCGCTTTAATATAGATGATAATGAAAAGGTTTTGATTTTCGTTGGAAGATTGGGAAAAGAAAAGGGAATAGATACATTATTATATATACTAAATAAATTGGTTAAAACAGATGAGAAGATAAAATTACTGCTAGTAGGGGACGGTCCCGAGAAGAAAAATCTCAAAGTCTTAAGTAAAGAACTAAACATCATGAACAACACGATTTTTGCTGGTTATTTACAATGGCCTGATGAAGTAAGACTTGCTTATAACGCAAGTGATGCAGCGATAGTTGCGTCTCATACTGAGAGTTTTGGTCTTGTAGTCTTAGAAGCTTTGGCTTGTGGTTTGCCGGTGGTTGCAAAAGAAGATTCAAGTTTTCAAGATCTTATTATAGATGGTGAAAACGGGTTTTTTTGTAAAAATAGAGAAGAAATGGTTAAAAAAACAAAAGATTTAATCTCAAGCCCGGAAAAATACAAAGAAATGAAACAAAAAGCCAGAAAAATTGCTGAAAAATTCAGCGTACAACAAAATGCTATAAGAACATTAGAGCTATATAAAAGAGTAATTATTTAGATGCTTTTTTTGGTTTCGATAGAAGTGAGTACCCCACCAATAATCAAATTTATATAATAAGTTAGAAATCTCCAAATAAGCAATCCTGCAGTAATTTTGTTTCCAAAATAGTTTGAGAAAAAGAGCATATAACCTGCTTCAGAAGCACCGCTTGCTCCCGGTGTTGGAGCCATTGAAAATATGATAAATAATACTAATTGAGTTGCTATGATCTCAAAAAAACCATAGTTTAGACCAAGAGAGAGAATCACGAAGTAAGGAACGGATATAAAAGCAAGTAACCTTAGTGAAGAAGAAAGAAAAGCTAAAATAAAGCTCATTGGATGTGAAAGCATTTTTTTCATGTGAATATTAAAATAGTGAGCTTCTTCTAACATTTTGCTTTCCACTTTTTTGGGTTTCTTTATTATTTGCAGCCAGCAGAGAGGTTTAACAATTATTTTCACAAGGAATTCAGCCATCTTCTTTTTCAAAGAGAGTAATAAAGCTAAAATTAAAACCCCGCTATTTACGATAAATCCGACAAAAACAAGAAATGCCCAATTAGTTACATTTTTTGAGACAAAAGGATAAGCAACTAACACACCCAGCAATCCAAAAAGAGTCAGTGCAATTTGATATGCAATAAATCTAGAAATGACAATGGCAGTTGCCTTACCACCTTCAATGTTGTTCTTAGTCATAAAAGCTATTTGAGCTGGTTGTCCTCCGGTTGAGAGAGGAGTGATAGCTGAAAAAAACGAACCTATAAGTGTAATCTTAAGAAGATACAAATAACTGATTTTTTTTGTAGCAACCACAGAAAATATTTTCATTGTCAGTGCCTCGAACATCCAAACAGCAAAAGCTGACAAAGCTGCTAAACAGAACCAAAGAAAAGATACATTTTTAATTGCCTGTATGGTTACCTTTATATCTGAAAAACCAAAAATTACAAATAAAATGATTAAACTCAGTATTATGCTTAGTAAAAGATTACGCAGTGTTTTTGTTTTCATTTTTATTCCCCAAGATTTTTAAATAGATGTTTTTAAGCTGTTTTCCGATTAATGCCAAATCTCTTTGCTGTGCTGTTTTCCTTGCGTTTTCTGATAATTTTGTTGCCAGTAGTTCATTTTCACATATTTTCTTGAGAGCGTTTCGAAAAGAATCAACATTTTTACACTTAAGACAGTTATATTCGTTTATCAGCCAATCTTCGAAAACCGGTATATCTCTAACGATAACAGGATTACCTGTCGATAGAGCTTCTAAAACAGCTATTCCTTCGTTCTCTTCATGACTTGGAAAAAGGAAAGCATCAGAAGCAGAATAAGCACCAATTAATTTCTTGTTATCTAAATATCCTGGGAAGTGAACATTTTTTGGTGGATTGTCTATAATTTTTGTGATTTCTTTTGGGAGAATAGTTTTTATTTTCGATCCCAACCAGAAGAAAGTAGCATCAGGCATTTTTTTGGCTATTTTAACAAAATCTTCTACTCCTTTTCTTCTAAAGGGGAAACCAACAGAAATGAACAATTTACGATCTTTTTCTATTTCAAAATTCTTTCTAAATTCATTTGCTTTATTTATATCTTTTATAAAAAGAGTTGTATCAATTCCATTAGAAACCACTTCTCCAGGATTATTTATATTATATGATCTAATAAGTTTTTCTGTATATTTAGTAGGGTACAACAAAAAGTCAGCTTTTGAATAGATCTTTACAAGATGTTTTTTCAAAAGAGGTGCCAATAAATTGCTAAAGATAAAACTATTTTTGAAATCTTCCTCAGTAGTATGACAATGGTAGACAACAGGTATTCCTTCTTTTTTTGATTTATTGAGAATTCTGGCTGCACCTGGACCAACAGTATTTATATGTACTACATCATATTCGTCCTTTGGATTCAACGTAAAATCTACACCAGTTTTATTTAAAGCTAACATTTGATGTTCCAGAGCAACACCTACACCTGATTTTCGAAACAATCTTTTACTATCTGAGTACAACAATACTTTCATCAAATAACCTCCCAGGTGAACAGTTATTATTTAAATTCTATAAATTTAATATATGCCATTTGCTAATTGCGATATTCTAAAATTGAAATACAATTTATTTTTGTAGTTTCATTGGTTCGCCACAGCAAACCAATTCTCCGCCTCCAACTTTCTTCACTTCAACCACATTTCCACAAATTTCACAAACATAAACCTCTCCTACTTTTTTTACATTTGGCATATTACTACCTCCTTTTTAAAAGTTTTGAAAATAATATAAAACCTCCGAAAATTATTAACGCCAGTCCCAGAATAGCGCTGAATTGTAAAGTACTTATGCTGGAAAGTAGAAAGACTAAACCAAAGAACGTTAATATCAGGATAGGTATTAATAAAGTTCTACTTTTGTGTTGCTGGCAAAGATAGAATAAAAATAGACCAACAGCTGGAGCAAAGATAAACATTGTCCATCCACCTAAAGGCAAGAATGATGGATATATTGAATGCAGTATAAATGTGAAAAATATTGTAAGCAGAATACCAGATGGTATAAGTAAACCTGGTGTTTTTTTTCTATTAAATAAATAGAGTTGAATCAGTCCAAAAGCAGGAGCAAAAACGAATAAAGACCACCCTCCAGCAGCAAGGAAACCATGTATGAAAACTTCCAGCGTAAGAGCCAGAGCAACAATGAGGATTATTCCACCAGGAACAAGAAGTCCCTTTTTGTCCTTCAAACCATAGTATTCCATAACTGTTCCGGGTAGCCAGATAACAAATACCCACATATTATTTTCAAAACCCGGAAGAAACAAAAGGGAAATCCCCAAAACAATAAGAACAATACCGAAAATAAGGCTAACAACTGCATTCTTGCTCATTAAATCACCTCTTTTTAGCGAATCATCGGGGGTTTCTAGAATCAGTTATTGCTTCACTCAGAATTTCTGATTCATCAATTTTTCCAGAATCACCATTAATGCTTATATAATACTCTGGTGTTACAAGCATATCGTGTATTTCTGTATGCTTGTTTACCTTTGTATAGTCCATTATGTAGACATTTTTCAATGTGCAATCTGGTGAAATCTCACAACCGGTCCCTATGGCAACAGGACCTTCAATATAGGCATCATCACCAATTATACTGGATGGACCTATATAAATGGGTGGTTTTAATACAGCTTTTTCAGAAATTACTGCTCCAGCGCCCGTGAAAATTCCAGACTGAATTTCTTTTCCCCATAATTGCAGATCTTTGATTTCTCCCTTCAAGGCGTTTGAAAGAATTCTAAGATAATCTTCCCTGCGTCCGATGTCATGCCAGTTGAAATCCATGTTTGTTGCAAAAACTCGTTCTCCGTGTTCTACAAGTTTTGGAAATAGCTGACTGCCAATATCGTAAAATCCTTCATCAGGAATGTAATTGATTATACCGGGTTCAAATATATAAATGCCTGTATTTGCAAGGGTGGATTTTGCTTCTTCAACTACAGGTTTTTCTTGAAAGCTGATTACCTTCGCGTTTTTATTGGTTACCACTATTCCATAATTTGCAACCTTTTCTTTTGGTACATTCTTAGTAATAATCGTAGCAAGAGCGTTATTTTTCTTATGAAATGATAATGCCCTGGTGATATCTAGATCCACTATTGCGTCACCGCATAATACAATAAAGGTGTCATCAAAGAATTCCCATTTCTTTTGTATATTTTTAATACCTCCAGCTGAACCCAGTGGAATCGTTTTAAGCGTTTCGCCTTCAAAATAACCTTCAAATGAATAACCCACCCTTAGTCCGTATTTATAGCCATCCTTTACAAAGTTCTGTATTTTCCATCCCAGATGGGAAAGATTAATCATTATTTCGTCGACACGATGTTTTTTAAGTAACTCCAGCAGAAACTCAATAACAGGTTTGTTAATTATAGGAAGCATAGGTTTTGGTAATTCGTTGGTTAAAGGTCTAACTCTTGTGCCCTTTCCAGCTGCAAGTATCATTGCTTTCAAAGCAGTTACCCCCTTAATAAACTAAAAGTTAAAAAATTTCATAGTAGATTATTTACTATAGTAAAATTATATAGGGAGAGGTGTTTTATGAAAAATAGTGTGAGTTCCGATTTACTGGCAAAAAAGTTCATTTTACTTGCAAGACTAATGGAAGTGTCTCGAGACAATCCCTTTAAAATCAGGACTTACAGATTTGCATCGAGTATTATTGGTAATAAAAAACGCTCGCTTACCAGCAGTGATATAAAAGCTTTGAGTAATATCAGGGGAATTGGAGATGCTGTAGTAAAAAAATCCATTGAGTTTCTTGAAACGGGTTCAATCAAAAAAATTGAAGAAATTGAAAATAGTATTCCCTCAACCATGCTCAAACTTATTACTGAAACCAGTATCCCTTCGTCCATTATTGCTGCTATATGGAAAGATTATATGATCGTCACTGAAGATGAAATAATTGATTTTCTTGCCGGGCGTCAGGAACAACTAAAGCTTTCTCAAAAACAAGTTTCAGATGCTGAAAAGGCTCTAAAATAGATCATTTAATATGATTGCCTAGAAAGTTTATCAACCATAAAACAACGGTTATTAATCCACTTATAACAAGACATGTTGTGATGGGTATCCACATTTCGAACCCATCCCTTGAAATATGGATATCTCCGGGTAATTTTCCGAAAGGAATGCCAATTTTTCTAAACAGGAATACGGTAAATCCTATAACTATCAATAGAATCCCTATTTTTATCAATATACGTTCAAGAATCTGCATATAATCAAACGACTCTGCTGAAAGGTTCCTTTTTGTTAAGAACTGATTTAATATTTTGTGCTGCTTTAAGCAACATATTTTCTCTTGTTTCATAGGTTGCTGAACCTATATGAGGTAGTATTACTACATTCTGAAGATTTTTAAGTGCTTCAGGGACCTCGGGTTCATGTTCATATACGTCAAGACCTGCCCCGGCTAATTCTTTATTTTCAAGCTTTTCTATTAGCGCTTTTTCATCAATAACGGGTCCCCTGGATGTGTTAATTAAGTAAGCAGTTTTCTTAATCATCTGAAGGCGGTTCTTATTTAGTAGATGGCGGGTTTCATCAGTTAACGGAACATGTAAGGAAATAATATCCGATTCTTTTAAGAGTTTTTCAAGACTTACGTATTTTGCCAACAATTGCTGTTCCGTTTCTTTAGAAAGAGGCTTACGATTGTTATAAATAATGTTCATTCCGAAAGCAAGGGCTCTTTTAGCGACAGCACTTCCTATTCTTCCCATGCCAATTATTCCAAGAGTTTTATTATGTAATTCTAAACCCTGAAGAAGGTCGAATCTCCAACCTTTAAAAGAACCCTGTCGTGTAAATCTATCTGCTTCGACAATTCGTCTGCATGTCGCCAGAATAAGTCCAAATGCCAGGTCAGCAGTTGCATCTGTCAATACTCCGGACACGTTTGTTACCGCGATGTTTTTCTTTCTGGCGTGATCTATATCAATATTATCGTATCCAGCAGCACAGTTTGAAATTACCTTAAGCTTAGGACAGCCATCAATTACTTCTTTATCAATTTTGTCTGTTAACATAGACAATATTGCCACTGCATCGCGTGAATTGTTTATTGTTTCTTTTTTTGATAGTTGTCTATTTTCGTCATTCATTTTTACATCGTATCCATTAAGTATTTTTCTCACAAAATCCGGGAGTTTATATGTACAAAATATTTTTTCCATTAAAATCACCCCTTAAAAAACTAAAGTTACGTATATACTTGAAATAAATAAACTTACAATAAGTACAAAAAGTCCATATCCCATGAATTTCAAAAAGCTTATCTGTTTATGATAATACTTCTTAAGCACTGCAAGTCCAATCACATTGGCTGAGGCACCTACAGCTGTTCCATTTCCACCAAGACATGCTCCCAGAGAAAGGGACCACCATATTGGTTTTAAATTTCCAAAAATGTCCGGGTTCAATTTTTTCATTGATTCCACGACGGGTATCAGTGTGGCTGTATAGGGAATATTGTCGACAAAAGCAGATGCAAATCCTGAAATATTCAAAAATAACAATTTAGCAGTCTGCATGGACCCCTTTGAGATTCGCAACATAAAATCAGCAATACTTTCCAGAACGCCGGTTTCTTCAATGCCTCCAACCATAATAAATAATCCCACAAAAAAAAGTATGGAAGCCCATTCTACTTCTGAAAGATTTTCCTCAACGCCTTTGGGGAATAAGATTAAAAGCGAAACAGTAGCCATGGTTAAAGCGATAAAAGAACTGCTCAAATATATGTATTCCTGAAAGACAAAAAGGATTACAGTGATCAACAATAACACTATTGAAATCTTAAAACGTCTTGGTGATTCAATGGGTTTTCTGTCAAATGTTATCTGATCCAAATCGATTTTTTGAGAAAGAGTTTTTCTGAACAACAGAAGAAGTAATCCATTGACCGCGAAGAAAATTACCAGAACTGCCGGTCCAAGATTTACTACGAATTGCATAAAAGATAATGATGCAGCAGAACCGATCATTATATTGGGGGGATCGCCTATCAATGTTGCCGCGCCACCAATATTTGAAGAAAATATCTCCCCTAATACAAAGGGAATCGGGTCAATTTTTGCTGTATCCGCAACAGCCAGTGTAATGGGCACAATTACAAGTATAGTGGTGACATTGTCAAGAATTGCAGACGTAATTGCGGTAAAAATTGCCAGATACATGTAAAGTTTTACCAGATTTCCCTTTGACATTGAGAGAGCTTTCATGCCAAAGTATTCAAAAAGGCCACATTTCTTTATTACAACTACAAAGGTCATCATGCCGAGAAGAAGAAAGATGGTATTAAAATCCACATGCTCTGAAAAGATTGTCATTGGATCTTTAAATACTCCGAAAAATACCATCAGAATAGCGCCTGAAAGTGCAATTAGAGTTCTGTGTATTTTTTCAGCTATTAAAAATGCGTAGGTAACAATAAAGATAATGATGGCTATATACATCTGTAATTCCATTTTTATCACGGCTCCTGTTGGTTCTTCTCAAAGATACAAATATTATTATATATCAAAAGACCGGCAAGAAAAACCTGCCGGTCTTAATTTCAATGAAGTTATGTTTGTTTATTTTAGTCTTTTTTGTTTATTCTTAAAGAGTATTCGTCCGCATCTACTTCCACTGTGTCACCCTGATTGATACTACCCTCAATGATCATGTCAGCAAGAGGTCCTTCAACCTCTCTTTCCACAAATCTTCTTAAAGGTCTTGCTCCAAAGGTTAGGTCATAACCTCTACTGGCAATAAATTCAACCGCCTTTTTTGTGAAATCAAGTTTCATATCCTGTTCTCCCAATCTTCTCAATGTGTCTTCGAGTTCAAGTTTTACAATTTTCTTGACATCCTCTTCTGACAGTGTTTTGAATAACACAATGGAATCGAGTCTGTTTATAAATTCAGGGTTGAATTTTGTTTTCAGTCGCTTTTCAAGACTGTTCATTATTTCCCCAGTTAATTCCTCATTTTCTGACAGTTCTGCTGACGCAATGTTGCTTGTCATAATCAGTATTGTATTTGTGAAACTCACAGTTTTACCGTGCCCATCTGTTAGTCTTCCATCATCCATTACCTGAAGTAAAATATTATGAACTTCGGAATGTGCTTTTTCTATTTCGTCAAGTAAAATCACAGAATATGGTCTTCTTCTTACTTTTTCTGTGAGCTGGCCGCCTTCTTCATAACCAACGTATCCTGGAGGAGCACCGATTAATCGTGATACGGTGTGTTTTTCCATGTACTCGGACATATCAATTCGAACAATTGCATCTTCACTGCCAAACAAAATACTTGCCAGTCTTTTTGCAAGTTCAGTTTTTCCAACTCCTGTGGGACCCATGAATAGAAATGTACCCCATGGACGATTTGGATCTTTTAATCCTGCTCTGGCTCTTTTTATGGTTTGAGTAACGGTATCCACAGCCTCTTCCTGATTCACAAAGCGCTGATGAATCAAATCCTTTAATTTCTTGAGTTTTTCCCTTTCTGTTTCCAGCAGTTTTCCAGCTGGTATACCAGTCCACTGTTCAACAATTGATGCGATTAATTCAGGCGTTACGGTTTTATCGCTTCCCTGATTAGTTTTATGCCACTTGTCACGGTTTTTATTATATTCTTTCTTCAGTTTTTCGTATTCGGTTTTGATTTCTGCTGCTTCTTTGTATTTTCCTTCCTGTACGTGTTCGGTAATTTCATCATCTAGTTCCTTAAGTTCCTTTTCTGTTGATCTCAAATTGTCAGGCATATATCCTGATTTTAGACGAACATAGGAAGCTGATTCATCTATCAGGTCAATTGCTTTATCAGGCAGAAAACGGTCTGTTATGTACTTAACACTTAAATCAACAGCAGTTTTGAGGGAATCTTCTGTTATTTCAACATTGTGATGTTTTTCATATGTTTCTCTTAATCCTTTCAGGATTTCATATGTTTCTTCAATTGATGGTTCATCAACTATTATTGGCTGGAATCGTCGCTCGAGGGCCCGGTCTTTTTCGATATATTTTCTGTACTCATCGAGCGTGGTAGCACCAACGCATTGCAGTTCACCACGGGATAAGGCTGGTTTCATTAGATTTGCTGCATCCATTGAACCTTCTGCAGAACCAGCACCTACAACGGTGTGTATCTCATCAATAAAAAGTATAATCTCACCGGCAAGTTTTTTTACCGCGTCTATAATGCCTTTCATTCGCTCTTCAAATTCTCCCCGGAATTTTGAACCAGCTATGACCCGTCCCATGTCAAGGACCAGTACTTTTTTCTCCTTCAAGTATTCAGGAACATCTCCTTCTGAAATTCTTTGAGCAAGGCCTTCGACAATTGCCGTTTTACCTACTCCCGGTTCTCCAACAAGGGCAGGATTATTCTTAGTTTTTCTTCCAAGTATTTGAATGACCCGCCTTATCTCATTTTCACGTCCGATCACGGGGGTTAACTTGTTTTGCTTTGCCAGTTCTGTAAGATCTATGGTGAACCGTTTTATTATATTCACATTTTCATTTTCACTAACCTCAGCTTTATCTCTTTTTTTCAGAATCTCCCCATAAACTTTGTCAACACTCAAATCGTGTTTGATCAACATTCTTCCAGCTATCGAAGAGGATTCCTTCATCATGGCCAGTAGTAGATGCTCTGTACCAATACGCGAATCTTTCATTCTTTCAGCTTCGTTTTTGGCTGTTTCAAGTACATGTCTTGCATCAGGAGTCATATAAATCTGATTTTTTTGTCCGGAACTACCGGAACCATATCTACCTATTACGTCTTCTACATCTCTCCTTAGTTCATTGAGATTGACATCAAAGGATTTCAGAATATTTATAGCAAAATTATCGCCATCTTCCAGAATGGCAAGTAAGATATGTTCACTTCCAAACTGATTCTGTTTATATCTCATCAATACATCCTGTACATCGCCAAGGATTTTTTGGACTTTTTGTGTGTATTGTTCTTGATTCATTATCTTCACCTCCAAAAAAAGGGCGCCCTTCTATCGGGCGCCCCTGATGTTTTATTGTTTTACTCAATCTCCAGTTTCTTTGCTTCCCGTTTAGCTTCTTCTTTCTTGGGTAGCTCGATCTTTAGAATCCCTTCTTCGTATTTAGCCTTTGCCTGGTCCTGATCTACATTGTCGGGAATTCTGAAGGATCTACTGAAACTACCAAATGTTCTTTCATATAGGTGGTAATTTCTTGATTTGTCTTCTCTTTCATCTTTCTTTTCCCCTTTTACTGTAAGGACGCCATCTGACAGATCAATATCGAGTTCATCTTTTTCAATTCCGGGTATTTCCATTTCGATATTCACTGCTTCCTCTGTTTCATATACGTTTACTGTTGGTATAAAACCGTTTCGTGTACTTCTTCTGATTCCAAAGTCCTCAAATGCTTCGTCAAACATCCTATCAATTTCTCTCTGCAAGTCCACAAAAGGTGTAAAGACATTTCCTTCTCTTCTTCTTTCAATAGCCATATAGGCTCACCTCCTGTTATGTTCTATTTTTATCTATTATTCATTACCTTTAGGTGGTATGTATTCTGATCCGCTTTCGGAGTCGCTTGTATCTTCATCGGATTCGTCGGATTCGCCAGATTCACCAGTTTCCTCTGAGCTTGCTTCTTGAGCTTCTTGTTGCTGTTTTTGCTGATCCTGGTAAATCTTTTGTCCAACTTTCATACTTTCTTCCTGTAATTGATCGAATAGTAATTTTACTCTTTGCATATTATTGTTGTTTATTGCTTCTCTGAGATCTTTAACCTTTGTCTCAAGATTGGATCTTTCTTCGTTTGAAAGTTTGTCTCCGCTTTCTTTGAGTATCTTTTCAATCTGGTGTGCGAGTTCGTCTGCTTTATTTTTGAGTTCCACTTCCTGTTTGCGCTTTTTGTCCTGTTCTTCATATTTTTCTGCATCTTTTAAGATCTTCTGAATATCATCATCTGAAAGCTTCTGTCTTCCACTTACTACCATTGACTGTTCCTTGTTTGTACCAAGGTCTTTTGCATGAACATGCACGATACCATCACTATCTATGTCAAAGGTTACTTCAATCTGTGGTACACCTCTTGGTGCAGGTGGTATTCCCGTTAGTTTGAAGCTTCCAAGTGGAATGTTATCGTTTGCCATGGTCCTTTCACCCTGATATACCTTTATCTCAACTTCGGGCTGTCCATCTTCAGCGGTGGTAAAGATCTTTGATTTTTTCACCGGTATAGTTGAGTTTCTGTCAATTATCGGTTCCATAAGTCCACCTTTAACTTCTACACCGAGTGTAAGTGGTGTTACATCTACAAGGACTAAGTCCTGGTCAATGTCTCCACCAAGAATACCAGCCTGTGTTGATGCACCTACTGCTACCGCTTCGTCAGGATTAATACCCTTGTTTGGATCTTTTCCAAAAATACCCTTAATGAACTTCTGCACATAAGGAATCCTTGTTGATCCACCTACCAGGATTATGTCGTCAACTTCTGATGGTGACATCTCTTTATCATTAAGTACCCTTTCAACCTGGTCTCTTGTGGATTCAATGAGATCACTAATTAACGATTCAAAGGTTGAGCGGGTAATTGTCATTTCAAGGTGCAATGGTCCATCTGATGTTGCTGTTATGAAGGGCAAACTAATTTCTGTTTCCATCTTGGTTGATAGTTCAATTTTTGCCCTTTCAGCTGCGTCTTTCATTCTCTGGAATGCCTGTTTGTCTTTCTTCAAGTCTATTCCATGTTGTTTTTTAAATTCTCCAGCAATGTGATCTATCAGCCTTTCGTCGAAGTCATCTCCTCCGAGTGTATTGTTACCAGATGTTGCAAGAACTTCTACAACTCCGTCTCCAATATCCAGCAATGAAACATCAAAAGTACCTCCACCAAGATCATAGACAACTATTTTTTTGTCTCCCTTTGTTTTATCCAGTCCATAAGCGACAGCTGCTGCGGTAGGTTCGTTTATTATTCTCATTACTTCGAGACCTGCAATTATTCCTGCTTCTTTTGTTGCCTGTCTTTGTGAGTCGTTGAAGTACGCGGGACATGTAATGACCGCTTTTGTTATCTTTCCATCAAGATAATCTTCTGCATCTTTTTTTAGTTTTTTCAGAATAAATGCACTAATTTCCTGTGGTGTGTATTCCTTATCATCAATTTTCGCTTTATAATCTGAACCCATTTTTCTTTTTATTGAACGAACTGTTCTATCTGAATTCAGAATAACCTGTCTTTTTGCAGGTTCACCAACCATAATTTCTCCTGTCTTACTAAATGAAACTATTGATGGTGTTGTACGTGAACCTTCTGCATTTGGAATGACCTCTGCGTTCCCATCTGGTTTTATCCATGATATTACTGAGTTTGTCGTTCCCAGGTCAATTCCCACAACATACTCTTTCTTAGCCACGGTAATTCCCTCCTTAATTCCAATTCTTTTTTATTGTTAGTTAAAGATATTTTCTACATCCTTAAAACTCTATTCTTATTATAAAAATCTAAGTTGTGGTTGTCAATACTGGTTAAGATATATATGATATTTCTATAAGGCTTTATTTATAGGATTTACAATAATCATAATTTTAATGTAAAGAAATTGTATAGCGTTCGTAGTCATAGACTGATAATAATAATTATTATAATTTCTGTTTATAATATTCATGGTTGATGATATTTTGTACATGGGAGGTGGAAACAGATGGTAAAGTTCATTGATAAATTATTGCCCCAGGAAGGTCCTCTTTATTATTTGGAACAACATGTTGACAGAGTTTCTAAAGCAATAAAATACTTGAATAAAGCAGTCTCTGATTATCTTGATGATAAACCTGTAAAAGAGTATCAGGAAATCATTGAGAAACTTGAACGCGAAGCTGATGTTATAAAAGCAAAACTACGCTCAAGTTATAAAAAACTCAAATTTGTATATTTTGAACGACAGGATATTATGACCTTGCTTCATAAACAGGATTCGGTAATTGATGGTATTGATGATGTTGTAAAGCTCCTAAACATTAATAAAGTGGAGAGTATTAAGGGTACCGAAGTTGAATCTATGTTGATGGAACTTACTAACTCTGTAACTGAATCTGTTGAAGTGATGGTTAAAACGGTAAAGTTGCTACTTACACTTGTTGAAAGTTCCTTTTCACCTTCTGAAGTGAAAAAAGAAACTCATGAAATTGAAGCAATTGAGAATTTTGAGTTTGATACGGACAATAAATCAATTGCACTTGGTAAAAAGCTATACAGTATGAAAGAAACGCTTCATCCAGTGGATATTTATTTTCTTGAAAAGCTTACCATGACTATCTCGGATATTTCTGATGATGCTGAGAATGTAGCTGAAGCTATACTGTTGTTATTAAAAACTGAGTAGGAGGGGTATCCGTGATTTTGTTGTTTTCTCTATCATTGGGTTTTGCTCTTGCCATGGTTATAGGAGGTAATGATGTCGCCAATTCTATGGCAACTGCGGTTGGGGCAAAAGCTATTACGGTTAAACAGGCTGTTATTATCGCTGCAATACTGGAATTTACAGGTGCTTTTTTCTTTGGTTCACATGTAACATCTACAATCACAAAAGGGATTTTAAATACAAATTTTTTACCCGGAAATGTTATGGTCTTTGGAGCTATTTCTGCGCTTATTGGAGCTTTTGTATGGTTAGGCATTGCAACTATCTTTGGGTTACCTGTTTCAACCACACATTCAGTTATTGGCGGAATGGTAGGCTTCGGTATAGTAGCAGGAGGTTTTGAAGCAGTTGACTGGATAAAAATGATTCTGATTGTTTCAAGCTGGTTTTTGTCACCCTTTTTGGGTGGATTGCTGGCATATATCGTATTTAAGCTTATAGCTGCTCTCATATTAAAAAAAGATGCACCTATCAATGCAGCTAAAAGATATGCTCCATTATTTATTTCATTCACATTTTTTATCATAATTTTTCTCTTTGCCTTGAAAACATTGAATATTGATTTTTTCTTATCTTTAATAACCGGTGTTGTAGTATTTCTACTTACACTGGCTGGTTCAAAATTTGTTATTAACAAATATATTAAAAGAAAAGAAAGCGAGGATCGTTACGATGTAGTGGAAAGAATTTTCAGAAGAATGCAGATTATTACGTCCTGCTATGTTTCTCTTTCCCATGGTGCGAATGATGTTGCAAATGCTGTTGGTCCTCTTGCGGTTGTTTATATTGCACTGACAGCAGGAACTGTGGGAACGACAGTGGAGATTCCCGCATGGATATTTGCAGTTGGAGGATTTGGTATCGCATTGGGTGTAGGTTTATGGGGGAAACGGGTCATGCACACGGTGGGTACCAGAATAACAACTCTTAATAATACAAGGGGTTTTAGCATTGATTTTTCTGCAGCTACCTCGGTATTGCTCGCTTCCGTTTTTGGAATGCCCGTTTCAACAACACACACAGTTGTTGGTGCGGTAACAGGTGTTGGAATGGCAAGAGGATTTGAAGGCGTAAATGCCGGTGTTTTGAAACACATCATGTGGGCATGGCTTGTCACGGTCCCGGTAGCAGGAGTAACTTCTATGCTGATTTATATGGTTAT
>CAYTVB010000027.1:0-23671 GCA_964441735.1 uncultured Thermotogaceae bacterium
ATGGGATTTTCTGAGTTTGAGATTTTTGTCAATATCATAGATTGCATCTATTCTTTTTTGGATAATATCAGGATCATTTGAAGAAGGCTGTCCACCTCCACCAATACAACCACCCGGACAAGCCATTATTTCTACAAAATCATATTCTGCTTCTCCGTTCTTTATTCTATCGACCAATTCTATGACATTTGCTGCACCATGAGCCACTGCAACCCTTAACTCTGCGTCCTTCATCTTAATAGTTGCTTCTTTAACACCTTCTATACCTCGAACTTCATCAAAATCAAGCTTTGGTAGTTCTTCACCCGTATAAAGTTCATAGGCCGTCCTTAATGCAGCTTCCATAACACCGCCTGTAGCTCCGAAGATTGCTCCTGCTCCGGTCGAAATTCCCAAAGGTTTGTCATATTCATCTTCTTCAAGTGATTCATAAGGAATTTTCTTTACTTCAATCATCTTTCCTAATTCACGTGTTGTTATGACAGTGTCAACAGCATCAAGACCATTAACCTTCAATTGCTCTCTTAGCTTCTCATCTTTTTTGGCTGTACATGGCATGACTGAAACAACATAAATATCCTCTGGATTAACATCGATTTTTTCTGCAAAATATGTTTTGACTGCAGCACCCAGCATTTCGTGTGGAGATTTTGCAGAGGATAGATTTTCCGTAAATTCAGGATATCTCTTCTCCATAAGATTTACCCAGGCTGGACAACAGGATGTAAACATGGGAAATTTTCCACCATTTTTGACTCTATCAAGCAGTTCCGAACCTTCTTCCATGATTGTTAAATCTGCAGCAAAATTGGTATCAAATACATAGTCAAAACCAAGCTGTCTTAAAGATGCAACCATTTTTCCCGTACTTATCGAACCCGGTTTTTCGCCAAATTCTTCGCCGAGCGCAACTCTTACTGCAGGCGCTGTTTGAACAACCAAAACTTTATTATGTTTATTTATCTCATTCATTACCTGCCTGAATTCCATTCTCTCAGTTATTGCACCTACAGGACATAGATAAGCACATTGACCACAATTAATACAATCAGTTGCAGAAATTGGTGCATTAAAAGAAGGAAGTGGCAGTGAATCATGACCTCTATCTGTCATAGAGAGTATTGATAATCCTTGAAGTTCTTCACATGCACGTATACAGCGACCACAATTTATACATTTATTCATATCTCTGAATAATGATGGGCTGCTTTCGTCATAGGCTTCATTTCTTAGTTCTTTAGGAAACATGTCCTGAACATCATACTGATAAATCAAATCTTGAAATTCACATTTTCCGTTGACATCACAGGTCATACAGTCATTGGGATGGCTTGAAAGAAGCAAAGCAAGATTGAATTTCACAGCTTTTTCAACACGTTCACTGTTTGTCTTGATAACCATACCATCATCCACATATGTGGAACATGCTGGACTTAGATTTTTTGCTCCTTCAATTTCTACCACACAAACCCTGCATGAACCAACAATAGAAAGTGAAGGATGATAGCACAAAGTAGGAACGTCCATTCCAATTTCTCTTAAGGCTTCAAGTACAGTTTGACCTGCTGTGACTTCATGTTTTTTACCATTGACAGTAATCGTTACGGGCACCAAAAAGCACCTCCATTCAATATTTTAGCGACTTTGTGAATTTTCTATCAATTAATTTTATCATATTTATTGTTAATGTACAGTCCCGCTCTTTGAAATTAACTTTAAAGAAAATTAATTATTTAAAAAAATGGTCCGGCCAATGCCGGACCATCAGTTAAAAATCAAAACTGATTATTAAAATCTATTAATACCAGGAATAATCAATATCACTCCAGGATCGTACTCGTTCTTAGCTTCAATTCTTCCACCTACGGCAAGGACAGAAATGAAATTGCGATTAACAATCCAATCAAAATAGTCAGAAAGAGTCATTGTATTGGGTTTTTTCTCATAATCATAGACATACTCTTCTGATTTACTAATTCCGGTAACCACTTCTTCTCCTTCTGCATAGGCTTTCGAAGAATCTATATTGTCACTAAACAAACCGGTCAGAGTTATTACTTCTTTTACATCATGCCATTTTAAGCCTGTTTCGATAATTTTTTCAGTTCTAGTAGAAGATTCTAATTTGTTTGCTTCATTCCACGACTCAAACACCGGTTCCCATTCAGCACTAATTCTTTTATTTTGGGCATCAACATAAACTAACCATGTTCTTGTTATGCTAAGATTTTTGTTCGATATATTATCTACAAGCATTCCACCGTTGAATATAGTAGTATAACTCATAAGATTTGCAGTGCTATAACCCTTTTTAATTAGTTTTTTGTGTTCTTCAAAAGCAAGTGCTGAAAAGAGTGTGGTTCTCGGATCAGTTAGCGTAACTGCATCTTTGAAGTCTATAGTTTTTAGAATTCGTCCGTCAAGATCCATGTAATTGTTGTTGGCAGGCACAACCAATGTAAGTAAATCTTCTTTTTCTCTTGAGGTTGTTCCATAGTACAAATTGCCAGTTTTATCAAGTACAAACCTGAATGTGCAATTACCAAGTTCGACTTCCGGTATGAAAGGTTCAATTTTTCGACGAGATTCTAACAATTCTATAGCAGGCACTTCCCACACTAGATATCCATTAACAATATTTGCAGAGATTTCTTTATCATCTTTTATCGCTTCATAATTGTACATAACCTCTTCATTTGTTGCAATTAAGTAACCATCGAAAAGGTTTTCGATATCATCTGTAAATGTCTCTTCCTGTAGTGAAGAAGTTCTTGCCATGTCATATTTGAACATTGGCCAGTAATTATCAGCAGGTCCTTCATTCATATCTCTAATAGCATACATATTTCTATCATGTGATCCTATGTAGATATTTCCATTTTCAATGATTAACGGACTTGCCCAGAACCAATCGTCTGCCTTGAATCTCCATATAACTGAACCATCGGTCTTTAGCGAATACAACGTACCATCAAGAGATCCGAAAACAACTGATCCATCTTTAGCTAAAGCGGGAACTGAATGCACAGGACCTTTTGTTTCGTATTCCCAAAGCAGTGTACCATCATCTGCCAGTGCGTAGAATGCCCAGTTATAAGACCCGAAATAAATATTTCCTTCAGGTCCGATTGCAGCTCCGCCTTTTATAGCTTCACCAGTATGGAATTTCCAGTTCAGGTTTCCATTTTTGTTAACTTTATAAAGATTGCCATCATTTGATCCAAAAACGATATCTCCTTTTTCAGAAATGGCAGGACTGGACTCAACTTTACCTTTTGTACTGTATGTCCATAATAGCTCACCTTTCTGAGTTAGTGCGTAAAGATTTTCATTTGCACCTACAAATACATTGCCTTCCTCACTTATAGCTGCTGTTGATTTAATTTCTTCCGATAATTTTCTAGACCAGAGAATTTCACCATTTCTTGCTATCGCATAAAATATTCCATCGCCGGTGCCAACAAATACTATTTTATTAGCTGATACTGCAGGACTTGCCTCAACTTTGCCTTTCAACTTTACACTCCATTTATGTTCACCATTTGAAGTAACAGCGTAAAAGTTTCCGCTATTATCTCCAAAATATATTGTTCCATGATCATATATGGCTGGAGTAGAAATAATTTTATCATTTGCTTTAAAACTCCACACAAGCTTCCCATTTTGTGGATCTCTAGCATACAGTGTATTGTTTGCTGCATACACTATCCCGGGTTCACCATAAGCAGCGCTTGAAAATATCAAATCATCGTGAGAAATTTTCCATAAAATGTCTTTTGGATTTAGTACAGTTGGTGTGAAAGATTGGACAATCTCTTGAGCCACTCCACCAAAATCATCTTTAGCAATTATTTTCCAGTAGTAACTTTCTCCATAATCTAAATCCTCTAACAGATACCTCTGCTTTTTCGTCGTTGTCTTTAGTGTCAGCTCATCTTTTTCTTTTCCTACAAACACATCATATACCAGTCTATCTCCGTCAGGATCAAATCCCTTCCACTGAAGTTCTACCACATTTGTTATATTAAATTCTCCATCTTTTGGATAAATAAGTTCTATCTGTGGAGGTCTGTTTTTATCAATAACTTCGAAGTTATATTCCTTAGTGATTGAATCTATTCCATCAGATATTTCAAAAACAGCCGTGTACTTACCAGAATCTTCATAACCTGGATTGAAAATATATATTTCATCATCAGTTATTTTACCTGGACCAGATTTCAGTTCATAAGTAAGTGAATCTCCATCAATATCAACAAAATATTTATTGAGGCTTAACTCTAGTGAATCGGTCTCTTTGATTTCCCAGATATCAAAATCACGATATTGTACAGGTGGATGATTTAGAGTTTCGAATATCCATTCAGGACCTTCTGTTGTTAGTGAATCTGATTCTTCACGAATATCCTTGACAAAAACCTTCCATTTATACTCTGTGTGAGGTTGTAGCACTAACACAATACTGCTCTCTTTTAGTTCTTCTTCTTTTATTTCTCTTCCATTACTACTATGAGCAACAAAATCATATTCCAGTTCGTCGCCATCTGGATCTGAAGATTCCCAGGAAAATCTAACCTTAATTGGTATTCCATCATTTACATATTCAGTTTGGGGATTAGAAGGTTTATCAGGGGCTCTGTTAACGTCAATTACTGTAACCTGATAGGATTGAATATCTTCGCTTCCATATCCATCGGAGGCGTGAATGATTATGTTATATTGACCGGCAGCTTCATAATCTGGTCTGTAAATCAATTTATGACCAACTAATGAACAGCTTGCTGGAGCATCAAGAATTTCATATGCTATTTCATCTCCATCTTCTTCATAAGTATAATCATGAAGATCAATGAATAACTCCTGCCCTTCTTTCACTGAAAAACAAGCCGGTTTAAGAATAACAGGCCTGTTCAATGTACTAAATGTCCATATTTGACTTTCAGAGTATAGTGAGTCGTCTTCATCTCTTATATCACTAACAGCTACCTTCCAGACATATTTTGTGTGAGGTTTGAAAGAACCTTCAAATTCATTATTGCCAACTATAGCAAAAGGAGTATCAGGAAGTTTATCTTCACCTATATAAAGTGAGAAATACATATCATCATTATCAGGATCCTTTGCAGTCCATTTCAATGTATAGTCAAGTGCCACATTTTCTTTCTTGTCTTCGGGATCTACAAGTTCCACGGAGGGACTCCTGTTGACATCCTCTACAACTACTTCGAAACTAAACTCCCTGGTATCAAAACCATCACTAACAGCTAGAGTTATAACTTTTATTCCCTGACTATCATAATCTGGCTCATAAATAAATGCACTGTTATCCAATTTCCCAGGGCCGGAAACAATTTCATACGAAAGTGCGTCTCCATCTTTGTCACTACTGTATTCTTTTAAATCAATTCGTAATATTTCTCCTTCCTTAATATTTTGAGCTGGTATTTCTAATAAGGGAGGATTATTCATTGTTGATAACTCTATCAAATCACTTTTAGTTATTGCTCCAGACGTATCTTTAGCAATTATTTTCCAGTAATAATTGGAGTGAGGATCCAGAGGAACTTTCAACATAGTAGTTTCAAGATTGCCACCAACCTTTTCAATAGTCCCAGGTTCACTTCCAAGAAAAATATCGTATGTTAACTTATCATTATCTGGATCAGAACAACTCCATCTAAGTATAGTGTCAGTTGGTACTTCCGTGTAATTACCAACTGGCATTGGTTTGTTTGGTGGTCTATTGGTATTTAATACTCTGAGTTCAAAATATTCTTTCGTTGATTTGTCACCGTCACTGGCAGAAATTCCAACTTCATATACTCCTGCATCTTCATAATCAGGTTGATAACTGTAAAAACTATCATAAATCTCTCCAGGACCTTTAATGAGTTCGAATTTCAATGGATCATCATCTGGATCATAAGCGTAATCCAAAAGGTTCATTTCGAGTTTTGAACCTTCTGCTACTGTTTTTAAAGAAATATTAATCACCGGAGAAGAGTTGAAAGTTTTGAATGTCCATATAGGACTTTCTGCTTTTGCTCCTCTGCCATCATCAACAATGACCTTCCAGTAATACAGTCTATTACCTTTTAGAGATGGTTTAAACGTAAGTGAATCGTAGTCAGTAATCATTGGTTCAGTCAGCGGGGTTTCGGTTGAAATATAAATATCATAAAACAAATAATCGCTGTCTTCATCCTTTGCATACCATATTAATGTTGGGCTTTTTGGAACATTCTTCGCTTCGTCTTCAGGATAAAGAAGTTGAATCTCAGGAAGTCTGTTGGGAATTTCATCTACCTTAACCACTACTTCACCCTCAAGTTTGCCACCTGTTGTATCAACAATTACACTAATCGTAAAGAAACCAAGCTCATTCGGAGCTTTCCAAACAGCAGTACCATTTTTATAATCTCTGATTATCTCACCTTCAGCTGGTTCCCATTTATACCCTAATATTCCACCACCAACAGCTTCACACCTAAGAAACACTCTGCCGTTGGGCCCGGTAATAAATGGAACAGCGGTTACAGTGTTTATTTTCAAATCAAAAGAAAACATGCTAATCGATATCAATGAAAGTAAAAAGATGAGAATTAATGTTCTCTTCATGAAGTACACCTCCTTATTTTATGAGAATATTTGAAGATTAATTATTTTTATATAACGCTATAACACACAATTACAATTTACCAAAAATACAGCGTTAAAGTCAATTAAATGATCGTCACAATACGGTTTCTAACAAAAACAAAACTTGAATTTTGTTACTATCCTAATACTTGAATTATGGTAATAATATTATAGCTGGTGTTATACTCTAAATGGTTTTTATTTTTGATAATACTTCATAAGAAATCAGCATTTATTAATTTTTGGAGGTAAGAAAATGTCTTATAAGGCTTCTATTATCAGGATTCTTGAAGAGGCTTACGATGCTGAAACTTCCGACACTGTCGTAAACTGTTGCAGGATACTCAAAGAAAATGGTTTTAAAATATCAGAAAAACTTGATGTAGAACCTGTTATGAGTGTAATTAAAGACACGGTTTACAACAGAACGCGTGAGAGTGATCTCGTAATAATTCTGGGTGGAACAGGTTTATTGTTCGAAGATGTTTCACCGGAGGCAATACTTTCGATAATTGATAAGAAGGCCACTGGTATAGAAATTGCAATGATACACAATGCACTTAAAAATGACAGTTCACTTTCACTATATCGTTGCACTGCAGGAACTATCAAGAATTCACTTGTTTTATGTATACCGGGATTTAAACGTTCTTTATCGTGGTTTCTGGATCCGGTTATTGAACCTTCTAAATCTCTCATTGATATGTGGAAGGAAGAATGAATGTTCTACGAAAAGTTAAGAAACAAATATATTGCTGTTGATGGTGTTATCGGGGTAGGCAAAACAACACTGGCAAAGTTTTTATGTCAGCGTTACTCTTTACCTATGATTCTCGAGGTAGTTGAAGAGAATCCTTTTCTCTCGAAATTTTATGAAGATATGGAAAGATGGGGTTTTCAAACCCAGCTTTTTTTCCTGGTGAGCAGGTTCGATCAGCAGGAAGTTCTTAAAAAAATCCTTGCAAAAGGGAGAGGCTTGGTTTCTGATTATACTTTTGAAAAGGATCAGTTGTTTGCATATCAAACACTAAAGGGTGATCATCTCAAACTTTACGATAGGATTTTTAATATTCTTTATGAGCAGGTTACGAAGCCTGATGTAATAATATACCTTTATGCCTCCGCGGATATACTCATGAATAGAATTGCTTTAAGAGATAGGCCCTTCGAGAGAAAAATGAGCAGAGAATACATTAGTATGTTGCACGATGCTTATGAAAAGCATTTCAACAATTACGATAATGAGAATAATGCGAAAATACTTAGAATAGATACCACCGATATAGATTTTGTAAAAAAAGAAACTGATCTAAATGAAATTCTAAATTCTTTGGAGGAAAAGCTCTAATGATATTGGGTGTTTGCGGAAACATAGGTGCGGGGAAGTCTTCACTAACCTCTATTCTTAAGGATAGATTGGGCTTTGAAGCAGTATACGAAGCGGTTGATACCAATCCATATCTGGAAGATTTTTATAACGATATGAAACGCTGGAGTTTCCATTCTCAACTATTCTTCCTCATTAAGAGGTTTGATTTTCTAAAACAGGTAGATGACCAGGGAACGGTAATTGTTCAGGATAGAACGATTTATGAAGATGTTGAAATATTTGCACGCAATCTTTTTCTTATGAACCATATTGATGAACGAGACTGGAATTTATATAAAGAAACATTTACTACACTTGTCGATCATCTTAAAACGCCTAGAGGAATTGTATATATAAGATGTTCAGTAGATAAACTAAACGAAAGAATAAAAAAACGAGGGAGAGGATTTGAGAGTGAAATAAATAGATCCTACCTTGAAAGACTGAACAACCTTTACGAAAATTGGTTCAATGATTTCAGTGTTGCAAAAAAGCTTGTAATAGACGGTAATAAATACGATTTCGTTGAAAATAAACAACACAGAGAATTTGTAATTAACATGGTTAGAGATTTTGTTGTTTCATTATTTGATGGTATCCAGGAAGAATTGTTTAACGATAAAATTAAAGGTTCTCTTGTAAAAAAGAAATATCAATAAAACTTATTCCAGCTTTTTCACTTGCCCCATCCATTTCTTTATCATTTCCTATCATCAAAGTTCTATCTGACTCACTATTTGTTTTCTCAAGTATTTCTTTATAATAATATGGTTGAGGTTTTACAAAATGGCTGTTTTCCATTGTGGTTATGTATTCAAATTCATTTGAGTCTATTCCTATCCAGTCAAGTCGTTTTTTTATTGCTATTTCAGGAAAAATTGGATTTGTTGCGAGCACAAGATGATGGTTCTGAGCTTTTATATAATCCAAAAATTCTATTACCTCTCTTCTTGGGACAATAATTTTCTTTAGTTCATTGTATGTTGTTTCATAAAAACTCATAAAAAAATCAATCGCCTTTTCCTTGCTATCAATTCTAGAGATTTTAGCAAAACTTTCCATGTATCGATCCAGATTACTTTTTTCTCCATCAGGTTCTTCTAATAATACATTCAAAGCACCAAATAACGATTTCTTCAATATTTCATTATCAAAAAAATCTTTGTTATATTTCATCAGAAGCCTGATATATTCTTCCGCAAATTTCTCATCATTAAGAGTGGTAAGGGTGCCATCGAGATCAACCAAATATGTCAGTGTTTTATCTGCCATTTTACCTCTCCTTCAACAACTTGTTTTTCATTTTTATCATCAAAATAGATTATATAGTAAAATAACCGTTGAAAAGCTATCTTTTGTAAACTATAATGTTAAAGTATTTATGAAAGGAGGATTTAAATGTCTAAAGTCTGTGAAATATGTGGTAAGAAACCAACCACCGGTAATTCAGTCAGCCATTCTAATAAAAGAAACAAACGATGGTGGCGACCGAATGTGCAAAAGATAAGAGTGAATATTGACGGCGAAATTAAAAAGATTAGAGTATGTACAAGTTGTTTGAAAGCTGGAAAAGTAAGGAAAGCTATATAAACGGACTCTCCATTAATTCATGTTTAGTAGAAAGACTTATCTTGAAATAGATCTTTCAGCTTATGAAAACAATATTCGCTTTTTTCAGCGAAAGCTTGATCATTCAAAAATTATGGCTGTTGTTAAATCAGATGGCTATGGACATGGTGCCAAAAAAATAGCAAGAACAGCTATTGAAAGCGGAGTTAATAAATTAGCAGTAGCCTTTCTTGAAGAAGGTATAGAATTAAGAGAAGCAGGTATTGAAGTTCCAATTTTAGTGATGAACTACTTCACTCCTGAATATGTAAATTTAGCAGTTGAAAATGATTTAACTATCACCGTATTTTCCAGAGAGCATGCAATATCGCTTCTCAAATTTATTGAGAAGAACTACATTCTCAAATCACATATAAATGTTGATACTGGTATTAGAAGAATTGGACAGAATCCAGAACATACACTGGATCTGGTAAAATTTTCGCAAAGCAAAAAGAATTTCCAGCTTGAAGGCATTTACACACATTTTGCTGCGGCTGATGAAGAAGATCCGGATTTCTCATTAAGACAGTTAAAGCTATTTGAAGGGTTACTTTCTAATTTAGAAAGCCAGGCCATTGATATCAAAGAAAAACATATTTCAAACAGCGCAGGTTCATTAAGATTTAACCAACCATGGTGCGATTATGTAAGGCTTGGTATTGCCAGTTATGGTTTACAGCCTTCAAAGGAATTCACTGTAAATGATTTAGAGCCAGTTTTAACGTGGTTCTCAGCTGTTTCATATGTAAAGAATATTAAACCCGGCGATAGTATAAGTTATGGTCGTACATATACAGCATCGACCGAGAAAACTGTAGCTACAATTCCTGTGGGTTATGGTGATGGTTACAATCGAAATTTATCAAATAAAGGCTGCGTGTTGATAAAAGGTCAGAGATGTCCGGTATTAGGAAGAGTTTGTATGGATCAATTTGTCGTAGATGTTAGTCACCTGAATGAAAAACCTAAACCCGGTGATGAAGTTGTACTTATTGGAAAACAGGGTAAAAATCGAATAACTGCTGAAGAACTTGCTGAACTACTTAACACAATCAATTACGAAATTACCTGTGCTATTACAAAGCGAGTTCCCAGGATTTATAAAAGGAAGGGGAGTTTATAGTGAAGCTTAGAGATATCCTTGGTGGAGATGTTGCAAAACAGTTCAACACAAAAAACGGACTTAATGACAAAAAGCCTTTTGTTGCCTCTTTCAAGGCGGGTATGATAGTTCAAACAGATGTAAAAGTCATTTCAAAAAGATTGCAGGAAGCAAAAGATGGTAGTAAATTTCTGTTGCTTACGTTGACCGATCGCACGGGTGCTATAAGAGCTGTTGATTGGCATAATGCAGAATATAATGATGAAAAACTTGACATCGGAACAGTAGTAAGAGTAAAAGGTAAAATTGTCGTTTTTAATGAAAGACTTCAGTTAAATATAGATCCAAACAATGGGGTAAGTATACTTCACGAAGAATCTTATGACCCAATGAGATTTGTTTCAGTAACAAAAAAGAACATATCTGAAATGTATGACAAATTATGCAACTTAATTGATAGTCTCAATAATGATTACTTGAAAAGCCTGCTTAAATTAATATTTATTGAAGATAAGGATTTTGTAAGAAACTTTGTGGTTTGTCCCGCAGCGGTTAAGATTCATCATGCATATAAAGGTGGATTACTCGAACACACACTTTCTGTTGCTGAACTATGTGATTATCTTGCTCAAAAGAACTCAGATTCCATTAACAGGGATCTTCTAATTACAGGTGCTTTACTTCATGATATTGGAAAAACTAAAGAATACACATTGTCTTCTTCAGGGATTGAAAAAACTGATACTGGCGAAATACTTGGACATATTTCTATGGGGATTGAAATGATTTCATTATACATAAACAAGATACCTGATTTTCCATCTTTTCTTCTGGTAGAAATAAAACATTATATACTTTCACATCACGGAGAAATGGAATGGGGTTCACCAGTGGTACCCAAAACAACAGAAGCAATGGTTCTTCACATGGCTGATAATCTTGATTCAAAGATGGCTCAATTCAGAGAAATTGAATCAAGGGAGTACAGTAGCAGTGATAACAACTGGAGTAATTACGATAAGTTTCTTAATAGAAGAATCTTCATGAAAAACCGCGAAGAAAACTACTAGATGTAGTAATTGAGGTGATTTTTTTGACAAAGAAGCTGGTTATAGTTGAATCTCCTGCAAAAGCTAAAACCATTTCACGTTATCTTGGAAAAGATTATGAAGTGGCTTCATCAAAAGGACATGTAAGAGATCTACCGAGCTCCAAATTTGGCGTAGATCTAAAAACATTCGAACCTACCTATGAAATTGTTAAAAACAAAAAGAAGGTTGTAAAAGATCTAAAAAATAAGGCAAAAAATAAAAATGTTTTGCTTGCTTCTGATATGGATAGAGAAGGTGAAGCAATAGCCTGGCACCTATCAGAACTACTTGAATTGCCTAAAGACGAAAAGAACAGAATAATCTTTAATGAAATTACGAAAAACGCAATAGTCAATGCTATTAAAGAACCCCAAAAAATTGATAGTAATAAAGTTGAAGCACAGGTCGCAAGAAGAATTCTTGATAGAATTGTTGGATACAAGCTAAGTCCGCTATTATGGAAGGTAATTAAAGGTGGACTGAGCGCTGGTAGAGTACAATCAGTAGCGCTAAAAATGATTGTCGAGTTGGAGAAAAAAATATTCCATTTCAAGCCACATACTTTTTATAAAATCTTCATGAAATATGCCAGTGAAAAAATACCACTATATAAAATAAACGGGAAGAAATTTGGTAAGAAATCCATTACCACTTCTAAAGTAAAAGATGAGTTACTTAAAAAATTAGAGGAAAAAGAATTTTATATTACTGACATAAAAAAATCTAAAAGTAGAAGAAAACCCCCAAATCCCTTTATCACTTCAACACTTCAACAATCCTCAATTAATGAATTGGGATGGAGCGCTTCAAAAACTATGAGGGTTGCTCAACAGCTATATGAAGGGATAGAAACATCTGAGGGTAATATTGCCTTCATAACATATATGAGAACCGACTCTATAAGAGTTTCAGACATTGCAAAGGATTCTGCCAAAAAGTTCATAGAAGATAATTATGGTAAAGAATATATTGGAAATAAAAAAGCAAGAAAACAAAAGGGTAAGAAAATACAGGATGCCCATGAATCTATCAGACCAACATATATTGACCGAAGTCCGGATGAAATCAAGAAACGAAACCTAATCAAAGGAGATCATTTTCGACTGTACAAACTCATATGGGAAAGATTTATGGCGTCACAAATGACTGATGCTATCTACGAAATAACAAAGGTTCAAATAGCCGATAAAGAAAATAATTATATTTTTCTTCATACATTTGAAAAACAGGTTTTTCCAGGACATGAAATTATAAGCAAGAAAAATAAAACAACAGAACCAAAAAAACTGGAAGCAAAAAAAGATAAAAAAATTGTTCCAGATGGCTTTCTTGGTGAAGAAACTCAAACCAAACCGCCTTCGAGATACAGTGAAGCTACGTTAGTGAAGAATCTTGAAAAGAAAGGCATAGGAAGACCTTCTACTTATGCAACAATTATTTCTACACTTCTAAATCGAAATTATGTCATAAAAGCAGGTAGAGAATTACGTCCAACATTACTTGGAAGTGTTGTATCAGATTTTTTAATAAAGGAATTCCCTGACATTATTAATGAAGATTTCACAGCGAAGCTTGAAGCAGAACTTGATGAAATTGAAAATGCAAACCTTAACTGGAAAAAATCAATAAACGATTTTTATAACAGTTTTTCAAAGGACTTAAACGAAGTGCAGGAATCTATGAAGGAAGGGAAAATTAAGCTTGAGTATTCTACTGACGTGAAATGCAAAAAATGTGATGGCAACTTTAAACTAATCTTCGGACGTTATGGTGGATACTTAAAGTGCGATGCATGCGAGGAGAAGAAGTCAATTGACATGAATGTATTTGCGCCAATTGATGATAAAACTGTAATCCTTCATGATGTATTGAAGGAACATGAAGAGGATTCAAAATTAGATGAGAAATGCCCTAAATGCGGGTCACCACTGGTCAAAAAAAGAGGAAGATATGGTGAATTTATTGCCTGTTCAGCTTATCCGAAATGTAAATACACCAGAAATGTAAGAGCCGAGGGACCCTGCCCTGAATGTGGTGAAATTGTTGAAAAAATGAGAAGTAAAAAAGGGAAAACCTATTTTAAATGCTCTTCATGCGGTAAGATGTACTGGAACGAACCCAGTAAAAAGAAATGTCCTCAATGTGGAGAGATTTTATTTAAAAGAAATCGAAAAGATGGTAGTGTTACATATTACTGTCCGAAATGTAAAAAGAAATACAGTGAAAGCACACTAAAAGGTGGAAATGATGAGTAACATAGCAGTTATTTTTGGAGGTTTCTCAAGCGAAAGAGGTATCTCCCTGAAAAGCGGATCAAATGTTATTCACGCTCTCGAAAAACTCGGGCATTCTGTAAAGGGATTTGATCTGAAAAAAGAAAATGTTCATAGTCTTCCTGAGCTTAAGGAAAGCGATCTTGTATTTATAGCTCTCCATGGAAGATATGGAGAAGATGGCAAAATTCAGGGATATCTTGAATCACTTGATATTTCTTATACAGGGTCAGAGGTTCTTTCAAGTGCAATTTGTTTTGATAAAACCTTTACGCACAAAATACTAAAAGAATACGTGACATTTCCAGAAGGGACTATTATTGACGATCAAAGCAAGATAGATTCACTACAGTGGAACATCTTTCCTGCTATTGTAAAACCTTCAGAGGAAGGTTCAAGCATTGGTGTTACAGTAGTAGATAAAAAAGAACAACTACTTGAATCAATAAAAAAAACATTAAATTCTTATAGAGCATCAATAATCGAACAATTTATTGAAGGACGAGAATTATCCATCTCGATCATTGAACATAACAACAATCTTATCGTACTACCAATACTCGAAATCAAACCAAAGAAGAGATTTTATGATTACGAAGCAAAATATACAGCGGGTATGACAAATTTCAGTGTACCGGCAGAACTTGACCCAAAAATTGAAGAATATTTAACTGATAAATCAAAGGAAATTTATAGACGGATGCAGTGCAGACATTTCGCAAGAATAGATGGAATTTTAAAGGGTAATACATTTTATTTCCTGGAAGTAAATACAATTCCGGGATTAACTGATCTTAGCGATTTACCTTTATCTGCACGCGCCAATGGCATGAACTTTATTGAACTTGTAGACGTCATTGTCCAGGAAGCATTAAAATAGACCAATTTTGGAGGTGGTCTCATGGAACAATTTCATGGAACAACAATTATTGTCGTAAAAAAAGATAATCAAACGGTAATAGCTGGAGACGGACAGGTAACCTTTGGCAATACCGTTATGAAAACATCTGCAAAGAAAGTTAAAAAATTAGGTGATGGAAAGGTTCTTGCGGGATTTGCAGGTTCGGTTGCAGATGCTTTGACACTTTTAGAAAAATTTGAAGAAAAATATAGAGAGAGTAATTCAACCCTTATCAGAGCAGCGGTGAAACTGGCTAAAGAATGGCGAACCAGTAAAATTCTTCAGAAACTTGAAGCGCTTTTAGTTGTAGCTGATAAAGAAAATATTTTACTGATTTCGGGAAACGGAGAAGTAATACAACCAGATGAAGACGTTATAGCTATTGGCTCGGGCGGATCCTACGCTCTTGCTGCTGCAAAAGCTATGGTAAAGCATAGCGATTTAAGCGCAAAGGATATAGCTGAAGAATCAATGAGAATAGCAAGTGAAATCTGTATATACACGAACTCTAACTTTACAATAGAAATTCTGGAGGTGTAAAAATGCCAAAGAACTTAAATCAACTTACTCCCAAAAAGATAGCTCAAGAGCTTGATAAATACATTGTAGGACAGGATGAAGCAAAAAAAGCGGTAGCGGTTGCATTAAGAAATAGAATCAGGCGACAGAGACTTAGCGAAGAAATGCAAAAGGATGTTATCCCTAAAAATATTTTAATGATGGGACCTACGGGTGTTGGTAAAACTGAAATTGCCAGAAGGCTGGCTGAACTCTCAGATTCACCATTCATGAAAGTAGAAGCTACTCGTTTTACCGAGGTTGGTTATGTAGGAAAAAATGTTGAATCGATGATAAGAGAACTTACTGATGTAAGCGTTAATATGGTGAAGCAGGAACGGATGAAAGAGGTAGAAGAAAAGGCAAAAGTGCTGGTTGAAGACCGAATTCTGGATGCCATGGTACCCGGAAAGGAAAAAAGAAATCAACCAAAAAATATATTCGATTTATTTCAAGGTACCCCACAACAAAAAATGAGCTCTGAAGAAGCCCAAAAATATCGAGAGAAAAGAGAACGTTACAGAGAAAAGTTAAGATCCGGCGAGCTGGAAGATTTTGAGATTGAAATCGAAGTAGAAGATAAATCAAAACCAATGGTAATGGTTCCAGGTATGGAAGATATGGGAATAGACATGTCGAATATTCTTGGAGATATGGTTCCAAAGAAAAAGAAAAAGAAGAGACTTACCGTATCTGAAGCAAGAAAGGTCTTGCTTCCTATAGAATCTGAAAAACTATTGGATATGGACAAAGTTATTTCTGAAGCTATTGACAGAGTTCAAAATAGAGGAATAGTATTTATAGATGAGATAGACAAAGTAACTGTTAAATCAGGCAGTGAAGGCGCTGGTGTATCAAGAGAAGGAGTTCAAAGAGATCTTTTGCCAATTATTGAAGGAACTACCGTTAATACTAAACACGGAACGGTGAGAACGGATTATGTGCTTTTTATTGCTGCAGGCGCATTCCATAAGTCAAAACCATCGGATTTGATTCCGGAATTTCAGGGTCGTTTTCCCATTAGAGTAGAACTCGATGACCTAACGGAAAATGACTTTTATAACATACTAACTGAACCTAAAAATGCTATTACAAAGCAATACAAAGCCTTGCTTGAAACTGAAGCGCTCTACATAGAATTTGCTGACGATGGACTCAAAGAAATTGCTAAAACTTCGCATAATTTAAACGAAAGAATTGAAAATATTGGTGCAAGACGACTTTATACAGTTGTTGAACGAGTCCTTGAAGACATTTCTTACGAAGCACCTGATATCGAAGAGAGCAAGATTGTAATTGACAGAGAATACGTTTTGTCAAAAATCCAGGATATAGCTGCCGATGAAGATCTGAGTTCCTTTATTCTATAAAGAGGTTAGGATATGGTTAGAGAAGAATATGCTTTATTAGCTCTTTCAGGTGATTTAACTGTTGATGAAGTAAACAAATGCATCGAAGAGAAATTAACTCTAAACGACTTTATAAAAAGCGATTTGCCCTTTGTTGCTCAGGTAAAACAAAGAAAGGCTTTTTCAAATGTTAGAGAAGCTGAGAAAGCTCTTAAGACTCATAAATATATTGTTTATACTGATGATGAATATCCAGAAATATTGAAAGAAATTGATTCTCCACCACCAGTTTTATTCTATAAAGGTAATATAGAGAAACTTAGTGGAAATAAGAATCTTTCAATGGTTGGCTCAAGAAAATCGTCTGCCTATGGATATAATATTGCCCTTTCCTTTGCATCTCAACTTGCTAATTACAGCATTAATATTATCAGTGGACTTGCTGCCGGAATTGATGGGGCTTCGCATAGAGGTGCACTCGAAGTCAATGGAAATACAGTAGCAGTTTTAGGCTGTGGCATCGATAAAGTCTATCCGGCAAGTAACAGAGATCTTTATAAGGCAATTTCTGAAAAAGGTTGTATATTAAGTGAATACTTACCTGGCACGCCTCCCATGAAACACAATTTCCCCAGGAGAAACAGGATAATTGCAGGTTTATCTAAAGCGGTACTTGTCGTTGAGGCTACAAAAAAAAGTGGTTCTTTGATAACTTCGAGATTTGCGCTTGATAATGGTCGAGATGTATTCGCAATTCCAGGCGATATACGAAGAAAAAATTCTACTGGTACAAACTGGTTGATTCAGAATGGTGCAAAATTAATTACATCAGTCGAAGATATTCTTGAAGAATATGAAGAGTTTCATTCAATTTCAACAGAAGAAAACTATAGTGAAAACACATTGAAAATAATCAACCTTCTAGAGAATGGTCCAGCTCATTTTGATGAAATAATTATGGCCACAAAATTGAGGTATGATGAAATCCTAAGCGAGCTTACAAAACTACAACTTGAAGGTAAGGTTTATGAAAACGCAGGAAGATGGAGTTTAAGCTAATTCACGTGGTAGGTTATCTTTGTATGATGTTATAATTCATTAAAGGAGGGATTGATATGTCGTATGTCAATACAAAAGAAATTCTTGAAAAGGCAAGTAAGAATTATTATGGGGTTCCTGCTTTAAATATTAACAATCTTGAATTTTTCCACGCTATCATCGAAGCTGGTATTGAAGAAAAAGCTCCTGTAATAATCGAAACTTCTGAAGGAGCTTTAAAATATGCCGGGAATGGTGACCAGTTAAGGGGAGCAAAATTTTTTGTAGATCTTGTAAAATCCTATGCTGAGAGCATAAATATTCCTGTTGCACTTCACCTTGATCACGGAAAACATTTTGATGTAATAGTAAAGGCAATTAAGGCTGGATATTCTTCAGTAATGATAGATGCTTCTGAATTTCCCTTTGAGGAAAATTTGGAAAAAACTGCGAAAATAGTAGAAATAGCTCATTCTGTTGGAGTTTCAGTTGAAGCAGAATTGGGTCGTCTGGTAGGGATAGAAGATAATGTAGAAGTTGATGAAAGTGAAGCAGCACTCGTTGTACCTGATGAAGCAAAGGAATTTGTTGAACGTACCAATGTAGATTTTTTAGCACCGGCAATAGGAACCAGTCATGGCGCATTTAAATTTAAAGGAGAAGCAAAACTTGATTTTGATCGTCTCAAAAAAGTCAAATCTTTGATAGATATACCACTAGTCCTTCATGGCGCTTCAAGTGTTCCAGAAGAAGTAGTTAAATTGGCTGAAGAGTATGGTGCTGATTTTAAAGGAGCAAAAGGAGTACCTTCTGAAATACTTGAGAAAACGATTAAATATGGTATTAACAAGGTTAATACAGATACTGATTTAAGAATGGTATATGTTGCAGGATTGAGAGAATTTCTGAAAAATAATACTGCGGAGTTTGATCCCAGAAAATATTTCAAAACACCAAAAGCTTACGTAAAAAAGGTTGTACAGGATCGCATGAGATTGCTTGGATGCTCTGGAAAAGCCTGATTAATTCGGAGGTGCTTTTGTGAAAATACTGGTTATAAACTGTGGTTCGTCTTCTATCAAATATCAACTGATTGAGATGGATAATGAAAAAGTCATTGCAAAAGGTTTGCTTGAGAGAATCGGTATTGATGGATCCCGTCTAAAACACAAAAAAAACGAAGAGAAATTTGTAATCGAAAAAGATGTTAAAAATCACAAAGAAGGGCTTGAGATGATAGTTAGAACAATGACAGATGAAAAAACCGGGGTTATTAAAAATCTGTCAGAGATCGATGCAGTTGGACATAGAGTTGTCCATGGTGGAGAACGATTTGCATCTTCAGTTAGAATTAATGACGAGGTAATACAAGAAATTCAGGCAAATGCTTTTCTTGCACCTTTACATAATCCACCAAACATTCAAGGTATAAAAGCTGCTATGGAATTGTTACCTGATGTGTCACAGGTAGGTGTTTTTGATACTGCGTTCCATCAAACTATGCCTAAACAATCATTTATATACGCTCTGCCTTATGAATATTATGAAAAATACAAAGTTAGAAGATACGGATTTCATGGTACCAGTCACAGATACGTTGCTCAAAGAATGGCCAAATTACTTAATATTGATATAAAGAAATCAAAATTAATCACTGTTCATATCGGTAATGGAGCTTCTATTGCAGCTGTAAAAAATGGAAGATCATTTGACACCTCAATGGGTTTTACACCGTTAGAAGGACTCGTTATGGGTACCCGATCTGGAGATATTGATCCTGCAATAATAACATTCTTACAGGAACAACTCGAGCTATCTCCTAACGAAGTGAATACCATACTAAATAAAAAAAGCGGTATGCTTGGTCTAACCCATGGAAAATTCAGTGACATGAGAGAAATCGAAGAAAATGCCATGAAAAATGAAGAAATCTGTAAATTAGCTCATGACATATATGAGTATAGGATTGCTAAATATATTGGCGCATATGCTGCTGCTATGAATGGCGTAGATGCAATAGCATTTACTGCTGGGGTCGGAGAAAACAGTCCTTATTTACGTGCAAATGTTGTAAACAAATATCTTGGATATCTTGGAGCAAAATTAGATGAGAACGAAAATGATTGCAAAGCTTGCGAGAAAATTGTTACAACTGATGATTCGCGCGTAAAAGTAATGATCGTTCCAACCAATGAAGAATTGGTGATTGCGAGAGATACAAAAGCCATTGTTGAAAAGGGAGTAGATGAAATAAGTACAACAATAGCTTAGCAAATGACCCGTCGTTTATGGCGGGTATTTTTGTGAGAGGTGAACATGTGAGGGAATTAATTCTTGACCCTGATAAAAGAATTTTTAAGAAAGGTCAAGACATATCAACGTATTATTTTGTAAAGAGCGGTGGAGTAATCGTAAAATGCAACTCTGATGATGATATATACATCACAGGAGATCTGGTTGATCCATTGAGTCTTGTAACTCATAAATCTACCGGTGACGGTTTTTCAGTTGGAAAAACTGTACTAATTTCTACTGGTAAGTCAGAGATCTCTAATTTTCTTTTGAAAAACCCTCGTTTACTCCAAAAGGCGCTTAGTAAGACAATAGAACTGATAGAAAATTACAGCAAAGAATGTGATACTACTATCAGAACGTTCGAAGAAACAATGGCCCAGATAATCAGAAAAAAGCAGTTCTTTTTAGAAAAATATCCTCCGCTTCTTTTTGGTGAAAAACCCCTTTACCGAAAGGCAGTAAAACAGATGCAAAAGAAAGAATATACTTCCTCAATAGATATGTTCAGTTCGTATCTTGAACAATATCACAATTCGCCACTGGAGAGACCTGTAAAATTATTCTTAGCACTCGGAAAGATGGGTTCTGGAGAGCTCAGCGAAGCAGCAGAACTGATGTTACAGCTCATAGATACTGAAAATGATTCAGTATCAAAATATGTCAGACAGTTGTTTGGTCTTTTTGAAATCTGTGAAACATCATTTTCTTTAACTTTTGGTTTACCAAAGTACAGTGAGAAATTTTTGAAACGACTTGAGTCAGAAACTATAAGTCAAAAAGAATCTGATGAAGCCAAACATGTCCTTGCTGAAGAGAATAAAGCAGCTAATAAAGTGTTTTTCATACTTGAAGGTAGCGTAAATCTCATGAAAAATCATCATGTTGGTTTGTTTAAATTGAACGAAATTAATGCTGGAGAATCTCTGGGAGAAATTCAGGTTATGCTTCGGAATAAATGGGATGTTACAGCGGTTGCAAACCCTTCAACAAAAGTAGCCACACTAAACAGAGATAAATTCTTTAAAATAATAACTAATGAATTTCCTGAAGATGGTGTTGTTATACTTAGTTATCTTTTGAATTATTATAAAGAAACTGTTAGTGAATTCTAAACCAGCTTAATGTCAACTATCTCGTTATCAATAAGTCTGGCTTTGCCTACAAATGCAGCTATTGCAATTATTACCTTATTCCCGGTTGCTTCTTTTATATCATCTAATTTATTCAAAGTTTTTTCATCAACAATTTCTATGTAATCAAGTTTAATATGTATGCTTCTGGTAAAAACGGCTTTTACTGATTTTTTTATTTCATTCACATCTGTACTTCCCTCTTCAATCAGTTTCTTAGCTTTTAGCAAGGAATTATGAATTAATGGGGCATCTTTACGCTCTTCTTTTGACAAATAAATGTTCCTTGAACTCATTGCCAGTCCATCTTCTTCTCTTACAACAGGCATTTCAATTAATTCTACATTGAAGTTTAGATCCCTAACCATTCTCCTGATTACTCTAAATTGCTGAGCGTCTTTTTGCCCAAAGTATGCGTGTGTTGGCTTTACTATATTGAAAAGCTTAGAAACTACTGTAATAACTCCTTTGAAATGTCCAGGTCTTTTCTCACCACATAAAACTTTTGAAAGTTCGTTTTCCAATACATATGTCGAATGATCAGAATAATACATATCACTAACTGAAGGAGAAAATACATAATCTACTCCAAGATTATCAAGTAATCTAAAATCCTTTTCTTCATCTCTTGGATACGATTCAAAATCTTCATTAGGTCCAAATTGTGTGGGATTTACAAAAACACTGGTTGTTACATAATCATTATCAGCAACAGCTTTTTTTACCAAAGACAGATGTCCTTCATGCAAAAAACCCATGGTTGGTACAAGACCATGGCTATGTTTATCTGAGATAATAACATTAGAAATATTTGTCATCTCTAAGGGGTTTCTTATTATTTTCACTAATACACCTCAATGAATTCTGTAAGTCATCTCATACTGAAGCAATGCTGTTTGAAAGTCCAATTCACAACATTCATTATAAATTGGGTCTCCTTCAGGGATTGAAGGAAATAGAACACTTTCGAAACCAGAAAAATATGTAAGAATACCGCACATTAATTCATTGTAATCATGCTTCTTATGAGGACCCATATCAATTATGTATACTACTTTATCTTTTTCTCCCCAGATAAGGTATCCTATTGTCTCAGAATCCTTTTTTATCAGTGATGACTCATAACTTTTAAGTGATGCAAGATGCTTTGGTTCGCTTTTCCAGTTTGGTTTTCGATTGAAACGATTCTTTACTTCTAAAGCTGACGAAATTAGTTCGCCGATATCTCTTTCTATTAGTTTATAACTGGAATCTTCAGTTTCTTTCAAACGTTTATAAAGAGAATACAATTTCCTGCTTTCTCTAAACCCATATTTTGAATAAAATTTAACAGCTCTTTCGTCCTTTGCTGGAACCTCAAGACTAATAGTCTTTATACCTTTCCATTTGCACACTTCATAAATATCATCCATTAGCTGAAATCCTATTCCTGCACGTCTGTATTTCTTCTTAACCCCCATAAGGTAGATTCTACATTGTGACTCTCTCATTGCTAATAAAGCTATCCCTGCTTTTTCACCGTCAACAATACATACTAAAGAATCTGATTCAGAAATATCATTTTCTTCAATATCTTTATTGTAAGACTCAAAGTTCCATGAAAGTGATAAGACATAATCCTTGAAAACATCATTCAGTAATTCTATTGCTTCAACTTGTGAAATCTCATCAAGCTTTTTACATTTTCTCTCCATTATTTCCACCCTTTTAGTTTAAAATCTCAATTTCCATATCTTTTGTGCTCTTGAAGAAGTTCTGTCAATAAATCCTCTAACGTCCATTTCATATTTGTCTCAGTAGTAGTTGCAAAAATACAGGACCTGCCCTTTATTCTTATACTTTTTATAACTTCATTTATCGTTTTTCCATCTGCATTATGAAATACAACAAAAGAATTATTATCTGAAAAAGCGCTTTCTTTCTTATACATTTTTTCTGGTATATTGTTTACAATTTCAGATATCTTTCTATTTTCCAAACCAGTACTATCAATTACATGTAAATTATCCAAATTTTCGTTTTTAATAATTGCATTTAGCTCATCAACATTAATATTATAAACGATAATCGCACTAGTAGAATCGTTCAAATAATCCAACCTCCAATCTATTGATAATTCAATTTTACCAGAACATTGCATTACAAAAAAATCTCATTCGAAATTTTGAATAACACATCAACGCAACAAGATAAAATCGATGATAGATGTTGGGTTTTGGTAAAACATAAAAATGACGCTTGAAGGCGCGGTCTGCGACCGCTCATAACGCATCTTTTTAAGAAGACGTTGTACGTGGTAGGTTGTGGGTTGTACG
>CAYTVB010000028.1:0-22853 GCA_964441735.1 uncultured Thermotogaceae bacterium
ATAAAACATGGCGGATATGCTGGCTGCGCTCGGATTTGCGAGATATGAAAAATGTTCTAATAGAGGATATATTGGGTGATATCTTAGTGGCTGATAGTAAGGGAGCAAATTTATTTGAGCCAGATAATTTCTTTGAGTACTTTTTCAATAAATTGGTTGTTTTCTTTTTTTAGTTTCTTCCATTCTTCTTGTGTATATATAAGTAAGTCGACTGGTACGGGAAGCTATGACAAATCCCATTCTGTACTTCTTTTTTCAAAAGGCTTATCAGTATTCTTGACGATAATTACCAGGTCTAGATCACTACCAACACCTGCATTATTTCTTGCATAAGAACCAAAATAACCAACAGAAATAATGTTTCCATTATTCTTGCAGACATTATTTTTCCAATTATTTAGAGCTTGCAATACTTGATCTTTATTTGGCCATTTCATTACGGACGAATTCAATGATCTCACTGGCATACTTTATGGCCTCCTCACTTTGTTTTAATCCAAAATATTCATAAGGTGCTCCTTCAGGATGACTGTTTGGATATCTTGAGGGGATATAGTAATTATCAAGTATTTTTGCATTGTCAATTAATTCTGATGGTATTGAAATACTGCTTGGTAATTCTACCAGCAGTTTGCTAATCATTTGCCCCCAGGCTTCCTGCTTATATTTAAGGTGCAAGGCTTTGACTGCTTTTTCAGCAGCTTGATGTGAAGCAAAACATGCCCATTCGTTCCTCTGGCTCTTCTTTGAATCTCTTGCTTGCTCAAGATCTCTAAGAGCCTGACTAAACCAATCCTGTGATCTATCAGGCATAAACTCTCCTCAGTTTCTTTGCTATGCCAGCTAAAAAATTATAGAATCAGCTCAATATAAATATAGAAGGAAAATTATCTTTGTTTAGATATTCTAATTTTATCCCTGGTAAGGCACAATCAAAATACGCTCTATTGCCTACCTTGAGAAACTCTTATCATGTATTACGCTAGAAGTTACTTAAAGCTTAGTACAATTTTTATGCGATATGAGCTTTCTTTATAATTTTCCTTTTCTGCGTGAATTTTATCGATTGCTAACTTTAAGCATATTTGAATGAATTCAGGTAACCAAACTACCTGAGTAGTTGATAACCAAATTGAAACGATTCTGGAAATGCTGAATCTTGAGCGTTTTACTTAAGAAAGGGATTTTTGGTGGTTATTAAGAGATTGCCTAAGCATTCTTAAATCTTGATTTTAGAGGTTTTTTGTATTTATTCACAATTAATCCAAAGAAATCCCAGGATGAGAGAATTTAAAAGCTAATAACAAATATTTCGTCAACAGAATACCACAGATGATAGAATCAAGTTTCAGATGTAACATGTTACAAGGATATAATCAAGCTATTATCGGATTTTTAAAGTAACAAGTTACATTATTCTGCGTAACATATTTAAAAAGCATGGACCTATATATTTTTCATAGATATGCTTTTATATTTTTGTAATGCTTATTATCAGTTATTTTTAAAGTTTATATAACATCTGTCTCTATAAATTCCGAAAAACTTAAAAAGTAATTAAAAACAAATTTTTGGGGGTGGTGTGTTTTTTGAAAAAAAGTTTTTAAGCAACATTGGGGGTTTTTGAAGTAATAGTTTCAAACACTAAATGTAAGGGGTGAGATTTGTGGAAGGTTTATGGATTGTAATTTTAGGTGTAATTTTAGGGGCTGTTTTATTGGTATTGTTTATTCCTGGCTTATTTATAGTAGAAGAAGTTGCTGTAATAGCTGAAGAATTACATGCAGGTAGTGTAATAAATAATGGTGATTTTAATGCTGAGATAGTGAATGACCAGGAAGGAAACCCATATGAATGGTGGATTTGGGAAGCTGGAAATTATGGGATTAGTGGTGCAAAAATATCCAACTATGGTGTTGAAGAAGGGCATGCATTCTTGGAAATTGAAAATGCAGGACCTGAAGTATGGCATCTGCAATTTAATCAACGGGTAGGACTTAAAAATGAGCAAAGTTATCTAATAACATTCAAAGCTCGTTCAAATACTGCAAAAAGCATTAATGTCAAAATATTACAGACTCACGAACCGTGGACAAATTATTTTGCTGAAACAGTTCAGTTAACAGAAGACTGGAAAACATTTGAATTTTATTACATACACCCAAGAACAGCTGATGCTACTGTAACATTTGGCTACGAACTTGGGAAAGACCCAGCCACCACTGTATACTTTGACGATGTCGTTATAAAACCAGTTGACAAATCACAAGTACCTGAAAAAGAAGAAGAGGAAGCAGAAGAAACTGAAACTGTTGATTACTTCTTTGATGAGGAAGAACCTGAAGATTTAATTAACAACGGTGATTTTAGCATAGGAATAATGAACGACCAGGGTAGTATGCCTTATGAATGGTGGATATGGCAGGCTAGTGATTATAATATAAGCGATGCTAAGGTTGCAGAATATGGTGTAAAAGAAGGTTATGGCTTTCTTGTTCTTGAAGAAACAGGAGCAGAACCATGGCATATTCAATTTAATCAATGGATTAATATCAAACAAGGTAATTCATACAAAATTTCATTAAAAGCAAAAGTAGATGACCCAAGACCTATAAATGTCAAGTTACTTCAGACCGGTGCCCCATATGGCACTTACTTTGAAAAAACACTGGATCTTACACAAGAATGGCAAACTTTCGAATTCGATTATGTGCATCCAGAAGATGGAGATCCAATAGTCACGTTTAGTAATGAACTAGGAAAAGAAGCAATAACGACGGTTTATTTTGATGATGTTTCTGTAAAACCTGTTGCTTCAGAGTAAACTAAATGATTTTCATGGGCAATCTTCATAGATTGCCCATTCTTTGTACCTTTTGTGTAACAAGTTACAGAAAAAAGAAAAGTGTTTCATAAAGGTATTTTAGGAGGTGTACTCTTGTGAAGAAGTTTTTCTTTTGGGTTTCTATAATTATGGTGCTAATTCTTACAACGACTCTTTTAGCTAATGCAAAGTTAACTGTTTCCGTATGGAGTTGGGATGTAGATAATTATAAAAAAATAGCTGAAGAATTTAATAAGTATTACCCGGATATAGACATTGTTATTGTTGCAAATGAACCAGATGTAAATGGATACCTTACAGCAAAGGTTGCAGCCAGGCAGGCTCTTCCTGATGTGGTTGCACAATCCTGGGATCCACTATCATATCCTGTTTCACAAGGTTGGGTTTATCCGCTAAACGAATTTTTAGAAGATGATCCTTATATTGATTATGTTCCAGAAAGTATTCGCGAAGCTTTTGTTTATCGGGACAAAGTATACGCATTAGGAGAGAGATTACATTTTGAAGCCATAGTGCTAAATCTTGACCTAATTGAAAAGCTAAATCTTCCCAAACCAAATTACGAATGGACTGTAAACGAATTTAAAAACTATTTGCGAAGGGCAACAACAAGAGAATATTCTGGTATCAACCAACTATGGGAGTTTGATACATTTATGGCTGCTGTGCTTAGTGACGAAACAACTTTCTGGAGTTTTGATCAGGATAAAAAGGAGTTCGATCTTGTTAACGGTGGTTGGATACCAGCTATTACACTGCAGAAAGAACTAAAATCTATACCAGGGCTTGTTTCAGATGATCTTATAAATGAAGAGCTCAGAGATCAGGGACAACTTGATGATTATCAGAAAAAATTTGGACAGGATGCAGATGCTTTTAGAGAGTCAAAGGTTTTAGCCGGGTTTGAAGCGACCTACGACTGGAGCTGGGTGAAGACTCTACCATGGAATTTTGATTATTATCCTGTCCCACATGATCCTGAGATAGGAATGAGAATTCCTGTGCATATTAACTATACTTTTGTAACCTCTACAACAAAACACCCAAAGGAAGCATATCTGTTTGCTAGATTTATATCCTTCGATCCAAGAGGGGTTATAGCAAGGCTCAATCTTTACAGCGAGGAAGAAAATGGAAGATTAATTGACTTTTTCGTTCCAGCTACAATGCATCCAGATGTTATAGCGTACTTTGAAGAAATGAAAATACCTGATGGTGTCAAATATATGCTTAAAAACCTTGATAAGACCGTCAGAATTGATATGTGGAAAACTGTTCCTGGGTGGTTTGAGGTTATTTGGGACATAATATTCCCAGTAAATGAGAGGATTAGAAGCGGGGGAGTACAGCCACAAGCAGTCGCTGCGGAAACTCAGGAAAAAGCTAATAAACTGGTTAAAGAAAAATTACAGGTGTTCGAGGCAAAACTTATTCAGGCTGAAAAGAGTTTCTTGAGAATAAGGAAGCAAGTTGAAGGTAAGTAACCTAAAAATGTTGACCTGCAACGTTGTGACATTATATTTATCCTGTAGTTTGCAGGTCAATTTTTTATATTTTGTAAAACTATCATGATGGAGGTTTGAGAGTGTGCAAAGGTTACTTATCTGGGTAATAACCATTATAACCGTTATAGCGATACTAATTTTTGTAGTCTATTCTGTAGGCAGGATGGAATATACAAAATATCAGGACCAGGTTTCGCAAAGAAAATCTGATTCGGAAATACTAACCAGCGAAGAGATAAGGTTATTATTCGAAAATTTTCAACATTTTTTTGAAGATAATATTGAACAATCAGTAAAGGACATTGTGATTGATAAGCTTATTGAAAATGATCAAGAGATTACTATAGATATAGAGATGGAAAGGTCAGGGGATTACTTTTTACTTTGCAAAGTAGTTTATCCCCAAGATACAACTACAAATGGATTTATTGAGATAACTGTAAACAATGATCAAAGTAACCAGATATTTATTGACAGTTTTACTTATTATGATTACGTTGATAAAGCTATAGACAGATATGGAAATGAAATTGTACCTGAGCAATATGTGTATACCAAACCAATTTATAGTTATTTTAAAGATGCAAGAAGGGTTTCAAAAGAACCGGTAATATTTTCACTCAAATCTGGAAAAAATAGTTTGGCTTTAAAGAACCTCAGAAGCGAAATTGAAATAAAAAATATCTATGTTCTTCCTCGGGAACTTAAAAGAAAGGCACCAGAATACGAGGAATATTTAAGAACAAACGATTTTAGTAGTTTCAACGATAACACTCAGAATAACGATATTTTGATGGAAGCGGAAAATTTACTGGGAAAGTCGGATTTCTTGGTCACAATAGGTAATCAACAATCACCTGCCATAACCCCTTATGAAATTTTAAAAAAGAAAATAAATGTGGTGGATCAAAATACGTTCAAGTATTCAGGACAGAAAATAACCTGGATTGTTGAGGTAGACTCAGCGGGTTTCTATAAATTGGCACTAAGGTATCAACAATATCTTAATCGTGGTGTACCGGTGTTTAGAAGAATTTACATAAACGGTAAAGTTCCTTTTTCGGAAGTAAATGAATTTCCTTTCGAACCCACTGAATACGTCTGGACTGACAAGGTTATTGCGAGTAAGGATGGAAAGCCATATTATTTTTACCTGAACGAAGGGGTAAATTATATTTCTTTAGAAGTAACAACCGGTATCTACGATACGACCATTTCCTTTTTGCAGGATAGTGTAAGTAAAATTCAAAATATTGCTTTAGATATCAGAAAGCTTATCGGAAATAATCTGGATAGGAATAGGACCTGGAATATAGAAAGATATATGCCCGATGTGGTAGACGATCTTGAAACTATTTCCAGTGAGTTAAAAATTCAATATCAAAAACTTGTTGAAGTAGTTGGCGAGAAGGGATTACCTTCAATTTCTGAATTAATTGTTGTTGCAGACCTCATAGATAACGTTCTGGAAGATTCTGAAAGGTTACCCTTTTATCTGGACGAATTGAGTGAAGGCGCTGCATCTGCTATTCAAAGATTATCGGAACTTTCCATGAGATTAAAAGAGCAGCCTATTGGTTTAGACAAAATCTATGTTTTCAAGGGTGATTTTGATTACTCCTCGAGTTCTTCTGCGATGTTTTTTGTTTCAGCTTATGAAGAAATTCAAAAATTGTGGTTGTCTATTTTGAATAAAAACGAAACTTATTCGATATACGAAGAATCAGAACCACAAAATTTGAGAATATGGGTAAATAGACCTGTACAATATGTTGAAACACTGCAATATTTAATTGACACCGATTTTACACCGCAAACGGGCATATCAGCAGCACTCTCTGTAATGCAAAATGAGCAAAGATTAATTTTAGCAAGCTCCTCCGGTAAAACGCCTGATGCTGCACTGGGAGTTAGTAGCTGGTTACCTTTTGAACTCGCAATTAGAAATGCTTTGTATCCTCTAAATGATTTTAAAGACTATTTCGATTTTACTTCTGAAAATATAAATATCGAGACATTGCTTCCAATGGTAGTAGAAGATAAGGTTTATGGAATTACAGAAACGCAAAATTTCTATGTACTTTTTTATAGAAAAGATATTTTGGAAAATCTTGAAGTACCAATTCCAAATACATGGAATGATGTAAAGAAAATAATGCCAGAATTACAAAGAAGGGGTATGAACTTCTACATCCCGATGTGTGAGCAGACTATTAAGTACTTCAATACAACCGCTCCATTTTTCTTTCAGAATGACGCAAGTTTTTATTCAAGAGATGGTATAAAGACAGCTTTGAATGAAGAAAACTCTGTAATAGCCTTCGAGTTAATGACAGAGATATTTTCCATATATGGTCTTCCAGAACAGGTAGCCAATTTCTACAACGCTTTTAGATACGGAAGTATTCCCATTGGTGTGGGAGATTTCGGTATATATGTCGCGTTGTCGAATGCAGCAGACGAGATATATGGTATGTGGGATATAGCTCCATCTCCAGGTGTTATATCAGATGAGGGAGAGGTTAAAAGATATCAGGTAGCCGGAGATAGAGCAGGAATAATCTTCCGAAACTCTACAAATAAAGAGAAAGCATGGTTGTTTCTAAAATGGTGGATGTCTAAAGAAACACAATTAAAATTTGCAAGAATGATGATTACTCGATATGGATCCGCCTATATGTGGAATACTGCCAATATTAAGGCTTTCAAGGAACTTGCTTCTTTTGAGGAAGATCATAAGAGAGCAATTCTTGAGCAATGGAGATGGATAAAGGAAGTTCAAAGGCATCCAGGTGGATACATGGTAGAAAGAGAAGTCAGTAATGTTTGGAACAGAGTTGTCATCGAAGGATATCCCTTGAGGTCATCTATAGATAGGTCAGTAATTCTTGTAAACAGGGAACTTGAGAGAAAACTTACTGAATTCGGTTATTTGGAAGATAAAACAAAAGTTAGAGATTATGAAATGTATGACACAATGGAAGATTTTTTGATTGGTAATCTAGGTCCTAATGCATATGAATATATAGAAAAAGCAAGGCAATTAAGAGGTGAAATTAATGATCAAGAATAAGGGGAAGTACAATCATTGGATGCTGATGTCGCCTTATTTAATCCTTTTTGCAATATTTATTGTACTTCCAGTGGCAATATCTATATATTTGTCATTCACTTATTTCAATGCCATAGAAAGCCCCAGCTTAATAGGTATTCAAAACTATGTAACTCTGTTGACAAGAGATGAAATATTTATGCAAAAGGTGTTCCCGAATACTATTAAATATTCTCTAATAGTTGGAGTGGGAGGTTATTTGCTTTCTTTTACTCTTGCCTGGTTGATAGCTCAGTTAACGGTGGTTCCGAGAGCTATTTTTGCACTTATAATTTATTCTCCATCACTCACCGCTGGGGTTACCATGGCTGTTGTTTGGAGAGTTTTATTCAACGGTGATCAGCAGGGGTATATGAATGCATTACTACTAAAATATGGATTTATAGATAAGGCAGTACAATGGCTTCAATCACCTGAATATTTAATGGATATTATGATCGTTGTTTCATTATGGAGCAGTATGGGGATAGGCTTTTTGGCGATGTTGGCAGGGATATTGAACGTTGATGAAACACTTTATGAAGCGGCATATATAGATGGGATCCGCACCAGGCTTCAAGAGGTAATATATATAACTATTCCAGCAATGAAACCTCAAATGTTGTTTGGTGCTGTTATGGCAATAGTCAATACCTTTACTACTGCAGGTATCGGTGTGGCTTTATCAGGTTCAAATCCCACCCCACAATATGCAGGACAACTAATAGTTAATCATATAGAAGATTATGGTTTTTACAGATACGAAATGGGATACGCAGCAGCTCTTTCTGTTGTGTTACTTTTAATAATTTGGTTCTTCTCGCGTGTGGCATGGCGTTTATTTGGCGAAAGATAACAAGAGGTGATTACATGGCAAGATTCTCAACGAAAACAAATCCCAGATATTTTCACAAAAGTCAGTTAAAATTCTACTTTATCCTGACCCCAATAGCTGTATTTATGATACTGCCAATTATCTTTATTTTTTCGCAAGCTTTTAAACCTCTTGATGAATTGTTTCTGTATCCACCACGCTTTTTTGTGAGAAGGCCTACTCTATCAAATTTCTTTGAGCTTTTCGAATTAACAAGAAGTTCTAACATACCTGTTAGTAGATATTTTATGAACAGTATACTCACTGCATTTCTTACAGTGGCATTTACAATAATGATTTCTGTTTTTGCTGGTTATGTTCTTTCTAAGAAGAAATTCAGATCAAAAAACCTTCTCTTTACCATTAATAACCTGGCGCTAATGTTTGTTCCAATTGCTGTTATTATTCCACGATACTTTGTAATACAGTCGCTGGGACTTATAGATACATTTATAATCAATGTTCTTTCGTTACTTGTTATGCCAGTTGGAGTGTTTCTTGTAAAACAATTTATTGATCAAATACCGGATTCGTTACTAGATGCTGCGGTCGTTGATGGTGCGAATGATTTACAGATAATATTCAGAATAATATTTCCTCTTTTAAAACCAGCAATTGCGACGGTTGGAATACTGGCATTTCAAATTGCATGGAATAGTGCAGAAGCCTCTGTATATTACATAAATAATGAAAATCTCAGGACTTTCGCTTTTTATGTAACAAACTTAACACAGGTTGCTGGTAACACCATTGCAGGTCAAGGTATTGCTGCTGCAGCTGGATTAATAATGTTTGTTCCAAATTTGGTATTATTCATCATTATGCAATCTAAAGTAATGAACACAATGGCCAACAGTGGCTTGAAGTAATACTTTGTAAAACTTATGAGAGTGAGGGAGATACAAGGGTGAAGTGCTTTAACCGTGTGATCCGTTTTTCAACAATATTCGCTTTATTGGTTTGTTCCTTAACGCTTTTTGGGTGGAACAGTACTTATTTGACGTACACTCTCTCCGGACATAATGAATGGAAAGTTACTCAGGATGCATATGTCGTCAGTGAGGTGTTGTTTACTGATTATGATTTGTATTATCCTGAAGATATTTTCATCAGGGATAACAAGATGTACATAGCCGATTCAGGAAATGCTCGAATTGTTGTATTTGATCTTGAAACAAGAGAAATAAATACCATTGGTGATTTTTATTTGTGGAGGCCAACTGGAGTTTTTGTAACTGATAAATACATCTATGTTGCTGACCCGGGCACTTCCGAGATTGTCATCTTTGAGAAAAATGGTAATGAAATATCACGCATTGGGAAACCAAAAAATGTTTTGTTTGGTGAATTGGCAAACTATAATCCAGTTAAATTGGTTGTAGATAAACGAGGAAATTTGTACATAGTTAGTGAAGGTTCTTTTGAAGGTATCATACAGCTTGATATAAATGGTGAATTCCTGGGTTATTTTGGTTCCAATCAGGTATGGATCGGTTTTCTTGATAAGTTCATAGACCTTTTTTATACAGAAGAGCAAAAATCAAAGTTTCTAAACAGAATACCAAAACCTTTTACAAACATAACAATAGATGATAAAGGCTTGATTTATACTTTAACGCAAAACGAAAGAAGAAATGTGATAAAAAAACATAATACATTAGGAAATAACATACTATCAAAATCTAAATGGGGCTGGATGGTTGACGAACCAAATTTTGTTGATATTACAGTCTCTGCAGATGGTCGCATTCTAAGTTTGACTGAAACGGGGTTGATCTATGAATATGATCCCGAAGGAAACCTCATCTATTCGTTCGGGGGGCGTGCAATATCAACGGAAAGATATGGGTTGTTTTCTGTTGCTACAGGAATAGCTTGTGATGGAGAAGATAGAATTTATGTTTTAGACAAAGAAAGAGGACTTGTTCATATTTTTAACCCAACACAATATACCAATATACTTCATGAAGCTCTTAATCTTTATGTTCAGGGTAAATATCTGGAGAGCAAGGAAACCTGGGAAAAGGTAATGACTTACGATGGTTATCTACGAATAGCTCATTACGGACTTGGAAAAGCTTATTTTCAGTCTGGCGAATTCGAAAAAGCTGCTATTCATTTTAAAGAAGCATATGCAAAATCAGAATACTCTGACACATTTTGGGAAATAAGAAATGTTTTAATTCAAAGTAATATGGGGATAATTCTGATAATCATTTTAATCCTTGCTATCTTGCCAACACTGCTTAACAGATTAAGAAGAAAGAAGGGAAAATTATTCCATTTCCATATAAGGTCTAGATTGATTAATGACATTCTTTATGTGAAGAATATCCTTCGACATCCTCTGGATACTTTCTATTATTTGCGAAGCGGAACCCATGGTTCTGTTTTATCTGCAACAATTTTGTATGCAATTTTCCTACTCGTAATATTGATTGATTATTTCGGTAGGAGTTTTATTTTTAATCTTAATACTGCAGATAGAAGTGTAGCCTTTGTATTTCTTACGACTTCCGCTATTACAATATTATGGGTGTTTTCAAACTGGCTTTTAAGCTCAATAAATGATGGTAGAGGAACCTTAAGGGATGTTTATGTCTTTACCGCATATTCTTTTGCACCATATATTCTTTTCCAACCTATTGTCATACTCCTTACATATGCTCTTACATACAACGAAAAATTCGTTGTTGATTTCATTTCATATATAAATGTTAGCTGGAGTTTTGTATTGTTATTTACCGGCGTAAAGGAAGTTCACGATTACGATATCAAGGATACAATCAAGAATTTTTTGCTGACGTTGGGATGGATTTTCGTGATGATACTTGTCTATGCAATAGTATATATGCTTTGGGATCAATTAATAGATACAGCATACAGCATCGTTCAGGAGGTGCTATTTCGTGCTCGTAGTTAATAAGAACAAAATACTTTTGATAGCTTTTTTCATACTAATAAGCATTTACAGTATTTTTGGTCAAAATATCGGAAATGAATTCATGTCAAACAGATTTACAAAGCCTGAAACATATAAAACAACAACTACTAAGTTTAGTACTGATAATTACGTAAAGGTTGCGGAGAATGAAAATATTGAATTGTTCATTAATCCAGAGACCACTTCTTTAAGAGTAGTTGATAGAAGAACGAATTATGTTTGGGGAGATGTTCTGGAAAATGAAGCAGCCTATTTGAAACTGAATGATAGCTGGAAAGCAATTTCCAAATCCCTTTTGATGATTGAGTTCTATAACGAAAGGGGAATAATGGCTGTAAAGGGAAGTGCAGATAAAAATGTTGAAAGTAGCTACATAAATTTAACAAACGGTGTGGCTTTTCAAGTGGATTTTAAAGACATTGGAATTTCAATAGATTTTAGCATTCAGCTTGAAGATTGTTGTTTGATTTTTAAATTGAATTCTGTCGATATTTCAGAAGGAAAGGAATTTTTACTTGGCTCGGTTATTTTTGCACCATTTTTTGGAAGCGCCGTAGAAGATGAAATAGATGGTTATATATTTGTTCCCGATGGACCTGGTGCATTAATAAGGTTTTCAAGTGATTCGAACTATACAAACTGGTTTGAAAAAAGAGTATTTGGAAAGGATTACAGCATTGAGAATTTAACGGTTCCTAACGACTTAAGGGCCAGCAGACCAAATGACTTTTTGAGGGAAGAGCCAACAGTTCTAATACCTGTTTACGGCATAGTACAGGGTGTAAAGCAAAATGGGTTGTTTGGTGTTGTTAACTCCGGTGAAGAATATTCTTCGATAGTGGCGTATCCAGGTGGAGTTTTAACTGACTATAATCGGGCAGGTGTGAAGTTCCTCTACAGGCAAAAATATCTTCAGCCAACAAGTAGAAGTGGAGCTGGAGTACAAATTGTTCAGCAGGAAAAGAATGATTTTAACGCAGAGCTTAAACTCTTCTTTTTAGCAAATGACAGCGCAGATTATGTAGGAATGGCTAAATTTTATAGAACAGCATTTTCAGATAAACTTTTTGGGCAGTTAAATGATACAGAGAAATACAAAAATCTTGATATGCAGTTGGCGCTCACAATTATTGCTTCAGATATTGAGAAAAGACTTATCGGTTATAACACTAAAGGCATTACCAGTGTAGAAGAGACGAAAACAATTATTCAAATGCTTTTAGAAAATGGTGTTGATAATCTAAAGGTATTTGTTGAAGGATGGCAGGAAGATGGCATTCATGGAAACAGGATTGGTAATTTATCGTTTGAAAACAAAATCGGAGGCAAAATATCGTTACAGGAGCTTGTAGAAGATAGTTTTCAAAATAGTTATGAGGTATGTCTTGTAGATAATGTTACCAAAGTAAGTGGAAGACAGATTAACATTAACAGAGAAGTAGGTATTAACCTTTCTCAATCTTCTATTTTTGAAGAGCGAGACAACCAGGATTTGTGGCTTCACAGGTTTTACTATACAAATATAAAGCTCTCCAGTAAATATGTTGAAGAGAAATCGCAGAAATTAAATGAACTGGATTTTTCGAATATTGCGATAAAAGAATATGGAAATAAACTTTATGGAGATATGAGGTTTAACAATGAATTTCCTCGCAATGATGCACTTTTAATGGTTGAAGAAACACTAAATGATGTTAAAGAAAAGGGTTTAAATATATATTTCTTTACGCCAAATAGCTATGCATGGAAATATTCACAGGGTAATCTTGAAACTCCTATGAATAACAGCCAGTATTTATTCGAAACAGACACTGTTCCGTTTTTACAGATTGTTTTAAGTGGAAATGTTGATTATTACACACCCTATATCAACAACAGTTTCTTTTCCAGGACAGATATTCTTAAAGCGATAGAATACGGAGCATATCCTTCTTTTATCGTAACATGGGTAGATAACTATGTTATCAAAGAAACACCTCTTTGGGATTATCCTTCAACGAAATTTGAAGATTGGCAACAGGAGATTATAAGAATATATCAAGAAATGAGCGAAGCACTAAATCCAGTGGTTAATTCAAAAATAATTGATAGAACTGTTCTTGAACCGGGTATAGTTAAGGTCGATTACGAAAATGGCAGATCCATAATGGTCAATTACACACAAAATCCTTACATTTACGGTGATATGCTCCTTCAACCACAATCATATAGAAATTTTGATAGTAAGAATATAGATTCTGGAGATGGTAATCAATGAAATTGTCGAAAAAAGCCAGGAAAGCGATAGTTGGATATCTATATATAATGCCCTGGATAACAGGTTTCATAATTTTTACAGCTTATCCATTTTTCTACTCACTTTATCTAAGCTTTTTCAACTTAGATTTTACTGTTTTTGGAATAAATACAACTTTTGTCGGTCTGAAACACTATATTTATGCTTTCAGGGTAGATGCTAACTTCCCCATACAATTCTGGGATACAATAATTAGCATTGCTTTATCTACTCCATTAATTTTGGTATTTTCTTTAATTGCTGCCCTACTTCTTAATAATAAGCTAAAAGCAAGAGCTTTTTTTAGGTTGCTATACTTTTTACCGGTTGTTATTATAAGTGGACCTGTGATTTCGGAGCTTATTATAAATAATGCTGCACAAATCGTTGACCCCAGGAAATACTTTATATACAACTTCTTTAGTGTATTACCAAATACGATTAGTTATCCCTTTATCTATATGTTCAATAACTTAGTTCTTATTTTGTGGTTTTCTGGAGTGCAAATTATTCTCCTGCTGGCAGGCTTACAAAAAATCAATGTAGGAATTTATGAAGCTGCCAAGATTGATGGAGCAAACAATTGGGTTATATTCTGGAAAATGACACTCCCACTTATCAAACCGTTCTTGCTTGTAACTGCTATATATACAATCGTTGACCTGGCTTCCTTTGCTAATAACGCTGTAAACACGAGTATTTCCCAGAGAATGTTTGATGTAGATAAGCCTTATTCTTATTCAGCAGCTCTCTCTTGGATATATTTCGTATCAGTCATGATTTTAATTGGGATAGCCTTTTTGCTCCTTAAACCAAAGGAGGGAGAATTATGAGAAAAATAGCCACTAAATTCATTCTTTATTTCATATTGATAAGCATAGGATATGCCTATCTATATCCCTTGCTTTATATGTTTACTACATCTTTTATGTCAATTGAAGACCTCGTCAATCCGACAGTTTCATGGATCCCAATGAGATTGACCTTAGAAAACTTCGTGAAGTCATGGAATGTTTTGGAGGCATCCAAAACACTTTTAAACAGTGTTTACTTATCAGCGGTACCATCTATTTTACAGACAGTGATAACCGCATTAATTGCATATGGTCTTTCAAGATTTAAATTTCCACTTAAAAATATGTGGCTATTCCTTATACTCGCTACATTTTTAATTCCAGCACAGGTGACCATTGTTACGAAGTATATGCTTTTTAGTAGATTGGGGCTTATTGGAACTCCTTTGGTAAGTTTCTTGCCAGCATTAACAGGGCAGGGGATAAGAAGCGCTATTTTTATTCTTCTGTATTATAACTTTTTTAATATGTTACCTAAAACTTTTGATGAAGCAGCTGAACTAGATGGGGCAAATTCCTTTCAAATATTTTATAAAATAATTCTTCCGTTATCTATACCGGCAATGGTAACAACATTCATATTTTCTCTTGTATGGTACTGGAATGAAACCTTAACGACTGGAATGTTTTTGGGTAACGAGATTAAGACACTACCTCTTGCACTCAGAGATTTTGCAGCAAAATTTGCGCTTATGTTCCCTGCTGCTGATGGTAGTGCTGCGAACAGGATAAACGAAGGCATAAGGATGGCTGCAACGCTTATAACAATACTGCCCCTGTTGATCACATACTTAATATTGCAAAGGCAGTTTGTTGAAAGTCTTGAACGTACGGGAATTACGGGAGAATAGATATATAAATAATTGTAGAGGAGTGCTTATAGATGAATGAAAAATTAGATATAGAGAAAACTGTTTCAGAAATGACTCTTGATGAAAAAATGCATTTTGTTGTAGGGGTTGGAATGCTGAATCATAAAGATAATCCGAAAGGTAAGGTTTATGGTGCAGCTGGTGAAACTCTCGAAATAAAAAGACTTGGAATCCCAAAGACAGTTCTTGCTGACGGTCCAGCAGGTCTTAGAATTTATCCAAAACATGAAGGCAATGATAAAACTTATCATTCAACTGCTTTTCCAGTTGAAACTATGCTTGCTTCCACCTGGAATAGAAGAATACTTAAGAAAGTTGGTCAGGCGATGGGTGAGGAAGTCAGAGAGTATGGTGTCGATATTCTTCTGGCTCCAGCGGTGAACATCCATAGAAATCCATTATGTGGTAGAAACTTCGAATATTACAGTGAAGATCCATTGCTTTCTGGTGAAATGGCAGCATATTTCGTAAAAGGAGTGCAATCACAGGGAGTAGGAGCATGTATTAAACACTTCATTGCCAATGAGCAGGAAACAAATAGAATGTCTATTGATACCATCATTTCCAAAAGAGCCCTGCGCGAAATTTATTTAAAGCCTTTCGAAATTACAATAAAGAAAGCCAGACCCTGGACGTTTATGAGCTCTTACAACAAACTGAATGGGTTTTATACTTCTGAAAATAAGTGGCTGCTGACAAAAGTCCTACGAGAAGAATGGGGATTTGAAGGTTTCGTTATGACAGATTGGTTTGCTGGGAATAGTAGTTCTAACCAAATTCAAGCCGGTAATGATTTGATTATGCCTGGCAAAAGTTTCCAGTTCTTTGAACATAGAAGAAGTGAAGCTGATGAAATAAGCGATGCCCTTGACAATGGTGTACTTACAGAAGAAATATTGGATCAGAGGATCAAGACAATACTAAGGACATTAATTAACACTCCAGCCTTCGATGGTTATGAATATTCAGATTCACCAGTTTTAGACAATCATGCAGAAATCTCTTACGAAGCGGCCAGCGAAGGAGTTGTTTTGCTAAAGAATTGTGAAGCCTTGCCTTTATCCGATAATACATCATTTGCTGTTTTTGGCACCGGACAGCTTGAGACAATTCGTGGTGGAACTGGGAGTGGCGAAACTCATCCGAAATATACGATAGGTTTTGTTGATGGAATTATTGAGAGAAATTTGAATGTCGACAAAGAAATAGTTGAATTTTACAGAAACAAAATTAAAGAATTCAGAGATAATGATTACAAAATCACTTATGGACACTGGAACGAGAAAATAATTCCAAAACTTCCGGAGAATCTGTTCAGCACAGACGAACTTGAAAAAATTTCAGAAAAGAACGATACAGCATTTGTCGTGATATCAAGAATTTCAGGAGAAGGAAAGGACAGAAAATTAGAAAAAGGTGACTATTATCTATCAAATGATGAGAGTGAGTTAATTCGTAACATTTCAAAGGTTTTTAGAGATAAAGGAAAGAAAGTTATTGCTGTTTTAAATGTTGGTTCGCCAATTGAAGTGGAAAGTTGGAAGGATTACTGTGATGCCTTAGTGGTTCTCTGGCAGGCCGGTCAGGAGGCAGGAAGGGTGTTAGCAGATGTAATTAGTGGAAGGGTTAATCCATCAGGAAAATTGCCAACAACTTTCCCAAAGAATTACAGCGATGTTCCATCCAGATCATTCCCGGGCGAACCAAAAGATAACCCAGTTTCTATAGTTTACGATGAGGGGATTTACGTTGGATATAGATATTACGACACATTCAGGATAGAACCAAGCTTTGAATTTGGCTTTGGACTTTCTTACTCACGTTTTGAATATAGTGAATTGAATATCGAATGGGAAGGCGAGAAGTTTGTTTTGACCTTCAATGTTAAAAACGTTGGAAATAAACGGGGAAAAGAAGTTGCGCAAGTTTATGTAAGGGCACCAGGAAAAAAGATTGACAAACCATATCAGGAATTAAAAGCTTTTGAAAAAACTAATATGCTCGAACCAGGCGAAAAACAAAGAATGAAAATAGAGTTAACCGCTGGAGATTTAGCTTCTCACAATGGTTATCAATGGTTTATAGAGGAAGGCGTATATGAATTTAGAGTTGGATCGTCGTCCAGAGATATAAGATTGTCAAGAAAGTTGTGTTTATGAATAAGGGGAGGTAAATGCTATGTCAAAAGAAATAATATTTGGCTTTAGTTTGGTTTTGTTTCTTATTATTTATTTATCTTTCATATCAGTTACTTCAAAAACCTCTCAGCTATCGGAGGCACAGAAAATGATAAATGATCCAGGATGGACGTTAGTATGGTCAGATGAATTCGAAGGCGAAGAAATAAACACTAAAGACTGGAGATTTGATATTGGCAACAGAAATGGATGGGGAAATGCTGAACTTCAGTATTATACTGAAGGAAAAAATGTTCAATTAGAAGATGGAATGCTCATTATCGAAGCACGAAGGGAAGATACTTTAGAAAATAATCGTTTATATAACTACACTTCATCAAGGATAAAAACAGAAGGAAAAACTTCATTTCAGTATGGAAAAATCGAAGCGAGGATAAAATTTCCATATGGTAAAGGCCTTTGGCCGGCGTTTTGGATGCTTGGCGAAAACTTCAGATATGTTGGTTGGCCTATGTGTGGAGAAATAGACATAGTCGAATTTCTCGGACACGACAAATGGATGGTATATGGAACCATTCATGGACTTAATTATAGTGGCACAAGAGGAATAACAGGAAAGTTTAGGTTGGATCAAACAGAGTCACTACCTTTCACAGAGGATTTCAATACGTTTGGAATTATCTGGAATGAAGAAGAAATAGTCTGGTATGTTAACGACACTATTTATAAAAGAGTTAAAAGAGAAGTGCTAGAAGATCAGAATAAACTTTGGGTCTTTGATCGGGAGTTTTTCATAATACTCAACTTGGCAGTTGGTGGTTACTGGCCAGGTTATCCTGATTTCAATACACCTTTCCCTGCAAGAATGTACGTTGACTATGTAAGGGTTTACCAGATGCAGTAGGTGAATTAAATAGGTTTGATGGCTGTGAGGTGGTTTTATGTCAAATATTAGAGAAGTAGCAAAACATGCAAAAGTATCGATAGCAACAGTATCAAGGGTTCTAAACGGAAGAGATAGTGTTTCCTCGGAAACAAGGGGTAAAGTGTTTAGAGCTGTTAGGGAACTAAATTACAAACCTGCTTTCTCAGTTAGAGAGAAAAATTTCGCCATGCTAAATACTATTGGTGTTTTAATACCAGATATTAGAGGATATCATTACAGTGATATTGTTATGGCTATAGAACAATATGCCTACAGCAAAGGCTTTGATATGATGCTTGCTCTTCCAAAATGGGAAGTAGATATTGAACAACATGTCCTGGACCAATATTTTAGAAGAAAGATTGATGGAGTAATTCTTGGTGAATTATTTGGTGGAGGAGGCATCATAAAAAGATTTGAAAAAAGCGGTGTTCCAATAGTTGTGGTAGATTTTGGCGTTGATGAAATTCTCTTTGATGTAGTAAACGTTGACAATATTGCAGGTGGATACCTTGCCATAAAATATTTATATGATAATGGTCATAAAAAGATCTTATATATTCCAGGTCCCGAAATATCACCGGCAGCTGTTGACAGAGAAAGAGGAATAAAAAGGTTCCTTAATAAGATGTCACCAAAGGAAGGGTTGGATGTTTGCTTTTTAGAAGCCAGGGGGTACAATTCTGAAGATGGTTGGAATGGAGTAAAATTACATCTCAAAAAACATGGATTGAACTTTACTGCCATATTTGCTGTTAACGACTGGACGGCTATAGGTGCGATAGATGCTTTGAAAGAAGAGGGTATAAAAGTTCCTGACGAAGTTTCTGTTATTGGTTTTGATGATGCTCCTTTCGCTCAGTACACCAATCCAAGATTGACTACTGTAATGCAACCACGGATGGAAATGGGCAGGGTAGCAGCTCAAATGTTAATAGAAAGAATTATTGAAAAACATCAGAGGTTACCAAAAAATGTCATACTTCCTACAAAAATTGTGGAAAGAGAATCAGTCAGGAAAATTGGAAAAGTTCATAAACGTACTTGAATTATAGTGACTTTAAGACACAAAAAAAGGAGGATAAAGAGGCTATGAGTAATGTTAACAAGTATTATTTTGATGAAAAGGATAGGTTCGTAATAGAAAATTACAATTATTCAAAACCCTTTGCAAGTTTCCTGCCTGGGATTGCAGGTAAGAAAGGGATCCCTCTTTGGGTTTTCTACGTTAATAGAGGGCAATGTATAGCCTCTTTCGGTATAAGCAATAAAGATAATCCGATAATGGAATTCTTTCCTGCTTTTAGATCATATCAGAATGTAGAAATATTAGGTTTTAGAACCTTCATAAAGATAGATGGTGGATGCGTTTATGAACCTTTTACTTCAGAAAATACGGAAGAAACAACCCAAAGAATGCATATTGGTACAAACGAATTTGAATTGCAAGAAAAATCCCATAAGAAAGGTATTGAAACCACTGTACTTTATTACACTCTTCCTATGGAAAAGATAGGTGCTTTAATCAGAAAGATTACAATTAAAAATATTTCTAATGACATAAAAAATCTGGAAGTACTTGATGGGATTCCATCCCTTTTGCCTTATGGCATTAATGATTTTGGAATTAAGCATGTTGGAAATACACTAAAGGCATGGATGGACGTTTACAACCTGGAATCCAAAGTTCCTATTTTTAAATTAAGATCGACTGCGGAAGATACGGTTAATGTTTCGGAATTTGAAGAAGGTAATTTTTATTTATCAGTGCAAATCCTTAATAACAAAGAAGAAATATTAACTCCCATTGTTGATCCGAATATAATCTTCGGAATGCAAACCTCAATGAAATTTCCGGTAGTTTTCTCACAAAAATCCGTAGTTGAATTGATAACAGAAAAACAGATAACTTCCAATAAAGTTCCGTGTGCATTTTCAGCTGCTAACGTTCAACTAAAGCCAGAAGATGAGATTGCTATATACTCTGTAACCGGGCATGCTGCTGATATTTCCAAAATTGATGAATATAAGGAAAGGCTTTCAGATAAAAACTTTCTTAATGCAAAGTATTATGAAGGGAATAAAATAATTGATAACATGACTGATCATATAAATACACATACATCTTCAAAACTATTTGATAAATATTGTCAACAAAATTATCTCGATAATATTTTAAGAGGGGGATATCCTGTAGTATTCTCAAAAGGTAAACGAGTGTATCATATCTATTCAAGAAAGCATGGTGATTTAGAGAGAGACTACAACTATTTCGTTTTGCTTCCTGAATATTATTCAAGCGGCAACGGTAATTACAGAGATATTAATCAAAATAGAAGAGAAGATGTGTTTTTCAATCCGGAAGTAGAGAGGTACGACATAAAATTTTTTACAAACCTTATTCAAATAGATGGATACAACCCTCTTATAATCAACGGTGTTAAATATAAAGTGGAAAAAGAAAAATTAGGTTTTGTCGATAAAGAAGTAGAGGACGCAGAAAGCATTAAAGAATTAAAGGATTTTCTATCGAAAGAATTTTTCACACCAGGGGAAATAATCGATTTTATTGAAAGAAAAAATATAAAACTGAAAGTGCGAGAAGATGAATTGTTAAGAAAAATAATAGAAATGTCTAAAGAAGAGATAGACGCTGTTCATGGAGAGGGTTTTTGGACTGATCATTGGACTTATAACCTTGATACGATAGAAAGTTTCCTTGAGTTATATCCGGAAAAGAAAAAGGAGTTGTTATTTGAAGATTGTAGTTACACTTATTATGACAATACAATGGTTGTTCTTCCAAGGAATAAAAGATACGTTTTAGTAGATGATAAACATAATAAAATCAGACAGTACAATGCACTTACAGAAGATCAGGAAAAGAAGAAGCTTATTGAATCAAGAAAAACCTACAAAAATGTTATGAGAGAAAGCAACGGAAAAGGAGATATATATAAAACAAACCTTATTACAAAAATGATAAATCTTACAGCAATCAAATTTGCAACCCTTGATCCCCGCGGTATGGGTATAGAGATGGAGGCTGGAAAACCTGGCTGGTATGATGCTATGAATGGATTACCCGGGTTATTTGGGTCTTCAGTAGCAGAAGCATTTGAGCTCTCCCGATTGTTTGATTTTATAGTAGAAACATTGAATGAATTTTATGATGAAAAAATAAACTTACCAGAAGAAGTAATGAAATTAACAAGAGGTTTAGTAAAATGTATTGAAGATTATGATAACTCATTAGGAAATAACAGAGATTATCATTTTTGGAAAACTGTCTCCGATATTCGTGAAAAATTCAGAGAAGAGACAAAGCTTGGTTTTGAAGGAAAAGAACTTTCTATGAAGTCGAAGGAAATATCAACAGCATTTGAGAGATTCAATAAGAAATTGAGAACTGGACTGGATAGAGCAATAGAAGAAAATGATGGGATAATGCCAACTTTTTTCTACTATGAACCAGAAGAGTTTGAAGTTATAGCTGAAACTAAAAATAATACCAAAAAATACGTAAGTATACTCGATTTCAAACAAAAGAAAATGCCGCTATTCCTTGAAGGTATCGTTAGAGGATTTAAAATTTTTGATGATAAAGAGTTTCTAAAAAAGGTTTATTTGAAAACAAGAAACAGCGAGCTATTTGATAAAAAACTAAAAATGTACAAAGTTAATGGACCACTTACTGATGAATCAATAGAAATTGGAAGAGCAAAAGCTTTTAATTCTGGTTGGCTGGAAAACGAATCTATCTGGCTCCATATGGAATATAAATACATGTTGGAATTACTTAAGAGTGAACTTTATAAAGAATTCTATGAAGACTTTAAAAACGTACTGATTCCTTTTATGAAACCTGATGTGTATGGTAGAAGTCCACTGGAAAATTCATCATTCATTGCAAGCAGCGCCAATCCAGATGAAACGGTACATGGGACGGGTTTTGTTGCAAGGTTAAGCGGTTCAACAGCTGAGTTTTTAAGCATATGGAAGCTAATGTTTGCAGGAAATAAGCCATTTACCTACGAAGACGGAATGCTTAATTTGCGATTTAGTCCTAGACTTCCCGGCTGGCTTTTTGATGAAAAGGGCAAAGTAACATTTAACTTCCTGGGAAAATGCAAAGTGACATACTACAATCCAGATAAAATTGATACTTTCGATACAAGCATTGATACTTCAAAATGGAAAATTTTTGTTTACGATTACAATGGAGAAAAGGTCGAGTTCTCAGGTAATAGAGTAGATGAGCCATATTCTAAGCTGGTTAGAGAGGGTAAAGTAAAGAAAATCGATGTCTGTTTCTAAATTAACTTAATAAAATTTGAGTTGGATTTTGGGTAAATCAAAAAAGCGATGTTTGATTTAGGTTTTTTTATTAGGTAAAACAATCTAATAAATAAAGATAACTAAAGCAGTTGAATGTTATTATCAACAGTGGTTAATTGTAAACGATAAAATAAAACTGGTTCTTCCGCAAAGTATCTGACTAGAGCATCATAACCTTCACACTGAGTAGTT
>CAYTVB010000029.1:0-22427 GCA_964441735.1 uncultured Thermotogaceae bacterium
AGCGTCAGTATTTTGGTTTTTTGAATGCCCTCTCAGAGCGTCATTGAGTGGAGCGCAGCGAGTGGCTCCAAGCGTCTTGAGTGGTCGCAGACCACGTCTCCAAGCGTCTTTCTTTTCAAAACCCACACACCTCCGCCTCCGGCTCGCCCTCTCAAGAGGGCATTAGAACGTAGAACCAATCGGTTCACGGACAACCGTTCACGTGTTCTAGGTTTTTATCTTATTCTCTCGTCTTTAGTTTCTTAATTTTCTGGTTTTACCCATACCCCAAACCCCATACCCTACACCCGATTTTTATAATTATTCTAGGATTCTCGTCTCCTAGGTTCTTCTCGGATTCTCGTTTTTTTGATTCTCCTCTACCAGAGGAGTACCGCGTAGCGGGGAGGTGTGTGCATTTGTTTTTGCACTTGTCGGTTCACGGAAAACGGTTCACGTGTTTTCTCTCGGATTCTCGTCTCCTAGGTTCTTCTCGGATTCTCGTTTTAAGTTGTTTTCATCCGATCTCTTTTTTTTAAAACTCAAGAAGTTCTCGGATCAAGTGTGTCTCTCAAACCATCTCCGATGATATTTAAGCTGAGTACTATAACAGCAATTATCAAACCAGGAAAGAGGGTAACCCAGGGTGCGCTCAAAAGATAATCACTTCCCTGACCAACCATTCCTCCTAAAGTAGGTTCTGGTGGTGGGACGCCAAGTCCAAGAAATCCTAATGTAGCCTCTGAAAGTAATGCAGTAGAAAAATTCGTTGTAAAAGTAACTATTAAGATTGAAAATATATTTGGAAGAACATCCTTTAAAATTGAACGAAGACTGCTTTTTCCAAGCGCTTTACCTGCCTTTACATACAGTTGCTCTTTAATAGATATAGTTGATCCTCTCATAATCCTTGCAAATATGGGAGTATAAACAATACCTATTGCAATGATAAGGTTGGTTACGCTGGCTCCGAACAACGCTATAATAAAGAGCGCTAAAATAACCGAAGGAAAAGCAAACATTGCATCGATAATTCTCATTATAATCATGTCTGCGATCTTACCGAAATAACCTGCTATTAATCCCAGAGAAGTCCCTAGAGTAGTAGCCAGGACAACAGCCATTGAAGCAATAATCATACTTTTTTGAACTCCGTAAATAATCCTTGAAAGCACATCACGACCAAATTGATCAGTACCAAACCAGTGTTGCTGATTAGGTGGACTCATCATGTATTCAAAATCCATTTCAAGTGGATTATAGGGTGAAAAAAACGCAGGAAAAAGAGATAAAATAACAATTATCATAAGAATGACCAGACTGATAATATTTAATGGATTTGTCTTGAATTTTCTCATAGCTTTTTTGAATTCCATAGTCCTAACTCTCCCTAACCTTTATGATAACTCTATTCTAGGATCAATGACGCTATATAAAATATCTACTAGTATATTTAAAATAACTATTGAAATACCAAATATTACTATAATCCCCTGAACAACAGGATAGTCTCTTTGTTCAACGGCCTGAAGAAGCAATCTACCCATTCCAGGAATGGCGAACATACTTTCAATGACTATTGTTCCTCCTATCAAATAACCAAGCTGAATTCCGGCTGTTGTAATAACAGGAATAGTTGCGTTTCTTAATGCGTGTTTAAAAATTATTGTTTTTCTCTTCACACCTTTCGATCTTGCTACTCTTATATAATCCTGCGACATAACATCAAGCATGGAGTTTCTGGTCATTCTCATGATTTGGGCTGCTACCATTATTCCCAGAGTTATAGCTGGTACAAGTAATATCTGTAAATTTCTAAATGGATTTGATAAAAAGGACACATAACCAAAAAGGGGATAGTTTGTAAACAAACTGGAAATCAAAACGATGAAAATCGCTCCGATCCAAAATACTGGAGCAGAAAGACCTATAAGTCCGAATACCCTCACAGTATAATCAAGTTTCGAATTTCTTTTTATCGATGATATTACTCCCAGAGGCACTCCAATAAGCATACTAAAGGTGATTGACAGTAGCGCAAGTTCAAAAGTGATGGGAAACCTCTCTTTTATCATTGAAAAGACAGGTTTAGTAGTTCTCAATGATATTCCCAAATCAAGTGTAGCTATACTTTTCAGCCAATTGAAATATTGGACAACAAGTGGTTTATCGAGTCCAAGATCTTCATAAAGTTTTTGTATTTGTTCTTCATTTAAGTAATTTTGAGTTCCCAGCATAATATCAACAACATCTCCAGGAACTAGATGTATCGCAATGAACACGATAAATGTAAGTAATAAGAGAGTAGGAATTGCTGAAATTAATCGTCCAATTATATAAGCGAGCTTCATATCATTACCCCTTGATAATCAATAAAATGGTCCCTGATTTCAGTGAAATCAAGGACCATAAAAAGCATTGATTACTTATTTTTCTCTGTGAACCTTAGAGAAATTATACTTTCATTACTCATTGTTTCAAAACCAGTTACAGCATTACTGGAGGCAAAGAGTATATTAGGTGAATACAGGAAAATTATTGGTGATTGTTCAACAAGAACATTCTGAAGTTCGTTGTATATTTCTCTTCTTTCTTCATAGTCAGTTACCCTTCTACCTTTTTCCAGCAATTCATCTACTTTTTCATTGGAGAAATTGAATTTGTTTGTAGAACCTTCTGTATGGAATGTTCTATAGAGCTGGAGATCCGGACTGACTGAACCGCTGTTCAATGAAATGAATGATTCAAAGTCAATGTTTATCCACTTGTTTATAAATATGCCCCATTCAACAAGGTCAATATTAACTTTTACTCCAATTATAGAAAGCTGCGCCTGTATTACCTGTGCTATTTTATCAAAGTTGTATCTTGAAGCGGTTGTTATTGAGAATTCAAAACCATCAGGGTAACCAGCCTCTTCAAGCAGTAAAGTTGCTTTGTGAGGATCATATTCGTATTCAGGGAATTCTGATGGGGGAATTGCCCAGGCTTTAACAGTCGGATTCATTATTCCTGTTACGCTTCCTTCACCAAAAGAAACAGCCTTTATAATTTGTTCGCGATCAATAGCATAGCTTAGAGCTCTTCTTACCCTGGCATCGCTTAAAGGACCACTTTCGTTGTTTATACCAAGAAGGTAGTAGCTTAGAACAGGCTGCCTGTAAACAGTAAATCTGTCTCTTGAGAGCATGTCCAGACTCAGGGGTTCATTAATAGTTGCTAAATCAACATCTCCGTTACGAAGTGCTGATACTCTTGAAACTTCTTCAGGTATAATGACAAATACGATTTCATCAAGGCGGGGAAGCCCCTCAATAAAGTATTTATCGTTCTTTGTCAATGTGATATGGTCGCCAGAAACATAGGCTGTGATTTCAAAAGGTCCTGTTCCATTTGTTTCAATCTGCATGTTTGCTCCACTTTCAACAAATTCTTTTGAAACAATAGAACTATTAACGCCAGCGAAGTTGTGAAGCAAAGTGTTTACCATTGGTGTGGAAAGCTTGAATTCAATTTTGTTATCTCCAATAGCTTCTATCGAGGTTACATTCTCATAGTACGATGCTGCAGGTGAACCAAAATCAGGGTCTCTGATTCTATCGAATGTAAAAAGAACATCTTCAACTGTCATCTTTTCTCCGTTGTGAAAGTATACATTATCCCTTAATGTGAAAATTACTGTATAGGGATCAGGTGTTTCATAATCCTTTGCAAGATCTGGAATGAGGTTCATATCTGTATCGTATCTAAGCAAACCATCGTATACATTTTCCAGTGTTCGGTGAGATGCAAAGGCGGTTACCAGATTGGGATCCAATCCGACAGGTTCTGTTTCAATTGCGAATCTCAGTACACTTGAAAAACTAAACACTGTCAACAAAACAAATAGAACTACCAAAAAACGTTTCATATTTTTCCCTCCTAACAAAATTTTGGTACTATCTTACTTAGGCAAAGAGTACTTACCAAGTATCACTTCATTCTCAGCTCCTGTGGCGTTTTTTACATTTGAGAAATGTCCGTGAATATATTCATTACCTATAATCCCAAAAGCTATTGCTTCTTTTGCATCCTGCCACAATGTGCTAAGTGTTTTTACTTTTGTATCCTTAAGTTGACTGTTAATCATAATCAATAGTGTTTTGTTTTTAGCACCCCCTCCACTTACATATAGAACATCCGGAATTCTTCCAGTTTTTTCGTATGACTTAACCATCGTTTCAGACGTAAATCTTGTAATGGTATTAATAACATCATTTCTTTTGATATCCTCTTTTTGAATAAACTCTTTTATTTGCTTAAAATAGGTCTCATTATACCTTACTTCTTTTCCAGTACTCTTTGGCGGCAATATATTAAAGTAGTCTTTTTCAATAAGCCACAAGAAGTCTAAGAGTTTTGAATTAATCAAGCCAGAAGCAGCTATCTTTCCACTGTCATCATAAGATTTTTCAAAATATTCATTGCAGGCCCAATCAATCAAAACATTACCCGGTCCTGTATCAAAAGAAATGATTTCATCCACAGAAGAATTTGCTTCCATCAGAGTAACATTTCCTATCCCACCAATATTTTGCAATCCAACATTTTCTTTTTTCGAATTAAATAGAACGTAATCAGCATATACAACCATCGGGGCTCCCTGACCTCCGGCAGCCATATCTTTCATTCTAATATCAGAAAGTACTGGTATTCCGGTCAGGTAAGAAATGTAATCTCCATCACCGATTTGAAGCGTGCAGGGAGGATAAAAGTCATTATCATTATTTGTTGTATCATGAAATATAGTCTGACCATGACTTACAATCAGATCTATGGTTTTATTCAACTCATATTTTCTAATAAATTCATTACAATATTTTGAAAACTCCCTGGCCAGGTAAACATTGGCACGGGCAATCTCAGAAACGTTTACGTTTCCAGACGTGAGTTTTTGTAATTGCTTTCTTAGTCCTGCATCATAATTGAACGATTCAAAAGCTATTATATTCACTTTGGTTCCTGTAAAACTTCCCTCAATATCGCAACAACAAATATCTAAACCATCACAGGAAGTTCCGGACATCAATCCAATTATTCGATTCATGATAAAGCCTGCCTTCTTGCCATGTTATCAGTTATATCTACCATTTTTCCTGGATTAAGAATATTTTTAGGATCAAATGCTCCTTTAATCTTTTTGATCATCTCAATTTGAGTAGAATCGAGTGTCATAGAAAGATACTTTTTCCGCTTCAAACCAACACCGTGTTCTCCTGTTATACATCCTCCAAGATTTGAGGTCAATTTGTACAAGTCAGTTAAAGCTTTTTCCAAATTGTTGTTCCAGTGTTCCATTTCTCGTTCTCCTTTGAGAAAAGTTATGTGAACATTTCCATCTCCTGCATGGCCAAAGGCAATCATATCCAGATCATTTTCTTCAGAGATCTTTTCTGCTTCTCCAATTAATTCAGCAATATTTGCCATGGGCACAGACACATCTTCCATACAATGTACAGGACTGAATGCTGAAAGCGCTTCAGCAATTGATTTTCTGGCCTTCCATAGTCTTTCTCGAGTTGTCCTGTTGTCAGCTACAAAAACTTCCAGAGCTCCTTCTTCAATACATTTATCACCAAGTTGCTCGTATATATCTGCTGTTGATTCCTTATCATTACCCTCCACCTCGATAATTAAGTGTGCTCCTGCTTCAGAGTAGGGAAACTCTACATTTAGAAATTTACATGAAGAACGAATCGACGATTTGTCCATGAATTCAAGGGAAGAGGGCATTATGCCAGAATGGGTTAATATCTTTGGAACAACTTCAATGGCTTCTTCAGTTGTTTTAAAAGGTGCTAGCAGTGCAACCGTATATTTTGGTTTGGGTATAAGCCTTAATATAATCTTTGTCACTATCCCCAGGATTCCTTCCGAACCGATTAGTAAATGTATCATATCCAGTCCTGTTACATCCTTAAGCCGCTTTCCGCCGTATGTAACTATCTCTCCAGTAGGCAGAACAACTTCAAGACCATAGACATGATATCCAGTTGGTCCATATTTAAGAACCTTGTTTCCACCTGCATTTTCAGCAATGTTACCACCTATTGTAGAACTATCGCTACTGCAAGGATCACCTGCATACATGAGATTGTTTTTGTCTGCTATTTTTTGAATTTCATCCGTGATAACCCCTGGCTCAACAGTTATCATCATATTCTCTCTGTCAAATTCAACGACATTATTCATCTTTTCCAGTGAAAGAACGACACCATCTTTATTGGGTATTGCGCCGCCAGATAAACCTGTTCCGGCCCCACGCGGTGTAACCGAAAACCCATGAATATTTGCCAGTTTCATAACACTGGATATTTCACTCGTATTTACAGGGAAAAGCACAACTGAAGGTAGTTCTCCCTTTAGTCCCGCTGTTTCATCATGGGAATACTTTTCAAGAAAATCATTTTCGGTCTTCATGCGATTGCCAAATATAGCATTTAATTTTTCAATGGGCACATAACAGGCATTGCTTTCAGACATTTTCTTGTTCTCCCTTTGAATTCTCAAGTTCTTCAATTAATTCTTCCAGTATCTGTGTTGCATCTCCAACGAGTCCAATATCAGAATATTCAAAAATCGCAGCATTTTTGTCTTTATTTATTGAAATAATAAAATCAGAGGTTTGCATGCCAGCAATATGTTGAACAGCACCGGATATCCCAGCAGCAACGTAAATATCCGGTTTAACCGTATGACCACTCAAACCAACCTGTGATTCATAGTTTAACCATTTTTGATCAACAAGTGGCCTTGAAGCGCCTACGGCTGCATTTAACTTTGATGCCAACTCATTTACTAAAGAAAGATTGTTTATGTTCGATATCCCTTTACCTGCTGAAACAACAACCTGTGCATCCTGCAAGTTTTTCCTCGAATTATCCGTTGGTGAAAAATCCAGAAGTTCCATATGATTTTCAATAGAATCATCTAAAAAACGAATTACTTTCAGTTCCTTTAAACCTTCATAGTTATATGAAAGTGGAGAAAAGGTCTTTGGTCTCACTGTAGCCATCTGAGGGACATGATTTGGAGTTTTTATTGTAGCGATAACATTACCACCTATTGCCGGTCTTGTCTGTAACAATGTTTTTGTTTCTTCATCAATATCAAGGCCGGTACAATCAGCGGTAAGTCCTGTATGTAAAGTGACCGCAAGTGCTGGCATTATAGTTCTTCCTGTTGTTGTAGCAGGTGCAAGTATTATTTCGGGTTTCTCGTCTTTTGCAACCTTTTCAAGCCCGTGTAGAAAGTAAGAAAAATTGAATCTCTCAAAATTTCTATTAACAACGACTAAAACCTTATCTGCACCCGATTTATGTAATAAATCAACTGATGACTTTTCAATCTCTTCCAGTGAAAGAACCACAACAGTTACACTGGAATTATCTATTTTCTCAGATAGTTCTCTTGATTTTCCGAGCAATTCTAGCGTGCTTGAATGTATTTCGTTTTCTCTCATTTCAGCCAGAACCATAATTTTTGAATTCAAAGCTAAACCTCCAGATAATTTCTTAATACACTAACTACTTCTTTGATTCCTTCTTTAAGTTCCGGTCCTTCAAACATTCTTACTTTTCTTGAAATCTTTGGAGTTCCAATCTTCACAACTCTGGTAGGTGAGCCTTTTAAACCCGCTTCGTCAGGATTTAAATCTAGCTTCTCACAATCATATTCATTGATTTTCGTTCTACGAGCTTCTTTTTTTCCTGACAGGGTAGGTAGTCTTGGTTCATTTGCTTCTTTTGTTATAGTGAGTAAACATGGATATGAAACTCTCCAGCTTTCCCTGCCAGATTCGGTTTCTCTTTCTACATCTATATATTTTTCTTTAACACTAATAATACTTGTTACATAAGAAACTACCGGGATATTCATAAACACACCAACCTCAGGACCTACCTGCCCAGTTTCTCCATCTATGGCCTTCTCACCTGTCAATATAAGATCAATATGTCCCATTGATTTCAATGCATTAGCCAGTGTTTTAGAAGTTGCGTAGGTATCTGCTCCGGCAAATTTTCTATCACATAATAGATGTATCTCATCAGCTCCCATTGCTTTTGCTTCCCTTAATGCTTCTACAGATGCAGATGGACCCATTGTAATTACACTCACAGTCGCTCTTTCTTTATTTATTTCTTTAATGCGCAAAGCAGCCTCAAGGGCGTTTAGATCTAACGGATTAATAATAGCTTTTAATCCTTCTCTAATCATCGTCCCAGTTTCTGGATCCAATTTGATATCATCTGTATCAGGTACCTGTTTAACCAAAACAACTATATGCAAAGAAATTCCTCCAACTAATTCTCTCCCAGCGCTTTATAGAGATGGCCTTTAGCATTTTTCAATCTTTTCAAAGCTTCTTCTTTTATTGAACCTGTTAGAGCCATGTATATCGCAACACGAGGGAGTTTTCCTGATTTTTCATAGTAATTTTTGGCTGTGTCATAATCAAGGTCTGTAGCCAGTTCAATTGTCTTTATCGCTCTCTGTTCGAGTTTTTTGTTGGTCACAACAAGATCCACCATAAGGTTCTGATAAACCTTTCCCATTTCTATCATGGTGACTGTACTTATCATGTTTAAAATTATTTTCTGGGAGGTCCCCGCTTTCATTCTGGTAGAACCGGTAATAACTTCAGGGCCGGTAACAACCTCTATACTCACATCAACGACATCTTTTACCAGTGGCTCTGAGATATTTGAAATAGCTGCTGTATGGGCTCCTATATTCTTAGCACGCTTTAAAGCAGCAATAACATAAGGCGTTCTTCCACTTGCAGTTATTCCAATAACCGTATCTTTATGAGTCACTTCAATTTTGTTTATATCTTCTTTTCCATTGCTTTCAAGATCTTCTGCATTTTCAATCGGCGTGACCAGCGCTTCAATTCCTCCAGCGATTATTCCTTTGAAGGCATTAGCTTCTCCAAAAGTGGGAAAAATTTCCGAGGCATCAACAACACCCATCCTTCCACTGGTGCCTGCTCCTATGTAGATTACTTTCCCCTCTTGTTTTAAGCTTTTCACTGTTAGACTGATTACCTTTTCAATTTCTGGCAATGCTTTTTCTACAGCATAAGGAACGGTTTTATCTTCATCATTTATCATTTTAAGTTTTTCCTTAACAGAAACCCGGTCAATATTTCTTGTTTTTTCATTGGATTTTTCGGTAATGAGTCTTTTTAGCTCTTCCCTCAAAGGATTTCACCTTCTTAATATTTGGAGAAACCGTCATTAAGCAAGTAATCTGGTTTCTTTAAGTTAGAATGATTATACTCATTGAAAGCTATGGAAAGCAAAAATAAATACTGTGGAATAATGCCAATTATGATCGATTATTGTTAAAAGAGTCCAAAATGCTATTCTTTAAGTATAATCATATATCATATGTAATATCATATAACATTTGTTATTATATAACAAAACACCACGCGTTTACAAAAGCAAAAATCACACTGATTAAATTACGATAAAGAATAAAAAATTAGGACAGTTATTGAAGTTATTAAGTAATCGAAGAGGTTAAATTGCATTTCTTACAACCCTGAGCTTGTACCTTTCACCTTTGTATATCGAAACTACATATTCTATGCATTCATCTGCATCAGTATATGTGTATCTGTGACGTAAAATACCGTAGTCTCCTGGTTCACACTCTAGATATTTGGCTTCTTTTCTAGACATCTGTGCGATCTCAATATATTCAACTGCCCTTTTAAGACCTATTTCAAACTCTTCTCTCAAAATTCTATAAAGCGATTCTTTACTCATATCCCTTTGGATAATATTTAGAATTCTAATATCAATAAGCGGATTAAGATAACTTCTCTCAATGGCCAGGGGTTCATCATCCAGAAAACGAACCCTTTCAAGCAGTAATACCATTCCTTCGTTGGGAATATCGAATACTTCTATAACCTCCGGGGGAGGTGAAATAATTTTATTTCTTAAAACTAGTGATGTGGCCTTTCGGCCCTCACCAGAAGCCTCTTCAGAAAAACTGCCAAGAGAAGTTAATTGCTCTTCTCTTTTGTTTTCTGCAATAAATGTTCCTTTACCCTTTTTGGCATATACGATACCTTCTCTTTTTAATTCCTCAAGAGAACGTCTTACCGTCAATCGGCTTACATCGAACTCTTCACAGAGTTTCTTTTCGATGGGAAGGCGTTTGTCATATGCACCTTCATTTATACGTTGCTTTAAAATCCTATAGAGTTTCAAATATGCTGGTACTAAACTGTTGTTATTCTTGTTTACTTTCTTATTCATTTTTATTCCCCTTTGTGATACGTTTTTATTGTAGTAATTTTAATTTGTAATGTCAAAGTTATTATGTATATAATTAGTACATAAGCATTATACATAATATCCCGTACAAACTGCAAAAAATAGCCTTTGGTTTTTAATCTGTTTTGTCATGGACGGAGGGATTATATGAATTTGTGGAAGAAAATTGACAGTTTGATAGAAACAGGAATAAACGGAAAAATATATCCAGGAGCTACATTATTGATAGGAAAAGGAAACAAAGAAGTTTACTCTAGAGAATTTGGGAAACTCAGCAAGAATAAAAACTCACCTGAGGTAACAATAAAAACAGTTTACGACATCGCCAGTCTTACAAAAGTTGTAACTGTTGTTCCATCTATAATGAAGCTTTTAAGTGATGGCATAATTTCGCTTGAAGATCCTGTTTACTTATACCTGAATGAGTTCCAGGATCGTAAAGATATTCTGATCATACATCTATTAACTCATACTTCTGGGTTACCAGCTTATACTGAATTATGGAAAGAAAAAAAAGGAAGTGATTTACTTAAAGGAATATTAAAGGTACAACCAGAAGCAAAACCCTTTGATAGATTTGAATATTCCTGTTTGAATTACATTATATTAAGAGCATTGGTTGAAAGAATCACATCAACAAGCTTTGATAAGTACTGCAAAGATGAGATTTTTAAACCACTTAACATGGTACACACAACTTTCAAGCCAGATTCAAATATTAAAAATATTGCTCCCACTTCAATAAGAAATGGGGAAACACTAAAAGGTAAACCTGACGACGAACTAGCTTATTATCTGGGTGGAATTGGAGGTAACGCTGGTTGTTTCTCCAATGTTCACGATCTCTTTAATTATTTGGTTGGTCTAAAGAAAGGAATACTTGTTCCCAGAAGAATCTTTAATGAATTTGTCTCTAGAGTTATCACCATCAATGACATTAAAACTCATATAGGATGGAGAGCTCCTGAAACCGGCAAAAGTGCTGGTGATTTTTTACATACCAGAGCATATGGCCATACCGGTTTCACAGGAACTTCCATCTGGGTTGATCCAAAGAGTGATATCAGTGTTATTCTCTTAACTAACAGGACCAATACCGAACGATGGGAAAAAATACCACAAATCCAAAGTATAAGAAGACGTTTACATAATCTCGTTTTTTCACATATGAATTAAGCAGGTGATCACATGAAGATAAAAAAACTAGAACTTGAATTAACAGAACATGCATACAAAAAGGCATTTCACATAGCACACAGTTCAAAATCTACTGCTGAAAATATCCTTGTAAAACTCACATACGACAATGGAATTACTGGTATAGGTGAAGCGTCACCTTCTTTTAGAGTAAACGGTGAAATAGCTTCAGCACTACCCAATTATGAAAAGCCACTTAAAGAAATGCTAGTGGGAATGGATGGAAGAAAATATGGCAAGATATTTGAAAAAACTGAATTCCTAACTAAAACTTCTCCCAGCCTAAAAGCTGCCATTCAGTACGCTGCTCTGGATGCATTTTCAAAATACAGCAATACTTCTGTTTGTGAAATACTTGGTGGAAAAAAAGAATATGTAGAAACTGATTACACTGTTAGCATTGGTACAATTGATGAATCAACTAAAGAAGCAAAAGAGCTTTCAGACAGTGGATTCAAAATAATCAAAATAAAAGTTGGTGAAGATATAAAAGCGGACATAGAAAGAATAAGAGCAGTAGCTGAAGCAGTACCGGATACAAAATTCATTGTAGATGCAAATACTGGATACACTTCAAAACAGTCTGTTTACTTTGCTGATGTAATGTACAGAGATAACATACCAATTCTCGTTTTTGAACAACCGGCACCTGTAAATGACATAGAAGGAATGAAATTCGTGAGAATTAACTCAAAATTTCCCATTGCAGCTGATGAAAGTGTTAGAAGTCGATACGATGCCTTTAACTTGATAAAAGAAAATGCAGTGGATTTTATTAACATCAAGCTCATGAAAACAGGTATCACAGATGCCCTAAATATTATTGAAATGGCTAAAACCGCTTCAATTAATCTTATGATAGGTTGTATGGCAGAATCCGGAATTGGTATTTCACAAAGCATACACCTTGCTGCAGGAACCGGAGCTTTCACTTACCATGATCTTGATTCACACATGCTACTAAAAGACACAAAAGAAAACAACTTCAAACAGGACGGAAATAAACTTTATCCAATATGAATACACGTTGTAGGTTGTACGTAAAAAACCTATGACGCTCGAAGAGAGACGCTTGGAGACGTGGTCTGTGAACACTCATGACGCTTGTAGCCGCTTGATGATACTTTCGCTCAAGACGCTCTGACAGAGCAAGTTCTTTTAAAAAACGGGTTTAGGGTTTGGGGTATAGGGTTTGGTAAATTCAAAAGAAAAATCAAGGTCAAAATCACATATCTATCAGCTGACGCGGGACTCCTCTCTAAAGCATCTGACTCTTGAAGAGAGAGGCTTGGTCAGGTGGTACAAGACGCTTGCAGCCACTCACTGCGTTCGTTCAAGAAGCTCTGACAGAGTATTTTAAAAAACGAGAATCCGAGAAGAACCTAGGAGACGAGAATCCGAGAGAAAACACGTGAACCGTGAACTGTTGTCCGTGAACCGATTGGTGCAAAAACCACGTCCAACGTTCCACTTGGTCCATCGTCCAACGCTTCGCTTCGTCCATCGATGGTTCTTAAACCACTGATATGCGCCTTGGAGAACAGGCGGATTTGCTGAGCAGAGCTCAGGATTTGCGAATCTACCGATTCGGATATGCGCCTACGACGGTATTTGAACAAAATTCGCTTATAAGTTGTGTAGTATAGGGTTTAATAAAATATCTAGAATTTTCTTTTTAACAGCATATCTTCAGGTGTAATTGTTTGTATTGCCTAACACCTAACAGCTAAAATCCAGCACCGCTCTTTTGTTTTTCTTGAATGCCCTCTTGAGAGGGCGAGCCGAAGGCGGAGGTGTGTAGGTTTTGAAAAGAAAGACGCTTGCAGCCACTCGCTATACTCGTTCAACGACGCTTGTAGTCGTTACGCTTCGCTCCGCTCAATAAGTCTCTGACAGAGCTTTCCTTAAAAAACAAGAAAAACCTAGAAGACCAGAATCCGAGAGTCCGAGATTCCGAGAATAACCATCAAAAAACGGGTATGGGGTATGGGGTATAGGGTTTGGCAAAAGAAAAAAATATAAAGCTCAAAGGCACACCCCTCTCCACTGATGCAGTACTTTTATTAAGCATATGACTTCTCAGAGCGACTGATGATTTAACGCACACATCAATTCACAGAACATTTGTAAATTATAGTAGGTCTAAATTATAAATTCCGATACATTTAGGAGGCAAACTATGAAAAGAAAAGAGCTAAGCGACTTTGAAAAATTTGTGATTTTTGATAAAGGCACAGAGAAGCCATTTTCTGGAAAATATAACGATCACTTCAAAGATGGATTATATGTCTGCAAAAACTGTGGAATACCTCTATACGAATCGAATAGTAAGTTTCACTCTCATTGTGGGTGGCCAAGTTTTGATGAAGAAATCCCCAATGCAGTTGAAAAACGACCTGATCCCGATGGGGTGAGAACAGAAATATCGTGTAATTATTGTGGAGCCCATCTGGGACATGTATTTACAGGAGAGGAATACACGGAAAAAAATGTCAGACACTGTGTGAATTCAGTTTCATTAGATTTCTTAGAAAATAATGAAAAACCAAAAATAGACCGCATATACTTCGCAGCCGGTTGCTTCTGGGGAGTAGAACATCTTATAAAAGATCTTGATGGTGTTGAAAGAGTGCGTGTTGGTTATATGGGAGGACACATGAAGCTTCCAACCTATGAACAGGTATGTATGGGAATTACAAACCATGCTGAAACTGTTGAAGTGATATACAACCAGAAAATAACCACTGAAAAACTAATCAAATACTTTTTTGAGATACATGATTTCACACAGGTCGATAGACAGGGACCAGATATAGGCACTCAGTACAGAAGTGTTATTTTTTATACAACAGAATCACAAAAGAAGGTTGCTGAAAAATTGAAGACTCAGCTTGAAAAAACATACAATGTTGCTACAAAAATAGAAAAAGCGGAAACCTTCTGGTTAGCTGAAGCATATCACCAGCATTACTATGAAAAAACAAAGCATTCTCCTTACTGTCATTACAGAAGAGAGATCAATTGGCAGTAGAACTTGCTTCAGATTTTTATGTTGAAAGAAGTATAATAGTCCAGAGGGGGTGCAACTTTTATGAAAAAATTAATAATACTGTTTTTTGTAATATTATTCGCAACTATTTCTTTAGCAGGATTTTCGCTGGGCATAAATAATGTTGTGGCAATGACAGAGTCCTTTACAGATACACCACTATCAGGCTTTGTTGGAATTGATGTTCTCGGACTCGATGCTCGTTATGAATTGGGACTACTAGTTGTTGGTATCGAGACACCATTTATGATGTTCACATTATCTGAAGATACAGGAGTGGATACTAGTCCAATAATACCCGGAATTGCCTGGCATGGATATATAGGAGCTAAACTGAATTTTGGTCCAATATACATACTTGGTGATATTGGTCATACCCTGGCTATTGGTGAACAGCTTGAATTGGGCTTTTCTCCATTACGCCTTGGTGGAGGAATAAGTTTAGGCAAACATATATATCTAGAACTAACTACTGTAGCCGTTTTACAAAAACTATCCGAAACAATAGGTAAAATTTTCACTTTGCAAGCAGGGTATGTCTTTTAGTATTTTTATTTAATAAAAAAAGCATCCTGTAATGGGATGCTTTTTTAATAATCTAACTATATAAAAATTTGTGTATCAAGTCTTAAATAATTCTTCAACTGATTCAGCAACTACTTTTTTTAGTTTATTTCTATGAACCTTTAATATCAGATCAGGCTCTTTCATTTCAGATGTGACAAGCCCTGTCTCAGAAAGTTTATGTAGATGATTTTCCATAACATACATTGTAAGATTAAGTTTTTTAGCAAGTTTTGCAGCTTCTATGTCTCCCTCTTTAAGTAAATACTTCAAAATCCTCATTCTGTCATAATTTCCAAGTGCATCAAAAACTTCTATGTAATTGCTACTCTCTTCTACTTTTATCTCTGGTTTCTTCAGAACATCATATCCAATAAGGTATATTCTTCCACCGTCTTCCAGCATTGCACTAAGAGAAGCCAACCCAAGAAAATAAGAAATACCAAGATATAGCTTTCTTTCAAATACTTTTTCATGACTGGTAAAATCTAACTTCCTTAAGTAATCGTCACCATTTTTTTCATAGTTTTCCTTTAAAATCCTGGTCTTTTCTTTGTTATCTTTAACTACTTCGTCCTCTATCTTCGAATAAACATTTTCATAGTACCACTCAAGAAAATATATATAATCTTCCTTCATCTTTTTAGGATTATTGAAAAACTCAAGAAGATTGGCTTTTTGCTCAGTTGAATAAAGTGTTGATTTCGTTATGAATGTAAGCATTTCTTCCTCATTTGAAGTAAGCGTATCCACAAGTTTTCCCATTGATTCAAAGCTCTTATCATCAATTACAGGACCCAGACCTGTATAGAGATAGTATTTAAGCATTTCTTTTTCAGGTAAGTCTTTTAGAAACTCTATTATCTCCTGAACCGTTGTTAATTTTTCTATAGGCATTTTGACAATTGGAATCAGCCCAAAAAATGTTTCACAATTCACAAATCTGTCCAGTAGTTCCATAATATCAGCTGGTAATTCACTTCTAATCTCTTCTACCCAATATTTTAACTCTTTGTCAGGTTTTAAGCCTGCGTTTTTGTATGCTGGTCTTTCATAGGCATCGTCGATTCTTTTACTACAATTAAGTTTTACCATGCTTAAGAAAAAGTCATAGATTGATGTATTTTCGATAATTGCTCTTTCTGGCTTATTCACGCTCATCCCTCCTTAACGATTTTTATTATAACACTGCTTAAACAACATTATTTTTCTATTAGAATTTTTTCTATATTGCGAAAAACACAAATATTTAAACACAACCTACTAAATTAAAATACATTATCCCTGACATATCATATTTAAGATAAATATATAATTTTTCTGATTATAATTAAAAATATTTATTTTTTTAAATTTTTCTATTTTTGTACAATTTGCTTTATTTTTTTGTATTGCACTATTATAGCATTATAGCTAACAGACTTCAAAAAATACTCAGACATTTATTCCAAATATTATAAAATGAAATGTAATAATCTTTATTTAATACTTGACAATATTAAATATAAAGTGTATATATAAATAATGAACAATAAAATATTAAGGAGGGATTGAAATGTTGAATAAGAAAATTAGAAAACTAAGAGAAGTAGAAAAAATTATTGAGTCTAAAAAGCAAAAATTTCATTCAAATCTACTAATCAATGCAAGACATTTTGTGTAAAGGTTTTCAAAGTAAAGGGGGTGACAAAATAACAAAAAGAGAAACAAAGATACATTACAAAGAATTAGATAACGATCTTGAAACAACAAAAATCGAAGTACTGCAGAAAGTATATATAAACAGATAGAACAAAATAGGAAAAGAAGTATAATATCATTACAGTTAATGTGAAAGGAAGTATTGAAATGAAAATATTTGCGATTAATGGAAGCCCAAGAATGGAAAAAGGAAACACCGAATTGATCCTAGAACCTTTTCTTCAAGGAATAAGAGATACAGGGAGTGAAACAGAAAAATATTACGCAACTGCGTTGGATATAAAACCATGCAGTTGCGGATATTTCTACTGTTGGGATAGTAGTCCTGGAAACTGCATAATTGATGATGATATGCAAATGCTTTATCCCAAATTAAAGAAATCAGACATTCTGGTCATAGCTACTCCCGTATATACTCAACTTCCAGGTGATTTACAAAATTTTATCAACAGATTGCTCCCGCTAATGAATCCGAAACTTGAAATGCATGAGGAAAGGACAAGAGCTAGACTTCGTGATAATGTGAATATCACAAAAATAGCCCTTGTTTCAGTTTGTGGCTGGTGGGAAATGGGCAACTTTGAAACGGTAGAAAAAATAATTCAGGAACTTTCAAAAACCACGAATGTTGAATATGCTGGAGCATTGTTAAGACCTCATTCTTATATGATGCGTAATCAGGGAAAACTAACAGAAGATGGCAAACAAATTCTTGAGCATACCAAAAAAGCAGGAAGAGAATTAATAACAGAAGGAAGAATGCAAAAAGAAACGCTTGATGCAATAAGCCGCCCATTAATCACCAAAGAACAATATTTGAGTCCTCATAATTAATATTTACTCCTGTTTCATATTACCTAAAATAATTGAGCATAAAGTCTTTCAATTATGCATATGAATTTACTTACAGAATAATTTCAGGTTATCTGCTTTTGTAATTCTTGTCAGAAAAAATTATCTTTTATGAAAATCTCTAGATATTAATAAATACAGATATTTTTGATCGCTAAACAAAATATTAAAAATCTCATTTAGTCAATTTTCTAGAACTAGTTATAAATAATATAGACACTAGTATTTAACAGACTGTAATCAAACGTTTGATATTTTCTTTTTTAGTGCTATAATCACATTTGGAAATAATATGTTTCTAAGAAGAGCAACAACAGTTATATAGAGAATTTAATTTTGTTGACATTTATTTTGTTTGAAAACTGAGAATATCTCTCTTTATTAAGCTATATGTTTCAATAAATCAGATAATTTAAAATATTGATAAAAACTTCTCAGATAGTTTCTATCTGTGATTTACATTAACTATAAGACTCATATTTTCTTTCTAAATGTAACCATATCTCTATAGTCAAAAAAATATCAAGCGATCATTTTTTCTAACTTCAGTTAATTAATCCTTAAAGGGAAAAGGAGAGGTTAATATGAAACACGTAATAGTTATAATGGTGATCATTCTTGGAATCATGATTTTTGCTGGAGATCCATATTTCACTGAAGAAAACGTGAATAATTTCATTAACGAACTTGAAGATCAAGGATTTATCGTACAACAGGGAATGTTATATTCATTTGATATGCCCGATTTGTTTTCAAATTACATTACTCCAAGTTGCTATGGAAACAACGCAGATACACCCTACTGTGTTTACTTTTTACCACCTGCTCCCAATCAAATAGCAGAAAATTCTTTTCCTTTCACTGCAAGAATAAGAGAAGATGAGGCGATTATTTTTGTTGGATGGACCCCTCCGGAAGTTACCTATTTTAGTTATGAGACTCTTATTATGTTTCGTCATTTTCCTGGGGAGGACCTACCTACCAGGATATTTGCAGGTGTAGGTGACACAGTAAATATAATGAATATTAACACAGGAAAGTCGATTAAAGAAGAGACTAAAGGTACAATATTCAATGCACCAACAATAATTATCAGTACACCCGATAAAAATATTGATAAATTGATGCGAGCAGCTGTAGAAGAAGCTGGATTCAGCAAAGAAATTATAAACACTGATATCATACCTTCCGCTATACTGCAACTTGGTGTCGACAAATATGATGATGAATTGATTTTTGGCTCGCGATTCGCCTTTTTCAAAAATCCTGAAGATAAAGCATACGCACTTGACCCTTCTGCACTAAAAGATGGTGAGTTCTGGACAAAGCCACCATACAGTCCAAACCACAGAGGATGGGTATTGAGGGTAACTCCATCTCAACCTGTTAAACTTGATCCATTCCCTGTTCCAAATTTAATCCCAAGAGACTCAGGTGATTATTCGGAACTTGACCTTAAACCCACAATGGACAAACTTGAAAAAGCAATAATAGATTATTATTCTAATTACAAAGCAGAAATACTACGTACTAGAAGATGGATAGAACTTAGTTATATAGCGATTCAGAATAACACTGATGTTCTGGGTGATTCACGAGATTCTATTTATTTCAGAACAAATTCATTCTTACTTGGTGAAGATGCAGATGATTTCGCAATTGTCTTTGGGCCAGTTCATGCACTCACAGGCAAGGCAATATACTCAAGTTTTGTTTTATATACCGATGATCTTGTAGAAGATTTACTTCCCAATGAGTCAAACATTCTGTATGGATTTCTTAGTGTCAACAGTGAACAGACTCCAGAAAGTAAACTGGGATTGGTTGGAAGTGCTGAAAGATTTTTACCTGATGACCCCAACGCTAAATATTTCTATGTTTGGAAAGTCGCCAGAAGTAATCCTTATAATGAGGATTATTGTGTCATAGTACCTGACAAACCACCTAGTGAACGAATAACCTATAACAATCTCATGGTTGCATTCAGAGCTTACATAAATCCAGCAACAGGTGTTGGGCCATCATATGAAGAGATCTTGATGGACAAAGTAATACATTTTAAACCTAATAAATAAAACTGATAGATTTCATTCAAACTCTAATTATAGTTGGAGATTAAGAAAAATAAGTATATATACAATTAATTGGTTTCTTCGTTTCCAATGAAATAAGTCTTTTTCCGTACTGTATTTACCGGTCTCATATTGCTATAATTGTTTGACATGGTTTTTAGGACAATGAGTTTAACCAAACATTAAAGGTGAAATATGAGAGAACTGTTGATATCATTACTTGCATTTTTTTCTGGTGCTGTACCCTACGCCTATATTCTTGTAAAGATATTTACGGGAAAAGACATAAGATCATTTGGCAAGGATGGAAATCCGGGAACAACCAATGCTTTCAAAGCTGGAGGATGGAAAATCGGAATATTGGTTATGCTGCTTGATTACTTTAAAGCAGCGTTACCTGTTCAGTTTGCTGTATCATTAAAAATAGATAATACCTGGCTTGTGATTATCTGCTGTTTACCGATCCTTGGACATATTTTTAGTCCTTTTCTAAAATTCAAAGGTGGAAAGGGAATAGCTACAACCTTTGGTTCCTGGGGTGGGCTTACTATATGGGAAGGACCTTCAATTCTGGGGGCAACTATGGTTATCTTTACCTTCCTGGCAAAAAAAATGCCCGATATCTTTAAAGTGATTATTTCCATGCTTGTTTTGTTGATATATTTCATATTATCAGGTAGAAGTCAACCTGAATATTTCATCTTCTGGATTTTTAATATCGCCATTATTCTCTACGCTCACAAAAAAGAGATAACTTCGCTTTTTCCGAGGAAAACAAAATGAGCTGGGATAGTCTATTCAATGCTTTCCCTTTCATAATATTCGTGACAATTGTTTCCATTACAAACTGGTTTATCTTAAAAAGACCAACAAATATTACTATAAAAAAGAAACCGCTGGTTTCCATTTTGCTACCTGCTAGAAACGAAGAAAAAACCATTGTTAACTGTGCAAAAAGTCTTCTCAATCAAGATTATGAAAATTATGAGCTCATAGTCTTAGATGACAACTCAACAGATAAAACGCTTGAACTCTTAAAAACACTAAAAATAAAATACCCAGAACTAAAAATATTAAAAGGGAAACCTCTGCCCAATGACTGGCTTGGAAAACACTGGGCCTGTCATCAGCTTTCCAGTGAAGCAAAGGGCCAATACCTGTTGTTTACAGACGCAGACACAAAACATTCCCCTGAGGCACTAACAAAAACCATAAGTATTATGGAAAACAAAAAGCTTGATATGCTTACCGGTTTTGTAAAAGAAAAACTGCTTAGCTTCGGAGAAATGTTGACAGTACCATTTATAGGTTGGGTTATCTTTGCTATCATGCCTTTAATCTTCGGATATTTAACAAAATTAAGAATTTTTTCTGCCACAGTTGGCCAATTCATGCTTTTTAGGCGTGATGCTTATGATGATATTGGCGGATATGAAAGTGTAAAAAACGATGTCACTGATGACATGGCCCTTGGAAGAAAAATTCAGAAAACTGGAAAGAAATGGAGATTATACGACCTGACTGATCTTGTTTCCTGCAGAATGTACAACAATTTCAAAGAAGCCTTCAATGGATTCAGCAAAAACTTGTATTCAGTATTCTGGTACAATCCATTATTACTATTTCTTTGTTGGGGCTGGTTCATCATTGTTTTCATCATACCTATTATTACACTTGTAATAAATTTCAACTATTTCACGCTGGTCAACGTGTCATTGATTACATTAAGCTGGCTCCTGGCAAGTATCAAACTAAAATATCCTCTAAAAATTATCCTATTTTACCCTTTGATAATACTAACAATGTTCATCGTGTCAGTCAGATCAATGATCCTGACCTATTCCGGACAAGCCTCCTGGAAAGGCAGAAAACTCAGCAAAAAGAATAGATAACAGCATTACAAAAAACCGCGAAGTTAGGACTTGTAAAAACCTTTGCGTTGCTGGTCATACATAAAATACCGTTGTACGTTGTACAGAAAAACTTCTGACGATCGAAGAGTGCCGCTTGTAGCCACTCACTATGCTCGTTCAACGACGCTTGAAGTCGCTCATTTCATTCGCTCAAGACGCTCCAAGAGAGCAAACCCTAAAACACAAGAAAAACCATAGTATTGAAAATCGAAGAGTGGCCAAAGGCAACGTCTCCAAGCGCCTTTCTTTTCAAAACCCACATACCTCCGCCTCCGGCTCGCCCTCTTTAAAGCCGTTGTACGTAGTCCGTGGTAGGTTGTACGTCACAATACGGGCAAAACAATAACACACAATGTCTTCTGTAAAAAAGCATTATTCTTTCTAGATGTTCTTGCTTACCTTCAAGCGCCTCTTTTCGAGCATCAGTTTTTTATGGTTTTACCTAACACCTAAAATCCAGCATCCAAAATCGTTTTTTATCTTATAAATTGTCCGATCTCCAATCTCTGATCTCAGGGGTTAATGCAATGGACGATTGGACGATGGACCAAGTGAAACGTTGGACGTCACTTGATCTTTATTCTCGGCTTCTCGTCTCCTTGGCTCTTCTCGTATTCTCGTTTTTCTAATTCTCCTCTACCAGAGGAGGGGACCACGCCAGTGGTGAGGTGTGTGCCTTTGTTTTTGAATATTTCGGTTCGCGGCCAACCGTTCACGGTTCACGTGTTTTATTATTTGTATTTATCTGATCTCCGATCTCGGATCTCTG
>CAYTVB010000030.1:0-22183 GCA_964441735.1 uncultured Thermotogaceae bacterium
CTGAATATTTTTTCTTCGTCAATATTGTGCATTGAAACAGGTATTCTCAAAATAGAAGCAAGTGTAATTAATTCTGAACCGATATGTCCATAGCTAATTGCACCATGGTTGGCACCCCAATTGTTCATCACGGAATAAACATCTTTAAAAGCTCCTTTTCCTGTTAACCTGGGAGCAAACCACGTTGTAGGCCACGAAGGATCTGTTCTTTCATCAAGAGCTTTATCCACTTCTTCATCTAAATTTACTGTATAACCTTCTGCAATCTGGAGAACCGGACCCAACCCCTTAACAATATTTATTCTACACATTGTAACAGGCATTTCACCTTTTGTTAGAAAATTACTTGAAAATCCACCGCCTCTAAAATATTCAACATTAGCAGGACACCATTTTGTCGCATTAATACATTTTTCCATTTCGTCTTTCGTAATTTCCCAAAAAGGTTTCATAACTGAATTACCATTTTCATCTTTTTCCTGACCTGTACCATCAAGGGTGGTTGACCCTGAATTCTTTAAATGTATAATCCCGTCTTTGGCTTTTCCAGATAATTCTTTACCGGTAACTCTTCTTACTGCCTCTGGGCTCCAGTATGTTCTCACATCAGAAAATATCTGGGGTGTGTTCGTAAGCAAGTAACCAAACAGCATGGAAACTGCATTTAATGAATCGTTTTCAGTCGCCACAATAAAGGGATTTCTTATTCCGTTCCAGTCGAAAGAAGAATTGAGTATCGCTTCTGAGAAATCCCCGTTTGGAAAATGATCAGTCCATTGCCTTTGACCCTGAAATCCGGAAGCTATTGCATAATGACCTTCCGCTTCTTCATCATAGTTCATTTTCTTCAATTTTGGATTTCCTATCATCATATCTCTTATGATCAATGTCATTTTTGTGACAAAATCCCATTGTTTGTCTTTTTCTGCTCTTGAAAATTGTTTTTCTTTAGAGTTTACATCAATACCTTCTTTACAGTTTTTCTTGACCCATTCAATTGCTTTTTCATACTCTTCTTTATCAAATATTTCTTCTTCAATTCTTCTAACTATTTCTGACATATCGCTATACTCGACGTGCATTCCAAGATATTTTTCAAAAAAGTCTTCGTTTACCATCGACCCCGCTATTCCCATCGACACAGTGCCGATAGATAAATACGATTTCCTTCTCATATATGCTGCACTCAGTGCTGCTTTTGAAAAGTTAAGGATTTTCTTCTTTACATCCTCTGGAATTGAGAGATCATCAGCATCCTGAACATTCCTACCATAGATTGCAAATGCAGGTAAACCTTTCTGATCATGAGCTGCAGAAACTGCTGCTAGAAAAACTGCTCCCGGTCTTTCGCTACCGTTAAAACCCCATATTGCTTTTGGTATAAGGGGGTCTTCATCCATAGCTTCAGAACCATAACACCAGCTTGGAGTTACAGTTAATGATACTCCAACCCCTTCTTCTTCGAATTTCTTTGCACAACTAACTGATTCAGTGTAGCCACCTATTGTTTTATCTGAAATACATGTTTCTACTGGTGAACCGTCTATATATCTCAATTCATTTTCGAGCAGCTTAGCTACATTTTTTGCTAGCTCCATCGTCTGTTTCTCAAGAGATTCTCTTACTCCCCTTCTTCTTCCATCAATTACCGGTCTTATCCCAATTTTTGGAAAATCTTTTAGCAAAATTCTTCACCTCTTATTTCTTATTTTCCTAACTTTTCCGAAATTCTACCAACAGATTCTAGTAAAAGCTTTTTATATTTTTCCATTCTTTCTTTGTTCATTCTTATTTTTGGACCAGAAATACTTATTGAAGCAACAACATGATCTTTGTTGTTAATTAATGGTGCTCCAATACACATTATACCTTCATCATGTTCTTCATTATCCAATGCGAATCCCTGTTTCCTAATTTTTTCAAGTTCTTCTCTTAAGTCTTTCTTTTTTGATATGGTGTTTTTTGTAAATTTTTTAAATTCTAAACTTTTCAAAATACTTTCGCGTTTTTCAACAGGTAAAAATGCGAGTATGGCCTTACCTATTGAGGTACAATATATTGGTGAACGCTTTCCAATCCACATTTTCGCTTGAAGATTATGCATACTACCTAATCCTTCAATTGAAGTAACTTCATTTCCATCAAGAACACCCATATGAATTGATTCTTCTGTATACTTACTTAATTTTTCAATTTCTGGGAATGCTAGTTTCCTAAGCTCAAGCGTTTCAAGATATAAACTTCCTAATTCAAATAGCTTTACACCTATACGATATTTTGATGTGCTTCCATCTTTACTCAAGATATTTGCATCTTGTAATGCTTCTGCAATTCTATACACTGTAGGTTTTGGTAATCCTGTTTTCTTTGTAAGTTCATTTAATGTCAGTTCAGGTTCATCCAGAGAAAAGGAATCAAGGATTCTAATTATTCTTTTTATACTCTGCACTTAATCACCTCAACTCATCCTGCATATCCAAGCATCCTGGGTAACCAGAGAACAATGTCAGGAAAATATGTTATTAGAATTAATCCCAGAATTTCAATAGGTATAAAATATCTAAGCATTTCACCAAACACTTTGCTGACAGGCGTTTTACTCAAAGCACTTGTTATGTAGCCAGTCTGTCCGTATGGTGGGGTATCCAGAGCTAGCATTAAGTTGACGGTTGTGATTATACCGAAATGAACAATATCTATTCCAACAGCTTCTACAAGCGGCAACATTATGGGTATTACCACAAGCTGAATAACTGAAACATCAAAGAACATTCCGAGTAAAAAGAACATTATATTGGTACTCAATAATAACAACAACCTTGAATCAAGGAATCCTGAATCAATAAAGAAATTTGTTATCATTAAAGGGATTTCTTCCCTTGCCAACACATATTTTACAACAAGCGCTGCTGCTATCATAAAGCTTATGAATCCTACAGAATAAACAGTTTTCATAATTATCTTTTTAAATTTCTTGAAGCTCATTTTCTTGTATACAATAATACTTATAATCATCACGTAACCCGCTAAAACTGCAGCTGCTTCAGTCGGCGTAAAAATACCTCCATATATCCCTACTAAAAGAATAATTGGTGCCAATAAAGCAGCAAAAGATCTTCTAAAACTTTTCCACAAAACCTTGAGCGGATATTTTTTGCCTTTAGGATAACCTCTTTTTTTCGAAAGATAATAAACCATTCCCGCTTCAAGAAGAGCTATCAACAATCCAGGAATTATACCCGCTAAAAAGAGATATCCCAGAGAAGCACCGGTTAGCATTGCATAGATAACCATTGGAATACTCGGAGGGATTATTGGTGAAATTGTTGCTGATGCACATGTTACAGCACTGGCAAACTTGCCGTCATATCCATCGTCCATCATAGCTTTAATCTCGATAGCTCCTACTCCAGAAACATCAGCTATTTCAGAACCACTCATACCAGCAAAGATTATACTAGTTGCAATATTGGCATAACCAAGCCCGCCTCTTACTCTACCCATTGATTGCTTTACAAAACCAAATATTATATCTGTCACATCTGTATCATTCATTAAATTTGCAGCGAAAATGAACATGGGGACAGCCATTAAAACGTCTTTCCCACTAAGTTCGATAGCCATGACATCCATAAATGATCCTAGACTAACTCCTGCTGTAATGAAATAGGAAAAACCCCCCATAACCATTGCAAATGCTATTGGAAAACCCAGAGCAAAAGCCCCAAGAAAAACTACAAAGAATAATACTAATCCCATGGCTCTTCCTCCTTAGCGGATTTTTTCCCAGTTGCCAATTCCCTAATATCTTTATAAATCCAGATCAGGTTATGAATTATCATTAAAACGATGAACAATGGAAAGCAGAACAAGAGATAATTCCAGGGAATATGTAAAACATTGGATTTTATCATTTTATAGAAAACGATATCATGCCATGTTGGAAAAAATGTAATAAAAAGCATAACCGTAAAAAATGCATTGAAAATCAGATCAAACACTATTTGCAGTTTTCTCGAAACCATATCATAAATAACATTGAATTTCATATGTGCCCCAAATCTTCTAGCAAGAGGTGCCCCAAGAAAAATTATCCAGATAAATGAGTATCTTGAAATCTCAAACAACTCTGGTGATGGATTGTTAAATATATACCTCATTATTACTTGCACAAAGAGTGCAAAAAATAACAATAATAAAAAAACAGAAGCTACTCGATATTCTATAAAATCAATAACAAACATACCTGTTTTCTTTAACACCTTCATAAAAGACATCTTTTCTGAACCTCCTGCTAAAATCACGGAAAGATCTTGCGATCTTCCCGTGATAAAGAATCAACAGTACCTAAATGCTATTCAGTTGGGTAATTTTGTATAAATTCGTAGAGTCCTTCGCCCCATTTTTCATCAAATTTTGGTTGTGAGTAGTATTCAGCTGCATGTTCCATAAATGCTTCCTTATCTGGTATGATTATTTCCATGTCGTATTCATCAACAAACTGTTTTAGGAGTTTGGCTTCCTGTTCCAGAACCAGCTCGTTCATATAGTATCTTGCAACTAACATGGCTTTTTCTATATAGGTGCGATATTCTAGGGGCATTTCCTGCCAGAGATCTTCGTTGATAACGGGATTTATCATTCCTATTGAATGATCAGTTAATGTGATATATTTAGTAACCTCAACAAATTTTGCTGAAAGATCAGTCGGTAATGGATTATCCTGACCATCAATTGTACCGGTCCTTAATGCAAGATATACTTCTCCAAAACCCATTGGTGTCGGATTGGCTCCTAAAGCTCTACCCATATCCAGGAATGCTTCATTATTTGGCATTCTAATTTTCACGCCTTTTAAGTCTTCTGGTTTTCTAATCTCGCCCGCTTTTGCTGTAGTATTTAGCTGTCTTGTTCCCAAATACCAGGTGTCCAGGACTCTTAAACCAGTTTCTTCAGCCAGTTCATCAAACCATTCCTGAACAAATGGACTATTCATTACCTGATACATATGATCCAGATCTCTAAAAATATATGCAGAATTCAAGACTCCCATTTTTGGCATATTTGCGAGATCTGCAAACCATGATGGCGCTGCATCTCCTGCCATTTCAAGATCTCCACGCATAACCGATAACAATGATGTCTGTTGATCACCCAGCTGCCCTGAATGAAAAATCTTAACCTCAATCTCGCCACCACTCAAATCTTCTACTATTTCTTTAAATTTTTCCATCGCTTTGACTTGAGGTTGTGTTGGAGCGGCAACAGTATTAAATCTCAAAGTGTATTCTGCTTGAGCAAAAATTAGCGAAGTTAATAGTACTACTGCCAATACAAAAAGAATTTTTCTCATAATACATCTACCTCCTAATATGAAAATGGATGACTGATTAGATTTTTCCGTTTTCCTTCAAGGATTTCTTTAATATCTCAATTTCGTCTTCCTGGAGTTCTACAAGAGGGGGTCTTACTCTTGCGACATCAATTCCAGAATGCAATGCAAAGGCTTTTTTCACGCCAGGCAATGGATTCTCAAAACGACCATCTCTACCAAAGAAAGCTTTGAAGAGATTATAAAGTCTTCTAAATGTTTGCGTAGCTTCTTGAACATTACCAGAGAAATATTTATTCAACATATGTTTCATAATATCCCCGATTACGTGGGAACCTCCACTTACAACTCCTACACCCCCTTGAGTTAATACGGATAAAACCATCAGATCATCTCCTGAATAAACAACCATTTTTCCACTTGAAGCACTTAAAAATGCTGAAGTTTGTAGTGGATTAATGCCGGCTTCGTCCTTTACTGCAACAATGTTATCTATTTCACTCAGTTCACCCAATGTTTCAGGCTCAATATTTGTAGCGGTAAAAAGCGGTATATTGTATACCATGATAGGTAAATTTGTACTATCCGCTACTCTCTTAAAATGATTTTTTACACCATCCTGTGTTGGATGACAATAATACGGAACTACAACCATTGCTGCATCATAACCAATTCTTTCAGCTTCTTTTGTAAGTTTTATCGTCTCTTCCGTATATGCAGTTCCTGTGCCAGCTATAAGTGGCTTTTCATTACCCACTTCTTCTTTCACAGCTTCAAATAGCTTCACTTTTTCTTCAAAGGACATAGTATAAAACTCACCGTTTGTTCCAGCGACAATCAAAGAATCGCAATAATCTTTCTCAATAAGAAATCTCGCTATCTTTTTTGTTTTTACATAATCAATTTCATAATTTTTCTCGAAAGCTGTGTTCATTGGTATTAAAACTCTTCCAAAATGCTTTACAACATCCACAATGATCTCCTCCTTTATTTCATTCAATGAAATGCTATTTCTACCATTGAAATTATATAATTTTTTCTTTTTATATGAAAATTGACTCAGGAGCAATTATGTTTTGTTATATTTAACAAGAGCTGTTTATTTAGAGAAGACACATTCTTTCGTATATTCTTTAAAACTTGATAAAGAACAAAGCAATTTCCTGCCTCGGCAAAATAAAGAATATAGCTGTGCTCTTTTAAAATTTCAAAATTTTCCAAATTTTCCTCTTTAAACTTTGATATTAACAAATAATAAGGAAAAAGTGATAACGAAGAAAACTGTTATAATCTTGTTATATAGATGATAGAGGGGGGATTTCTTGTGCAAAAGATAGGCATAATCATATGTGGTCGTTATCAGAGTTGTGGAGGAGGTAAGTGTTTTAGAGCAATGCGTGAACATGTTGGTGGTTTTTCCATGTACCCTGATGAAGAAGAATTACAGCTTGTGGGTTATTCTTACTGTGGTGGCTGTCCAGGTGGAAATGTGGAATATGTACCTGAGGAAATGAAGAAGAATGGGGCAGAAGTAATTCATCTTGCCACAGGATTGGTTGTAGGTTATCCTCCCTGTCCAAGGATCAGACATTTTAAGGAGTTTATAGAAAGTTATTACAATATCCCTGTTGTTATAGGAACACATCCCATTCCGTTAAAGTACTTTAATGCCCATCAGACATTGTCTTTCTGGGAAAAGAGTGATATGTTTTCACTGGCAGAGCATTTGATGAATGAAAACAGGGAAATAATGAACTCATATAACTGATTTGACAGTACATTAAACCACTTTCCAATTTTTCCAGTCACTCTGTGTTTTCCATTCTCAAATATAAAAAACGTTTTCATGGAGTAACAACCGGCCTTCACTTTTCATAATACCGGGTATAAAGTAGAATAATGCATATAGAACAAACTTTCACGATGCATTTCTGTTAGATTGCAAATATTCGTTCTTGATAAACTCTCTTTTAAAGTAGAACATGAAAATAGGAGGGATATGATGAAAGAGGTAACTATACGTACAAGAATGAGCTTCCACGATGCTCATTATGGCGGAGGACTTGTAGATGGCGCAAAACTCCTTCAGTACTTCGGAGATGTTGCGACAGAACTCCTTATTCGCAACGACGGTGACGAAGGACTTTTTAAAGCATACGACAATATTGAATTCCTTGCACCAGTTTTTGCTGGAGATTTTATTGAATTTACTGGAAGAATAGATAAGGTTGGCAATACCTCAAGAAAAATGTCCTTTGAAGCAAAAAAGATAATAAAAGCGAGACCGGATATATCTGACTCTGCAGCGGAAGTTATTGATGAACCAATTATTGTGTGCAGAGCAAGTGGCACATGTGTGGTTCCGAAGGAAAAACAGAGGGGGTGAAATAATGGAAAAATTAATTATTACAGCCGCTTTGACCGGCGCAGAGGTTACAAAGGAAATGCAACCCAATTTGCCGGTAACCCCTGAAGAAATAGCCGAAGAGGCTTATAGATGTTATGAAGCTGGAGCTTCCATTATTCACGTTCATGCCAGAGAAAACGATGGTACCCCCACTCAATCCGGGGAAATTTACGCAAAAATAAAAGACCTCGTAGAAAAGAAATGCAATATTATTGTTCAACCTTCGACCGGTGGCGCAGTATGGCATAGTTTAGAAGAAAGGCTACAACCTCTGAAAATTAATCCAGAAATGGCCACGTTAACCACCGGCACCTGTAATTTCGGAGACAGTATATTTAGTAATCCCATGGACTATATTATGAAATTTGCAGAGGAAATGAATGAAAGAGTCATTAAACCGGAGATCGAAGTTTTTGATAGAGGAATGATAAACAACGCACTCTACCTTGTTAAGAAAGCTATTCTTGAACTTCCCCTTCATTTTGATTTTGTAATGGGTGTTCCCGGAGCAATTCCTGGCAAAGTTAGAGATCTTGTCTATCTGGTTAATAGTATCCCACCGGGATGTACCTGGACTGTTGCGGGAATAGGCAAGTATGAATTGCCTCTTGCCACTCATGCCATTGCCATGGGTGGACATGTAAGAGTGGGGTTTGAAGACAACATCTATTACCGCAAAGGCGAACTCGCAAAATCAAATGTTCAGCTGGTAGAACGAATTGCAAGGATAGCAAAAGAATTAGATAGAACAGTTGCCACACCTGACGAAGCGAGAGAAATTCTTAACATCGGGAGGTAGATGATGAAAAAGGGATCCCCTTATGGCATACACAGAGTAATCGAACCTGAAGGCGCATTGCCTCAATCCGCAGAAAAGATTGACAACAAGATGGAGATTTTTTCAAATGAAATACTGATAGATGTGGAAACCCTTAATATCGATTCAGCAAGTTTTACACAGATAAAAGAATCCTGCCACGGTGATGTTGATAAAATCTCTGAAACCATAAAGGATATTGTTGATAAACGTGGAAAAATGCAGAATCCCGTAACGGGGTCAGGTGGAATGTTAGTAGGGAAGGTTCTTGAACTTGGAGAAGAGCTTTCCGATCGTGCAATTAAAGTTGGAGACAGGATAGCCACACTTGTGTCCCTTTCACTCACCCCTTTAAGAATTGATGAGATTTTAAACATTAATCCTGAAACAGATCAGGTGGATATTAAAGGTAGGGCAGTACTTTTTGAAAGCGGTATATATACAAAATTACCGGAAGATATTCCACAAAAGCTCGCCCTTGCCGTACTTGATGTTGCAGGTGCGCCTGCACAGGTTGAGAAACTGGTTAAGCCAGGTATGAATGTCTGCATTATAGGGGGCGGCGGAAAGTCGGGTGTTTTGTGTGCATACCAAGCCAGCAAAATCGTTGGAGACTCAGGCAAGGTGATTGTTGTCGAGTATTCTATGAAAAACGCCAGACGAATTGAGGAACTGGGTATAGCAACAGATGTAATTATTGCCAATGCACAAAGACCTGTTGATGTATTAGATGGTGTTAAAGAAGTAACAGACGGAAAGCTGTGTGATGTTGTTATAAACAATGTCAACGTTGAAGCGACAGAAATGTCCTCTATACTCATCACAAAAGATGAAGGTACCGTTTATTTCTTCAGCATGGCAACGAATTTTGCCCGGGCAGCCCTGGGTGCTGAAGGTGTTGGTAAAGACATAACAATGATTATCGGAAACGGTTATACCAGCAATCATGCAAATTTAAGTCTTGATATTATCCGGGAATCTCCAAAAATTAGAGAATTATTTGAAAATTTATATACATAAATTGGAGGGTTTGTATGAGAAATTACAAAAAGATACCGCTCTGGAAGGATGTAACAGAAGACCAGTGGAATGACTGGCACTGGCAGGTTAGAAACAGAGTTACAACTGTGGACAAATTGAAGAAGGTTCTTAACTTAACTCCTGCAGAACAAAAAGGTATTAAGAATTGCCTTGAAACAATCAGAATGGCAATTACTCCGTATTATGCAACACTTATGGATTATGATAACCTGAAAGACCCTGTCAGACGTCAGGCAGTACCAACAGAAAATGAATTGTTATTTGATCGCTGGGACATGGTAGATCCTCTGGACGAGGATGAAGACTCACCTGTAGTCGGTTTAACCCACCGTTATCCTGACAGGGTTTTATTTCTGGTCACCGATCAATGTTCAATGTATTGCAGACACTGTACCAGAAGACGCTTTGCAGGTCACAAGGATAAACCGCGTTCTAAGAAAGAATTAGATGATGCCATTGAATATATAAAGGAAACACCCAGAGTAAGAGATGTTCTGCTTTCTGGTGGGGATCCTTTGTTACTTGGTAACGATATACTCGAATATATACTTAAAGAACTAAGAAAAATAAAACATGTAGAGATTATCAGAATTGGTTCACGTACTCCCGCTGTATTACCACAAAGGATAACCCCTGAGCTTGTAAATATGCTTAAGAAATACCATCCTTTATGGCTGAACACTCATTTTAACCATCCCAAAGAAATCACTCCCGATTCATCGAAGGCATGCGAAATGCTTGCTGATGCTGGCATACCGGTAGGTAATCAATCAGTATTGCTGAAGGGTGTCAACGATAGTGCCCACATAATGATGGAACTGGTACACAGGCTGGTTGAAATTAGAGTGAGACCATATTATATGTATCAATGCGATCTTTCTCAGGGTATCAAACACTTCAGAACATCGATAAGAAAAGGCATATCCATTATGGAATCGTTGATCGGTCATACTTCCGGTTTCTGTATTCCTACCTTTGTTGTAGATGCCCCCGGCGGAGGCGGAAAGATCAGGGTTATGCCCCAGTATATGGTATCTGAATCAGATAAAACCGTCATTCTAAGAAACTATGAAGGCGTTATTACCACATATCACGAACCGGATGATATAACCACCGATGTTGATGACTCAGAATACAGAAAAAAATATCAGTTCACAGGTGTTGCTGAATTGATGCAGGGCAAAAACATCAATATTGAACCATCGGGACTTGAACGAAGAAAGAGAATTAAAAGCTGGAAGGATAAAGACTCTGCCAAGAAGAAATAATTTTGCAATTCAGGAATAATATATTTTGGGAGGTGAAGGCGCGATTTACTTTAATAAAAGGCATGGGCCATTTATATGAAATATAAAGAGATTGAAGTGGGAACAGTTTACAAAAAAGAGACCAGGGTTACAGATGAAATGATAAGAAAATTTGCTGAGATTACGGGTGACGATAATCCTGTACACCTTAACGATGAGTATGCAGCGACAACCATATTTAAGAAAAGGATATCTCATGGTGTTCTTGTTCTTGGATTAATATCCGCTGTTCTGGGCAGAGAATTCCCCGGACCGGGAACGATTTATCTTAATCAGAACGCTTCATTCAGACGCCCGGTGTATCTTGATGAACCCATTACCATAACAATTGAAGTACTCGAAAAGATTCCTGAGAAATCGCGTTTGAAACTAAAAACGAATGTCGTAAAAAGCAATGGAGAACTCGCGATTGATGGTGATGCACTCGTAATATTTAAAAATGAAGAATAGCGAAAAATTATTGAAAAACATTTCCAGACACAACTGTATCTCTATTATTGGACTTGAAAAAAATACAGGGAAAACTGAAACGCTGAATTATATAACAAGACACACACACGAGAATTGCAGTCTGGCTATAACGTCCATAGGCATTGACGGGGAAGCCTTTGACCAGATAACATACACACCAAAACCTCCTGTAAAAATCTTTGAAGGAATGTTTTTTGCAACCTGCGAGACCTTTTACAGGGAAAAGCAGTTTTTATCAGAGATTTTACATATTAATGAGCACAGAACACCTCTTGGAAGAACGGTCATTGCAAAAGCTAAAGAAGACGGTGAAATTGTTTTAGCGGGTCCAGTTATAAATACGCATCTCAAAGAACTACTTAATGATTTCAAAGAATTAAACAATGATCTTATTTTAATAGACGGAGCATTTTCAAGAATAAGTCACTCTTCCCCTTTAATTGCTGATGCGGTCATTCTTGCCACCGGTGCAACAGTATCTCTTAATATAAACATACTTGTAAATAAAACACTTGAGATAACAAAAATTATGAGCCTTAAGGCTTACTCAGGTACAACGCTAAACCATGAAACATTGAACCGGGGAATGTATCTCGTTAATGAACTAAACGGAGAAACAACCAGATTGCCCTTTAATTCAACAATTACAGGCACGGAAGGCATTGAAGGGTATCTCAGAGAAAAACAAACGCTTTATATCTCTGGTGCCATAACCGGTAGTTTTTTAAAGATGTTAACCCAAAAAAATCTTGCAAAAAACCTCACAGTTGTCGTCAGAGATTACACCAAGATATTTGCATCGTTGAAAGATATAGATAAGTTCGAAGGAAAAGGTGGCAGTTTAGAAGTGTTATACAGCGTAAATCTCATAGGCATTACAGTCAATCCATGGTCACCAGATGGTTACAAATATGACCCTGCTGAATTGGTTAAAACATTACAAAACAGGGTAAATATTCCCGTTGTTGATGTGCTTGGGGAGGATAACGAAAATGCGTAATGAAGAAATAAGGGAAATTACCGGATTGAATGCTTTGCTGAAAAAGATGAATTACAGCTCAACACCGGGAAAGAAATTTGCAGATAAAATGCCATTTCTCAGAACAGAAAAAGAAATAAAAAGGGAACTTGACGCCCTGGAAATCTGCAACAGATACTTTAGTCAGGAAACCTTTGTGAATAGAATAAAAAGTCTGCTCGCTTCTTTAAGAGATATAACGCTTACACTGAAAGAATTAAATTCTGAAAATTGCATCCTGGACGATATCCAGCTATTTGAATTGAAGGAATTCGCCCTCTTGAGCGAGGAATTTATACACATTATGCGTGATTGCCCGGAATTTCTTGCGTTAAAGAAACTGGATGATGTTGTTAAACTGCTCGATCCAGAGGGTACAAGACTGAAACATTTCTATATTTACAGTGCCTATGATAAGAACCTCGAGAAGTTGCGAAAGGAAAAGAAAAAGCTGCAAGAAACGAAAACTGATCCAGAAAAACTGAGAGAGATAGAAACAATGGAAGATGAGTTGGAAGAAAAGATTCGGAAATCTTTAAGCAAGTCTATATCAGAAAAAACTGAGAAGATTATCGATAATTTTGAACGACTTATCAAACTGGATAAATATCTTGCAAAAACCGAATTGATCAAAATATATAATTTCAAAAAGCCCGACATTGCTGAAGAAGAAATAAGATACGAAGGATTGTTTAATCCTCTTTTGAAGGAAAATCTTGAAAGGATAAAAAAAGAATTTCAACCGGTTAATGTAAAGATCGTTTACGGCTCAACGCTGATAACGGGTGCCAATATGACGGGCAAATCTGTGCTGTTAAGAACGCTGGCATTGAGTCAGCAACTTTTTCAGATGGGATTCTATGTTCCTGCAAAAAAAGCAAAGCTGGCTCAGGTGGATACCATTCATCTCATTTCAGGAGATTACCAATCAATGCTGAAAGGTCTCTCTTCCTTTGCTGCAGAAATGGTCGAACTCGATAGATCCGTAAAAGATACAGAAAATGGGCAAAGGGGGTTATTGCTCTTCGATGAACCCGCAAAATACACCAATCCACACGAAGGGCACGCCATTGTGAAGGCAAGCTCACTTTTCTTTAAAAACAAAAATACTTTTGCGGTTATCGCCACCCATTACGATCTAAAACTTCAAAACAATGGAATGAAACGATATAGAGTAAAAGGCTTAAAAGAGTTCACTAAAGATGAAGTGCACCCTGAAAACATTATTGATTTTGTTGACTATTCTTTACAGCAGATAGAATCGGACGAAATTATTCCTAAAGAAGCATTAAAAGTTCTTAAGCTCCTAAAACTGGATAATCCAATATTTAATAAAGCAAAGGATATATTACTCGAAGACAGGAGGCATTCGGATAATGAGTAAGCTTGGACTTGATTTCACAAAAGTGCAGAAAGCAAGACATCTTTCCAGAAACATTGCTGACGATGTTCAAACATACGTAGAAAAGCACACAACAACCAGTATAGAAAGAGCTATATGCAGGTTTTTTGGCATCGACGGTATCGATGAAGATGGTATTCCTTTACCAAATGTTGTTGTAAAACAACTAACTGACAATAATCTCTTAAATGAAGGAATATGTCGTTTCCTTGGAAATGCCATTCTGGAAACAAACATGGATGTTCAAGAAATTGCCGAAAAAATTGCTGTCGGCGAGCTTGACATCACCAAACTTAAAATGCATCCAATGGAAGAAATCAAAGAAACACTAAAACCAATGGTTCAAAAGGCTATTGAGAAGGTCAAAAAAAACAGAGACAAAAGAGCAGAATTATTAGAAAAAATTGGTGAAGGTCCAAGACCTTATTTATATGTAATTGTGGCTACAGGAAATATTTATGAAGATGTCATTCAGGCTAAAGCTGCCGTTGAGCAGGGAGCTGATATCGTTGCGGTTATAAGATCAACCGCACAGAGCCTTCTTGATTATGTTCCATTCGGTGCTACCTCTGAAGGTTATGGTGGAACCTATGCAACCCAGGAAAATTTCAGGATAATGAAAGAAGCCCTCGATAAAGCAGGTGAAAAAGCAGGTCGATACATCAGATTATGTAACTACTGTTCGGGTCTATGCATGCCTGAAATTGCTGTAATGGGTGCCTTTGAGAGACTTGACGTCATGTTGAACGATGCCCTTTACGGTATTCTATTCAGGGATATTAACATGAAGCGAACGCTTATAGACCAGTTTTTTTCCAGGGTTATCAACGGCTTTGCAGGTGTGATAATAAACACAGGTGAAGACAACTACCTGACAACTTCGGATGCCTATGAAGCAGCACACACAGTTCTTGCTTCGCAATTTATTAACGAAAGACTCGCTCTTCTTGCAGGAATACCTGAAGAACAAATGGGATTGGGACACGCATTTGAAATGGACCCCTCGATGAAAAATGGTTTTCTATATGAACTTGCACAGGCTCAGTTATCCAGAGAGATTTTCCCCAAAGCTCCACTAAAATACATGCCTCCCACACGTTATAAAACGGGAAACATATTCAAAGGACACCTTCAGGATGCCATGTTCAATGTTATTTCAATAATGACAAACCAGGCCATTCAATTACTTGGAATGCCTACCGAAGCGATTCATACTCCTTTCATGGGTGATAGATATTTATCTATTGAAAACGCTCAATACATTTTCAACAATATGAGAGATATCAATGAAGAAATTAGCTTTAAAGATGGGGGCATAATTCAGAAACGGGCTCAAAAAGTGCTTGATGAGTCTATTTCTTTGCTGGAACAAATTTCAGAAGAAGGATTATTCAGTGCTCTTGAAAAGGGCATTTTTGCAGATATAAAACGCCCCAGAAACGGCGGAAAAGGTTTAAATGGTGTTGCAGAAAAATCTGAAACCTACTTCAATCCTTTTATTTCTGAAATGCTGGGAGGGAATTCACGATGAAAAAAATCGATGAAAAAGCCATTAGACCCTATGGAGATACGCTAAACGATGGAAAGGTTCAGCTAAGTTTTACACTCCCTGTTAAATCTGATGCAAAGGCCAAGACAGCAGCAAAAAAATTATTAATAAAGATAGGACTTACCAACCCACAGGTGGTCTATCAAAAAGCCTTAAGTGAAGGTTTTACTTTCTTTGTTGCGTATGGAGACTGTTCACATTCTGTTGATTACTCAAAAATTGAAGATACTGGTATCGCCATAACCAGGAGAAGCAGGAAAGAAATTGACAGTCATATTAAAGAGAAAATCGCAAGAAAAATCGTTGTGGTAGGCGCAACCACAGGATCAGATGCACATACTGTTGGACTCGATGCAATCATGAACATAAAGGGCTTTGCAGGTCATTATGGATTGGAAAGGTATGAAATGATTGATGCGTATAACCTTGGCAGTCAGGTCCAAAACATGGAGTTAGTTGCAAAGGCTATGGAAGTAAACGCTGATGCTATGCTGGTATCACAAACAGTTACTGCGAAAAATGCACATGTTAAAAACCTCACCGAACTGGTAGAGCTTCTTGAAGCAGAAAATATTAGAGATAGTTTTATACTGATTGTTGGAGGTTCGAGGATAAGTCACGAGTTTGCCAGAGAACTAGGTTTTGACGCAGGTTTTGGTCCCGGTACATACGCGGAAGATGTGGCATCGTTCATCCTCGATGAACTGCTAAACAGACAAAAATAGTATCAATTTACATTGTATTCCATTCGCGTAACATATCATTATAAACATCATCCGGAATAATTGATCCACCCGTCAACCATACCAGATGGGTGGCATTTTCTTTGATTGAACTTCGCTCTGATATATGAAAAGGTCCGACTATTCCTGCAGCAGCAGAGGGTTCAATTTTTTCATTTTCAATGTCTTTAATAATGATACTAAGATGTGCCAATGTTTTGTCATCAACTGTATAAAACCCATCCGCAAGGTACTTCATCATTTCGCAGGATAATTTTGATGGTTTAACAACTGCAAGACCATCTGCGATGGTTTTCCCATCAATATCGTAGTCTCTTACATCAATTCCTTGACATTTTCCCGTCAAAACACCAAGGAAAACAGCGGGCGCCTTTACCGGCTCTGCAAAGTAAGATTTAACATTTTTACCAAATAGATGTTTCAGAGCAAAGGTAATTCCTCCCGGTGCACCCCCAACACCACAGGGAAGATAAACATATAAACGATTATTACTATCAATGACAATATTCTTTTCTTCCAGTTGCTTTTTCAATCTCAAAACAGCTGTTGCATAGCCTAAAAACAGGATTTCGGAGTTTTCATCGTCAACAAAGTAAGATTTTGGATCATTTACAGCAGCTTCTCTACCTTCTTTAACCGCTTCCGAATAACTGGCGCTATGTTCTACCACTTCTGCCCCAGCATTTTTTAGCAAATCTTTTTTCCATTTTTTTGCATCGATTGACATGTGGATTTGAACCTGAAAACCAAGCCTTTTACCCATTATTCCTACGCTTAAACCAAGATTCCCGGTTGATCCGACAAGTATTTTATATCGTGAAAATAATTCTCTATATCTTTCCTCTGCCAGAGTAATGCAATCGTTTCCTGAAAATCCCATTTCTTCGATTGCCAATTTTTCAGCATATGTAAGCACTTCATAGATTCCTCCCCTTGATTTTATTGAACCTGTTATGGGGAGATTGTTATCACACTTCAATAAAAAATCCCCTGCTATTTCTTGTTTATATTTCTTTTCGAGAAAATGCTTCAATCTGTCTGCAAATTTTATATCTGATTCAATTATTCCTTCTTTTATCTCAGGAAATAGTATTTTCAAAAGAGGAAAAAACCTCTTCCATCTATCCTCTGCATCCAGAATGTCTTTGTATTGCAATCTTTGGTTTTGCAGATATTCTGAGGGATCAGCTAATGCCTTATCATTATTCCAGAATACCGGTGAGCATTTCTTTATCTTTTCAATAATGTCTACAATGTCTACGTTCTTCTCCACATTAATCACCCTATGAAATTTTAGTCCACTTTTTATATTATAATCAAATAAACTATAATAAAAATCTGTATGTGTTTTTATATGTCTTTAGACTAACATTTTCTATTGTGATAAAATTTATTCATTAACGTATGGAGGTTGTTCAATGAAGACCCTGGTTGTTGTAAATCCTGCTGCTTCAGCAGGTAGATCCATTAAAGATTACAAAAACACAATCGAAAAATTACTCCATAAATATCTGGGTGATTTCAGCGTTAAATACACATCAGGCGTTGGAGATGCTGCAAGATTTGCTGTTAAAGGAGAAATATACGAACGGGTTATCTGTGTGGGTGGTGATGGCACCCTTAATGAAATAACAAACGGTCTTCATAACGCCAGCCTTGATATCCCCATAGGACTTGTGAGTGTGGGAACCGGCAACGATTTTAAGAAAACACTTGGTCTGGTAGGCAGCTATGAATACATGATACAGAGAATTGCTAGCGGGGAACCAAAAGAATTTGACTTGCTTGAAGCAACATACAAAGGCCTGGATGGCAAAATGATTACCAGATTGGCTATAAATATTATTGGCGTGGGTTTTGATGCTGCAGTCTCCCAGAGGATAAACAATGCACGTTTCAAAGTAAGGGGAAAGATGTCTTACGTGTTGTCCTTCCTTCCTGAATTCATAACAACCGGAACATATCCAGTGCATTTTTCAGCAAATGGAAATTTTACACAAAAAACTTACTATCTTGTAGCATTTGGAAATGGTAAATATTTTGGCGGAGGCATGAAGGTTTGTCCGGATGCAGTGCCCGATGATGGATTCATTGATGCGGTTGGTATAGGTGGAATGCCCAAACTGAAGCTGCTATACCATTTCTCAAAAATATACAAAGGCACACATATCTCACTGAACGAGGTAGATCATGCAAGAGGTAAGGAATTTGATGTAAAAGGTGAAAAAGAAACGCCCATAGAAATGGACGGAGAAGTTGTCGGAACATTACCTCTTAATGTCAAAATAAAAGAGAAAGCTGTAAAAATATTATTGTAGAACCTTAAGGTTTACTATGCCACCTTCAATATAAACATTCGAATTCGCGCCAATATCATCACCGAGCGTAAATTCACTTTTATCATCAATCTCAACATCTTCTACATCAACTGTTCTGATACCAGCAGAAACGTTAAAATTTGCACCAATGTTGTCCGGTAGTGTAATTGTTGATCTAATAATCCCTGCATTCAACTTTAATTCGACAGGTGTTGCTCTTGACAGATTTATATCCGAATTTATAATTCCCGCGTTAATTGCAACTTTCGAAACCTTCAATGCAGAAAGATCCAGGTCACATCGGGTAACAAACTGGTTGGTTTCAATATCATAACTATATGCGGGAGATAGTTCAAATTCAATTTTTCTTCGCCCATTCATGAAAAACGTAGTTTGTTCATGTCTTATTGTAAGTATCAGCACATCATCTTTTATCTCTCTTTCAATTTCAAGAGATGCTCTTGAAGGTCCCCAGTAACTCAGTTTTCCAGGACTGTTGCCCGATATTACACCTTCATGAGGCTTAATAACCAGTTCTCCAACAGCTGATTTCACAATAATTCTTAATTCTTTACCAGCATATCCTTCGAGATTAATCTCTTCTTTTGTTGAAGCTGTAAAGGGTGTGGCCATATCTGAAGGCCAAAATACCAGAAATACGACAAAACAGACTATAAGAATGCCGTTAACATATTTAAGCCATTTGAGTCCTTTGATGCTTGACAGTATTCCAAGGCCAATAAATATTAATACTATGGGCCATAAAAAGATGAAGTTATAGAGTGCGTTGTACAGTATCTCGGGACCAAAGTAACCAAAAATGAACAGTAACCCAAATATTATCAATAATGTACCTATGGCAACCTTCAATATTTATCACTCCTTCTCGAAGGATTTATAAATAATAATTCCTCCACCAGCAACGAGCATTATCCCGAGAAGGATTTTCCATGACAGTGAAAACCATCCTGCTGGTAGAAAAGCATTCAAAAGAAGGAATATTCCTATTACTATAATGATTGCTGCCAGAATTATTTTGGAACTTTCAGGCGATACTCTTTCGCTCTTTCTTTCTTCAGTTTCACCTTCTTTTGCTTCTTCGTGAATCGATTCTTCTTCATGAATCCTTTCACGCTCTTCTTCAATAGGTTTTCTTGGCATTATGATCATTGCGATTAAATACAAGATAATTCCTGCTCCACCTGCAAAAATAAGCAAAAAGAAAATTAATCTTATAATTGTGGGATCTACATTGGCATATTCTGCAATTCCACCACAAACACCGTCTATCATTTTCTCTTTTCGCGATTTATAAAGTCTTTTCATTCAATCACCTCCAAACTTTTAAATCCTTATTTTTGTTAGATAGATAATAACATATTAATTATAACAGCGCGATATTTTTTTATTATGATAAAATCTTTGAGAGGTGATTTTTTGCAGATCTCTGAAAGAATTAGTGGCTGGTTAAGAAATTCAATTTTGTTACTGGTTGATTTTCTATTAATATACCTATCATACGCTCTGGGAATGTATTTACGATACGGTATTTTTTCTTTGAATGAACCCGAGTTTTTCCAGAACGGATTGTTTTTCTCTATAATTGTTTTGATTTCACTGATTGCCAACGGAATATACAATATTTCCTGGAGTTATTCAACATCCCGCGACTTGTTGATAATACTTAGAGGAACATTAATCGGTTATCTGGCGGGATTCCTTTTTGGCAGATTTATGTTACTTTTTGGCATTAACCTGTTCACTGTTCCCTTCACGGTTGCCACCATGTGTTTTGTCGCCTCAACATTCCTCATTGTATTCTCAAGAATATTATGGCTATCCCTTTTATTTTATAGATCGAGAAGAGGAGAGCCTTCTTCAAGAAAAATTCTGATCATTGGGGCAGGCGATGCTGGTACCTCTATCGCTGACGAAATAATCAGAAATCCTCCCTTTGGAAGAGTTATAGGTTTTCTTGACGATTCTCCCAGAAAACAGAAAAAGAGAATACATGGCATTCCCGTTCTTGGCTCAACAGACAAAGCTATGGAAATAATCAAAGGTTACAATGTTGATCTGGTTATCATAGCCATGCCTTCAATAGAATCGAAGGAAATCAGGAGAATAATGTCTTATATTGACAGGGATGAGGTGCGTGTTCAGATACTTCCTGCATTAACAGAACTGATGGATATGAAAGCAAGTCTTGGCTATTTGCGTGATATCAGTATAACGGACCTTCTTGGAAGAGAAAGTGTACAGATTGACAAGAGAAAAATAAAAGAATACATAGAAAATGAAACCGTTCTCGTTACAGGAGCCGGTGGTAGCATTGGAAGCGAACTGTGCAGACAGATAGTTATGCTAAATCCGAAACAGATCATACTTCTGGGAAAAGGTGAAAACAGTATATTCGGTATTCTAAGGGAGTTGCAGGACAAATATCCTTCACTAAAAGTTTCACAGGCCATTGGAGATGTCCAGGATAGAAACAGAATGGAATATATATTTTCAATATTCAAACCTACAATTGTTTTTCACGCAGCCGCTCATAAACATGTTCCACTGATGGAAAAAAATCCAGTTGAAGCCTTACGTGTTAACACGCTGGGAACATATTATGTGGCGCAGAGCGCGATTAAACATAAATGCAGGGCCTTTATCATGATTTCAACGGATAAAGCGGTAAATCCAACCTCGATAATGGGTGTATCAAAAAGATTGGCTGAAGAGCTGCTACGCTCACTTGCCAGAAACAACGGTTTACAGGACACAAAAATCGGAATGGTAAGATTTGGCAATGTTCTTGGAAGCAGGGGAAGCGTGATACCGCTTTTTAAAAAACAGATAGAAAAGGGTGGACCGCTAACAGTTACTGATCCCAGGATGAAACGTTATTTTATGACCATTCCGGAAGCTGTCTCACTTGTACTCCAGGCGGGAACTTATGCTAAAAATGGTGAGGTGTTCGTTCTTGACATGGGTGAGCCCATTAAAATAGCTGATCTCGCCAAGGATATGATAACCCTTTCAGGTTATGTCCCCGATCAGGAAATAAAAATAAAATATACCGGCGCCCGTCCTGGAGAGAAACTTTTTGAAGAATTAAAACTGGATTCGGAAAACTTCGAGAAAACCGACCATCCAAAAATATTAAAATTCCTCAATGAAAGAACTTTAAACAAGGTTGAACGTGATGAATTAATTAACAGGATCAAGCATCTTATTGAACAACAAAATCCCAGACTTATCAATGAAATAATTAAGCGTTATTTGCCGGATGCCGTTTCAACAATAGAAAAAACCTATCCTGAGTTAGAATAAACAGGAGGTAATATGGATTTTTATGTTGATTTTGTTTCAAAATTTCCCTTTACTTCTGCCATAGCTCAATTTGCGGTTCTGGGAACACTTGGTGAAATAATTGCTGCCAGACTGGCAGGCAAGAAAAACTTTTTAACCCTATATTTTGTTCTCTCAAAAGCATTAGTATGGGGTATTCTTGCTGTTCCTATAAAAATTGCCTTTATTGGATTTGAAGGATTTGTTGCAGCATTGGTATTGAATGGATTGTTACCAGAAAGTTTTATGGAAGGGTTTTTTTACGCTTTAACGAGATCAATTTCAATGAACCTTCAATTCGGGCCTTTCCTGGTTCTCATACACAGAGCACTGGACAATCTTGTGCTTAGAGAAAACAACTGGAAAAATATTGATAAAGCATTTTATAGTTTGTTGTGGTTCTGGATTCCAGCTCATACATTTACCTTTACCCTAC
>CAYTVB010000031.1:0-21826 GCA_964441735.1 uncultured Thermotogaceae bacterium
ATGTTCCTCCCATCTGCACTGCCTGCGAGTTGAGAGTATAACAGGAGTCGGAGACTAAATCAACGCTATTTTAGGGTATCGACGGTAATCTGACGGTTAGTGTAGACGCAGATGTCGGCAGCGATTTCCAGGGACCTGCGGACTATCTCTTCGGCAGACAGTCGCTTCTGATCGACCAGTGCGCGACACGCGGCCAGAGCAAAGGGACCACCGGAACCGATGGCGACAATGCCGTCATCCGGCTCGACCACATCACCCGAGCCGGAGATAATCATGGCGTGCTCGGTGTCCATAACCGCAAGTAGAGCCTCGAGTTGACGAAGGTACTTGTCGCGCCGCCAGTCCTTTGCCAGTTCCACCGCTGCGCGCGGCAGATTGTCGCCATACTCGTCCAGTTTGCTTTCAAACCGTTCAAACAGTGTGAAGGCGTCGGCAGATGAAGATTATTTTAAAGTAAATTTAGATAAATCGGAAAAACCATTCTATAACTTAATGATGTTTCCCTATCCTTCCGCATCAGGTTTGCATATTGGAAACATGTATTCATTTATTGGATCAGATGTTTATGGAAGGTATATGAAACTACAGGGATACGATGTGTATGAGCCTATTGGCTTTGACGCCTTCGGCATTCACAGCGAAAACTATGCTTTAAAGGTTGGAAAAAATCCTTTTGAATTGACGCCGGAGAGTATTGGTTATTTCAGGGATGAACAATTGAAAAAAATAGGAAATATCTATGATTGGACCAGTGAGGTTATAACCTCTTCGCCAGAGTATTACAAGTGGACACAATGGATATTTGTCAAGTTGTTTAAAGCAGGGCTTGCGGAAAAAAGGAGTTCAAAGGTTAACTGGTGTCCATCGTGTAAAACGGTTTTGGCAGATGAACAGGTAATCGATGGAAAATGTGAGAGATGTGATACAGAAATACATAAAAAGGAAATGAGTCAATGGTTTTTTAAGATAACAAAGTATGCAGATAAATTACTTGACAATCTGGAAAAACTTGATTGGACTGAAGTAACAAAGAATATTCAAAAAAGTTGGATTGGCAGATCTGAAGGGGCAACTGTTGTTTTTCATCTGGAGGATAAAGATTTCGAGATACAGACCTTTACAACAAGGCCGGATACAATTTACGGGGTTACCTATCTCGTTCTCTCTCCCGAGTATAAATATACAGAAGAACTGATATCCGAAGACAAAAAAATAGAATTTGATGAATTCATTGAACATGTGAACAAGATGGATGAAGCTGAAAGAACATCCATTACACGTTCAAAAAATGGCATGTTTACTGGTAGTTATGCTACTCATCCGTTAACCGGCAAAAAGCTACCCATATGGGTAGGCGATTATGTGCTTGCAGAATATGGAACAGGAGCTGTTATGGCGGTTCCAGCTCATGATGAAAGAGACCATGATTTTGCAAAAAAATATGGCCTTGAAATAAAGCAGGTTATTGATTGTGATAAGAAAGATCTTCCTTACACCGAAAGGGGAATAATGATAAATAGTGAAGAGTATTCCGGCTGGAAAAGTGAAGATTTTATTGATAAAGTAGATGAAGTCAGTGATTACATGAAAAGGACGGTAAATTATCATTTACATGATTGGTGCGTTTCAAGACAGCGTTACTGGGGTCCACCAATACCGGTAGTGTACTGTGATAAATGTGGTACAGTACCTGTTCCAGAGGAAGAATTGCCAGTAGAACTTCCCGAAACGGAAGATTTCGTACCTGATGGAAGTGGATTGGCTCCTCTTGCGCGGAATGAAAATTTTGTCAACACTACCTGCCCTAAATGTGGAGGTCCGGCCAGGAGAGAAACAGATGTTAGTGATAATTTTCTTGATTCTGCGTGGTATTTCCTAAGATATGTTTCACCCAAAGATCTCGAAGAACCTTTTGATCGAGAATTGATTAAAAAATGGTTACCTGTTGATATGTATATTGGAGGAAACGAACATGCGAATCTTCATCTGATGTATTCCAGATTTATAACAATGGCACTTCATGATTTAGGATATTTGCCCTTTGAAGAACCTTTTACATCTTTTAGAGGTCACGGTCTGATTATAAAAGATGGTCAAAAAATGAGTAAATCAAAAGGTAACACTGTGAATCCCAATGATTATTTTGATACACATGGTGTAGATGTTTTGAGAACATATTTGATGTTTATGGGGAATTTTCTGGAAGGCGGCGATTTTAGAGACAGTGGTATGGATGCCACAAAAAGATTTATCAACAGAGTTTGGGATGTCTCTAATATGCCTGAAGGAGAAAGTTCCACTAGTTTAAAGATAAAAATGGCTGAAACTGTTGATAAAGTAAAGTATTCAATAGAAAACATAAAATATAATACAGCTGTAGCAGCAATTATGGAATTCATAAATGAAGCGACAAAGGAAGAATATTTGGAAAGTAAGATCAAAGTGGATCTTGCAAAATTGCTTTCACCCTTTGCACCATTTATAAGTGAAGAGATTCATGAAATGAAAGGTGGAACGTGCTCAATACTTGACTCCGGGTTTCCCGAAGGATATGAGAAATACAAAGAAATAGCCACCATTGAAGTACCTGTTCAAATAAACGGGAAGATGAGAGGTAAGGTTGAGGTTAACAAAGATGCAGGAGAGGAAGAAATACTGGAGAATGCTCAAAAAGACCGGAAGCTGAGCAAGTATCTCGATGGTAAAAATATAGTGAAGGTGATTTATATAAAGGATAAGATCATGAACATTATTATTAGATAATACAATCAAAGTAGAAAAGCAGGCGTTAAAACGCCTGCTTTTTTACTTGATTATTACATTATTCGATGGCTTTATTCATTGTTTCAATTCCAAATCTTGAGATTAGAAAAGCGGTAAATAACATGACAAACATTATTGTGAAAGTAATTGTCGTTATTCCAAATACATTACCTAACGCCATTAAACTGGCAGTAAAGTAAGGTGCAATTATTCCAGAAACACGGGCCATAACACCAGATGTTCCATTTGCACTGGATCGCATTTCTGTTGGATACAGCTCTGGAGTGTAAGCATAAACCAATCCCCAGGCTCCCATGTTAAATATTGACATAACAATTGCATATGTAAATAAAAGTGACTGCGTGTTTACAATAAGCAGTAAAAGAATTGCGATCCCGGTACCAGTAAAGAAAAAGATACCCGTTTTCTTTCGACCAATCTTATCAATAAGATAAGTAGCAAAGAGATACCCGGGCAATTGCATTAATAACATGAAAAATGTGTACCAGGAAGCTGATACTGCAGAGAGACCCTTCGCTTCAAATAATTTTGGAGCCCAGGTAAAAATTCCATAATAAGAGAAACTGACACTAAACTATGCCACCCAGATCATAATTGTCCTTGTTAAATATTTACTCTTTAACAATTGCAATAAGGGAGTCTTTTTTGGTTTGTGCATATCAATGTTCTCTTCGATTTTTTTGTTAAGAACATTTTCAAGTGCCTGTTTGCCACCTTTTATATAAGCAAATTTGGGACTTTCAGGAAGTGAAAAGGCTATGAAAAGTAAAAACAAACTGTACCCAGCGAGTACAAAATACGAAGGTCTCCATCCAATAGTATCAACGGTTAAAACGGAAAATAATCCTATCATTATACTTCCTATTGCCCAGCTAGATTCAAGCAGAGTAAGATATCGTCCGCGATTTTTAATAGGACTGAATTCAGACATATATGCGTTGACAACTGGCAATAATCCACCAAATCCAATTCCTGAAAGCAACCTGTATATTGCGAATTGAGAAGCATTAATGGAAATTCCACTTAAGAATGTAAAAACTATTGCATTAATAAGAAAAGCTATGTTTGTAATCTTTCTTCCAAACCTGTCAGAAAATACACCCGAAATCAAGGCGCCTATAAGCATTCCCATGAATACAGAACTTGCCACTGTACCCTGCATTTCTGACGCACCAGGAAGATTTTTTATTATTGATGGTAATGTAAGAGGTAAAATCATAACACCTGCAGCAACTGCCATCCATTGCAAGGATGTTAGTAGTAATAACTTTCTTTGCTGCTTTTTGGTAAGATATTTGCCAATAACTTTGTCAATTATCACAGTATCACCCCGTAGTCATAATTAATGTGGATTATTTAACTAAAAAACCAGCTTCATCAAGCCTTTGTAGAATAAGTTTAAAATGATCTTCATTATCAATTTCAACTGTATGCATATGTATTCCATGAGAGGAAAGCTTCAATAGCGGAAATGCATTGCTTCCCTTCAAACGCGCCAAAAAACGCGAAACGTCCTCTTCTGATGCAACATCTATTTTTCCTTTGATCTCACCATAAACCGGGTGTTCTACAATTACATCCAGGACTCTACCATGGTTATTAACTATTAATCTCAGCTCTTCTCCAATTCTCTCCGGCTCGTGGCTAACAACGATCATCCTTCTGAATTTTTTCCCTGAATAGTAAATATATCCTCGAGATGTTGATCGTATTTCATAACCTCTGGTTCTAAGCAGACTAATATCTTTGACTATCATCTGACGACTTACTTTAAGCATTTCTGTTAATTTATTTCCACTAATTGGTTCTTTTTTAGTTTTTAAGATCTTAATGATTTTGTTAAGGCGCTGTTCTCTATTCAAATAATCACCTGCTATTTACTGTTAATATACAGCATATAGTATAACATTGTTGGATAGAGAATTTCTATTCATTTTTATTAAACGTATAATATATATTGAGAGAGGTGAGTATATGAGTAAAATTACGATTAGTATTATAGGTGCCGGCAATAGAGGATACGAAGCCTATGGACGTATTTTGAATGAAAGGGAGGATACAGAACTCATAGCAGTTGCTGAACCTTATGAAAAGAAGCGAAGGCGATTCGCGGATCAATATGGAATCAATAGAGAGATGTGTTTCAAAGATTGGAAGGAACTCCTTGCCAGAGGAAAAATCAGTGATGGCGCCATTATTGCAACCCCTGACAGATTTCATGTAGAACCTGTGATAGAGTTTGTGAGACAGGGTTATAAAGTCCTTTTAGAAAAACCCATAGCTCAGAATGCCAATGAAGTTCTTAGAATACTGAACTGTGAAGAAGTCAGTGGAAAGGTAGTAGTTGCCCATGTATTACGTTATACGCCTTTCTATAGGACAGTAAAATCATTGATTGATGAGGGAAGTATTGGTAAGCTGATTGGCATAGAACAGATAGAAAAAGTAGGTTATTTTCATTTTGCACATAGCTATGTCAGAGGAAATTGGAGAAATGAAGAAGAATCAGGGCCAACTATTTTGACAAAAAGCTGTCACGATGCTGATATTCTTCACTGGTTGGTGGGAGAGAAATGCAGGAAAGTTATTTCACAGGGAAAGCTATACTATTTTAAAGAGGAAAACAAACCAGAAGGCGCTTCAGATAGGTGTAATGACTGTTCAGTGGAAGAATACTGCCCATACTCTGCATTAAAAATATACCTTGGGAATAATACAGGCTGGCCTGTATCTGTAATTTCAACAGATAACTCACTTGAAGCAAGAAAACAAGCATTGAAATATGGACCCTATGGAAGGTGTGTTTACAGTTCGGATAATGATGTGGCAGATCATCAAACAGTACTTTTTCGTTTTGATAATGACATTATTGCCAATTTTACTTTGTCTGCTTTTACAGATAAGATTACGCGAAGGCTAAATATTTATGGTTCTCACGGAGAAATTGTCGGTGACCTTGAATCAGGTAACATAGTGCTTTCTGTTTTTAGTAAAGGAAAAACAAATTATCCGATTGTGGAAGCCATTGGCGGTCATAGCGGTGGTGATTATGGACTGATAGAAGCGTTTGTATCATGGATAAGGGGCGTTGATAATATTGCCACAACGACGCTAGAAAATTCTGTACACAGTCACATGATGGCATTTGCAGCAGAACATTCAAGAAAATTAGATGGAGTTTCTGTGTCTCCTGAATACTTCGCCAATTTGATGAAATCAGATATTTGAGATAACCATTGAATTTAGATTCTATGCGTGTTATGTATATTATTCAAATAATGAACAAAATATATTATAATATACCATAGGAGGTGTTTCTATGGAGACAGTACAGTTGACCTCTAAACGTATTGACGACTATTTGCAATTTATGGATAATGAGAAGAAAGAGGAATTGTTCAGTTTAGTTGATAAACTAAAAGGATTGAAGGTGCTTCACGTCAATGCAACAGCCTTTGGCGGAGGTGTAGCCGAAATTCTTCATACCCTTGTGCCTTTAATGAAAGATGCAGGGATTGATGTTGAATGGAAGGTTATCGAAGCAAAAAAGGATTTTTATGAGTTCACAAAAAGGGTTCATAATGCGCTCCAGGGTAAAGATGATGTTCTTGAGGAAAAGGATAAAGATAACTTCATTAAAACTACAAAGGAAAATGCTACAGAACTTAATGAAGAAGAATATGATGTAGTAATTATTCATGATCCACAGCCTTTCGCTTTACCTGAGTTCTATGACTTTGGTAACGCAAAGGTGGTTTGGAGATGTCATATTGATACTTCAACACCCAATAAACAATATCTAAAATTTTTAAAACAGTTTGCTTCAAAATATACATGCGCAATTTTCACACTCGAATCCTATGCTGGAGAATTTGGATTCCCCGAAATAAAGGAAATTGCACCTTCTATTGACCCACTTAGTGATAAGAACAGGAAGTTATCTGATGAAGAATTAAATAAGGCATGCAGTAAGTTAAAGGTTGATGCAGATAAACCTTTGATTACTCAGGTATCACGATTTGATCCATGGAAGGATCCACTGGGTGTTGTAGATGTGTACAGGGAATTGAAAAAGACATACGGTGATTTACAGTTACTGATGATTGGTTCTATGGCTTCGGATGATCCCGAAGGCTGGCAGATTTATGAAGATATATTAAGATATGTAGGTAGAGACTATGATGTTGGTGTTTATACAAATTTTCACGATGTTGGAAATATTGAAGTAAATGCAGCTCAAAAGGTAAGTGATGTGGTATTGCAAAAGTCAATAAGAGAAGGCTTTGCTCTTACAGTTAGTGAAGCTTTGTGGAAAGAAACACCAGTTGTAGGTGGAGATGTTGGTGGTATTCCTTTGCAGATAAAAGATAACCATAATGGTTATTTAGTTAATAGCACTGAAGAAGCAATAGAAGCAACTAAAAAAATCCTTTCCAATGAAAATTTGAAAAGGAAAATGGGAGAAAATGGAAAAGAAACGGTACGCAAAAACTTTTTAATAACACGGCAGCTTATAGACTATCTTATGTTATTTAAAGATATAATTTAGTTAGTTTTTAGTGCAGTCCGCACATATTTTCTGAGTGCCAGGAAGGCAGCTCCTCTTTCCCAGATATCCGGAAGAGTAATTTGCTTAATCTCCGGATTGAGCTTCCAGTAACCAGCACTCAGATATTTATTTATACCATCTTTGATTTTCAAAAAAATCCATTCGTTGACTACACCTTCTCCACCGATCCAGATTATATCTGGGCGAAGTAAAAGGGAAAGGCTGGAAACGTGATATGACAATCTATCCAGTATTTCATAATACTTGCTATGCAGGGAGTTCTGTTTTGCTGAATTGCGAATTTCATTCAATCTATCTTTAAACTGTTCGAAGTTCTCAACAAAATTATTTATATTTTTTGCTTTGTCCTTGACGAGACAATATTCAGAGGCAACTGTCTCAAGACATCCTGAACCACCACAATAGCATTTTTCACCACTGTACTCTACCTTACTATGACCAAATTCAAGAGCTGATTTACCATCGCTTCCAAGAAGAATATCTACGCTATCATAATAGGATGCTCCAATACCAACTCCAAATGTTATGGTAAGTGAAGACTGTTCAATTCTTCCCGTCTTAACTAATTGCCCAATGTTTAAAGCATCTACATCATTACAAAGTACTACTTCACAGTTGTGCTTTTTAATGATTTCTTCCAGATTGCTTTCTTCAGTGCCAAGAATTGGAGATGTTGTTATTAAACGGTTGTTGATGTCCACTGTTCCTGATATTGCGATGCCCATTGAAAGCGGTTTGTGTTTTTTTATTAGGTCCGTTAATATATTTCTAATTTTTTTAAGATTTTCTGTGAAGGGATATACCAGTTCAATAACATATTCCTTAATTTTCTTCAAAGAAAGCGTAAATATTCCAATTTTTACTGATTCTCTTCCTATTTTGACACCGAAAAAATTTCCATAGCCATCATTTAGTGACATATAGTGCCTGGGTCTTCCACGTCCCAGGACTTCTCTTTCAATTTTCACCATGCTGTGTTTATTCAATTCTCCTGCCAGATAAGTGAGTGTTGAATTACGAATATTGAGGGTTTTAACGATATTTTGTCTTGATATACGCTTTCTGACAAGGAGTAATTCGAGTAATTTTGTTAAATTGTCCCAGCGAATTTCTTCTATTCTCATAAATAATCGCTTCCTGAAAAATTATTTTATTGTCCAGCCAACCATTCCTCTCACATAATAACGCTGCAGGAGAATATATATCATGATCGGAACAATCATAACCAGAATCGATGCAGCTGAAAGAAGTCCCCAGTCTACCTGATACTGTCCTCTCATTAAAGGTATTCTTTGGGTTGCCAGTAATTTGTTTGGTGAATAAACGAGAATCAGTGCCAGGAAGAAATCACTCCAGACCCACGTAAATTGCAGAGCTGCAGCTGATGCAATTGCAGGGAAGGCATTGGGCAAAACAACCCTGAAAAATATCTGAGAATCAGAAGCTCCATCTATTCTTGCAGCTTCCTCCATAGTTACAGGCAAGGTTTTGAAATAATTTCTCATAAAAAAGGTTGTCCATGGTATTCCCCAGGCAGTATGGACTAATATCAACCCCCAAAAACTATCAACCAATCCTAAGCCGCTCATAATCTGGAATATAGGAACCGCTATCATTTGTTGGGGAAGGGCAAGAGTCATAACTACCGTAATAATAAATGTCTTTCTCATAGGGAAACGATACCTTGCAATTCCATAACCAGCCATTGTGGCCAGTATCAAAGGTATAAATGTTGCTGGAAGTGCAATTAACAATGAATTCTTAATTCCAGTTAAAAGCGGTACCGATTCGTGAAAGAGCGCTCCGGTAAAATTTGAAAAGGAAGGGTTGAATTCATCAAAATTCCACCAGCCATTAATAACCTCGCTATAAGGTCTGACCGCAGTCATGAAGACTCCAACTATTGGTAAAATCCATACTAACGCAATGATCCAGCCAATAACACTTTTTAATACTCTCCCGGTAACCTTTTTCTTTCTCATTGGACATTCTCCTCTCCAGCTGACCTTATTAGAGGAATGGCAGCAAATATTGTTAGTCCTGTTATCAGTACTGCCATGACTGCTGCTCTATTGAAGTCCCAGGCTCTGAATCCGTAAAGATACATTTGAAGGGCTAGTACATTTGATGATCCACCTGGACCTCCCATTGTTGCAACATATACAATGTCAAATATTTTAAGTTCCCAGAGAAGTGTCATGGTTACAACAACGACAGTTATGGGTTTCAACATGGGTATCGTTATACTGAAAAAAATTCTCAGTTTTGAAGCACCGTCAATTTCAGCAGCTTCATAGTACGTTTTGGGAATAGTTTCCAGCCCGGCTGAGTAAATAATCATACTAAAGCCTGTCCACAACCAGACCGAACCAAAAATTAAAGCGAGAAGGGAAGTTTCTGGATAAGCAGTCCAGGTCTGAGTTGGCAGTCCAAAGACTTTAAAAAACAGGTTAACTATTCCAATGTTTCCATCGAACATAAAACGTATCATAATTCCACCAACAACCAGTGGCATAACCATACCCAGGAAGATAACAGATTTTATAATCGCTCCACCTTTTACATCTCTCAGAAGAGCGGCAAGAAATAGTCCCAGAAATGTTGTTAGCGGTAAGTGAATGGCAATCCACAGAGCATTATGAATTAGTGTACCAAAGGGGAATTGTCCCTGCTTTATATTACCAAAATCAATAATATCTCCACTTGCAAAAACACTTTGATAATTCTCGAACGTCAGTTCACCATTAGGACCTACAAAGCTTAGAAAAATAGTTCTAAAGGTGGGATAAAGAACAAAAACAGCCAATAAAAACAATGCGGGTAAAACAAAAACAACAAAATTGCTAATGCGGGCCTTTCTTAAGTCCATCTAATCTCCCCCTTCAATTAAAACGGGACCGCAAGGGTCCCGCTAATATCAATTATTTACTTGTTTATGGCATTCTTGACTGAAGTGTTTCGAGAACAGCTTCAAGTCTTCCCGGTCTTACCCAGAGAAGTTTGAGCTGATCCCAGAATGTACTCTGCCACATGCCACCAATTGAGTCATCAAGATCGTTTACGGTAGCTTTACCTTCAAGCAATGCTGCGATTTCTCTGTCAACCGGAGGATAAGCGTCTAGTGGAACTCCTTCAGCGGAAGCAATATGTCCTCCTTGTTCAACCTGAGCAGTTTGACCTTCAGGTCCGGCAAGGAACTGTATTAACTTCTTGGCTGCATCTATATTCTTTGAATATTTTGGAATGAAAGCATAGTCAAGTGCAAATACAACTGCTTCATTTCCTGGAATTGCAAGAACACCGAGATCAGTAGGGTCGTCTACCATACCGGTTAACCATTGGCCCATGAAGTAAAGACCATATTGGCCACTCCACCACTGTTCAAGGACAGTAGTCCATTCAACTGGTTCACCAAAATATCCTTTTTCAAGTAAACTGTTTAACTTGGTCACTGATTCTTTTACCGGTCCTTCTGTCCACTTTTCTTCACCAGCAATTAAACCTTTCTGTGCTTCAGGACCACCAAATGTCAAAATAAAGTGTTCTGTCACATCAGATAATGGCCAACCTACACCATTACCACTTGCTATTGGTGCAGTGATACCTTCGATTTCAGAAATCTCTTCAAGTAGTGCAACAAATTCATCCCATGTTTCAGGAATCTCAAGTCCATGTTCTTCAAAGAACGATTTTCTGTACCAGAAACCTGGTTTAACTTTACCGGTATATGGGATTCCAATAATTTCATCATCTACCGTAACATTATCGAGTGCTCCTGGTCTAAGGTTTTCTGGTTTGATTGTGTCTGATAAATTGGCTATATGTTCTGTGTTACTCTGCATAAAAGATGTCCACATGAATATTACGTCACCAGGTGTTCTTTTAGTTGCAAACTGTGCTGGTAATAAATTTGCGAGGTCTTCAGCTCTGTAAATTTGATACTGGACTTCGATACCTGTCTGTTCTTCAAATTCTTCAAGAACAGGCATGAAAGCATCTTTTTCAGCTCCAGACCATGGACCTATAACCGTTATTTGCTGGCCCATAAAGATTGTGGCAGCCAAAATAAATACTACTAGTAGTAATTTTTTCATAAAATCACCCCTTTTGTTAGAGTCATTTTAACTATACAACATACAGCGTATTAAATTCAAAGTGTGAAAAAAGTCATTATTGTAAACTAACAATTATTATGCTTTATTAAATACGATTATAACTTTCATTCTTTGTATTACTATTAATAAATAATGAATGCTATGAAATGCGACTTTGAAAAGACTATTTAGGTTAATTTTATAATAAAATCGTTTGAGTAAAAACTATTTCATAGTATGTTTATGGTTATTAAATTTATTCTGGGTTATAATAATTTAGTTAAGAATAGCGCTAATGGAGGGTTTTTATGCTTAAGCGCATCTTTTTTTTATTTTCTGTTTGTGTTGTTTTTTTGATGACTAAAGGGATTCATACAAATACTATTGAACCTTTTGAATTAGGAAATTCAGAGTCTTTAAATAGAAGTATAGGAACAGTTTTTGTGACTTCTCCGGCAGCTCTTCCTGATTATTATTCCCTTAGAAATGGAATAGATAATTTAAAAAGTTATGGCTTTAATGTGATTGTAGGTGAAAGTTGCAACGCGTATCTATCTGCGCAGGAAAAGGCAAATGAATTGATATGGGCATTTGAAAACCCGGAAATAGATTTAATACTTACCTCTCGAGGTGGATTTGGCTCCTTTGAGTTACTGGATTATCTAGACTTTGAGAAAATTAGGAAAAATCCGAAACCCATCGTTGGCTATAGTGATATTACCGCTTTGCTTCTAGCACTCCACTTTAAGAGTGGTCTTGTTACCTATCATGGTCCTATGGTTTCTGTTGAAATAGATGACAATATCGGATTATTAGACAATATGATTCCTGTAGTTGAAGGAAAGGAAGTAATAGAATTTGATTATCCATCTGAGCCTATTGTTCCTGGAGATATGGTAGGAAAGCTAATCGTTGGAAATCTTACACTATTTAAAACGTTACAGGGTACTGAGTATATTGGATCTTTGAAGGATTGCATTCTGGTATTTGAAGATGTTGGAGAAACCCTGCATTCATTTGAAAGAATGTTATGGAATATTGCTCATCTGGAAAAATATGATGGATTAAGGGGAATTGTATTTGCTGGATTTAGTAATATAAAAAATGGTGATCTGGAAGAACTGAAACAAACTATAAGAAGATATTTCGCATCTTCGAAAATTCCAGTGTGGCTGGGTATTCCTGTCTATCATGATAGTTTGGATAAAATAACCCTTCCTGTGGGGAGCTGGGTAAAAATGGAACTCAATGAGGGGAAAATTACCCTCATTGAGTCTTCTAGGTAATAAAACGAATTGAATTTTATATTTGGACTTAATAATTTATCTAAAATATTTCTTCGATGCATCCAGTAAAGCAATTGCACCATCAGCAGCTGCAGTAACAATCTGCCTTACTTCTTTTTCTCTCACATCTCCTACTGCATAAATACCCTCTGTAGTTGTTTCACAGTTGTCTTTTGTTATTACATAACCATAATCATTTAATTCTATTTTTCCTTTAATAAAATCTGTGTTTGGGTTCATGCCAATAAACACAAATGCCCCTTCAGCTTCCAGCTCACTTTCATCACCTGTTTTTACATTTTCAAGTAAAAGCTTATCAAGTTTTTCATTTCCTTTTGCTTCTTTTACAACAGTATTGAAAATGAAATCAACTATACCCGTTTCTTTAATTCTCTTCTGGAGCATTTTATCTGCTGTGAGATCGGGTAAATTCTGAACAATAGTGATTTTTTTTACAATTTTGGTCAGATAAATAGCTTCATCAAGAGCACTATTTCCACCACCGATAACTGCTATGTGTTTGCCTCTGAAGAAATGGCCATCACATGTGGCGCAGTATGATATTCCTTTTCCTGACAATTCTTTTTCACCAGGAACACCAAGTTTTTTTGGATTGGAGCCTGTGGCAATAATTACTACCCTGGATTGTATTTTCTTGCCATTGTCAAGATGAACTGTTTTCATGTCACCGGTTTCCAGGTTGATAACTTCACCGTTTGTGATCGTAACATTGTGTTCCTGGGCGTGTTCAGCCATTTTGTCAGATAAATCTACTCCTGATATTGAAGTAAATCCTGGCCAGTTTTCAACTTTGTCCGTATTATTCATCTGACCGCCTTCAAGTGCTTTTTCAATTACAAGGGGTTCCAGACCTGCCTGAACCGCATAAATACCAGCTGTTAAACCTCCAGGGCCACCGCCAATTATAATTACATCGTATTCATTTTTTAAATCTGTCGTTTTTTTTGCGCTACTGACATCGAAGAACGCCATTCTAATGCCCCCCCTAAACAGCTTTTAGTATTTCAGCAACAAACTGCTCTTCGGGATATGCTCCTACGAAGTCTACACTATCATTTATTACAATGTGTGGAACAGAACTGACACCATGTTTCTTAGAAAGTTCTTGAAACTCGTTTGCTTCTATCATTGAAGCAGTTATCCTGTCGTTAATCATAGCAATATTGTGAGCGGTTACAACTGCCTTTGGACAATAAGGACATGTTGGTGTTATAAACACCTTTATATCAATATCTTTGTCGATGTCCTTTATTTTTTTCTGAGAATCTTCGGAAATACTTGATATCGCTCCTTTTGAAAAACTTACTATGTCCTGAAGCAAAGTGCCGAATTCGTGTCCTGATGGTATACCATAGAATCTTACACCCTTGTCCTTTCCGTCAGGCGTTAAAAGAACTATTGCAGGTGCATCATTAATTCTGTGATTCTTTGCAATTTCGTCGTCAATATTATGTTTTTCAAAGGATACCCTCTCTCCGACTTCTGTTAGTTCGCTCAATAAAGAATTTACTGTAGCACAGTAATCACAGTCTTTATCCTTAACAAACAACAATAACTTCACTTCACGTTCCATGTTTAGTAGAATTTCTTTTACCTGTTTCCTTACATCTTTGTTTAATAATTGTTCTGCCATAAAAAAACCTCCTCATTAATACCTACTAGGGGTATAATAACATACATTTAGCCAGTAAAATTTGAACTATTCTTTACAATGTCTTTTTTTAGCCAATTCATTATGCAGAGAATAGATAAAAGCACAATAAAAAATAAAGTAATCATGTTGTAGCAGTTATTCGAAACTATCGAAGATAACTCATGGAATATATCAGCAACGGTTGATATTAGTAAAAAAGTAATTAAAGACCTGACAAAAAACAACTTACTTTCAGAGAGAAGAAGATTTTTCAGATATTCGTTTCTTGTAAATCCCATCGACAAATAAATAATTCTGAAAGAAACATCAAAACTCATTATTCTCAGATTAAATTCACGTAAGAAATAAAGATAACCAATGAGTAACAATGTAATGAAAAGCAGTAAATTGTTGTACTCAAAAAAATGATAGGTTAGGAATATCGATAAAGCAACCGCAGGTAGATTGAGTAAGTTAAACCATATAGGTCTTTTTTTTTCGTAACGGTAAGTTATGAGCACAGTAGCTAAAGAAAGAACAAAAGCGCATATTGAAACGAGTAAGTGTGTCATAATTACCAGAAAGAAATCACAACTTTGCACACAAACAACCCCGATTACTCTTCTTTTTTGGATTCCTTATTCTCTTTAAACAATTCTGCAATGGAGGCAACACTACTTAACAGGCTTGAAGATTCAAAGGGTAAGAATATTTTGCTTGCTTTTCCGTCAGCGATATCCTTAAGTGCATCAAGGTACCGTATAGCTATAAGATCGCTGGTTGGATTACCTTCGTGTATACCTTTAAATACTTTCATAATAGCAGCAGCCTGTCCTTCAGCTTCAGCTGTGAGTTTATATTTGTTGGCGTCAGCGACTCTCTTAATGGCTTCAGCTTCACCTTCAGCCTTCAAGATTGCTGATCTCTTGTCACCCTCAGCTCTGGTAATTTCTGATTGGCGATATCCTTCAGCTTCAAGAATTACCGCTCTCTTTGTTCTTTCAGCCTTCATCTGTTTAGACATGGCTTCCATGATATCTTGTGGTGGATCAATTTTCTTTATTTCTACACGGGTAACCTTAACACCCCATTTATCCGTAGCATCATCAAGTACTTCTCTCAATTTGACATTTATTCTTTCTCTTGAGGTTAATGTCTGATCCAGTTCAATTTCACCAATCACATTTCTAAGGTTTGTCTGTGCAAGTTTGACGGCGGCATTTTCAAAGTTAGAAACATTATAAACAACGCGATAAGCATCGGTTACCTCATAATAAATGACAGCATCTACAGTAACGACAACATTATCTGTGGTGATGACTTCCTGAGGTGGGACATCGATTACCATTTCTCTAAGGTCTACTTTCACAATTCTTTCAATGAAGGGTATGATGAAATTTAATCCAGGTTCCGCTTCACGTTTAAAACTTCCCAATCTTTCTACAAGTCCTTTTTGAAATGGTCTAACTATTTTAATTCCAGAAGCTGCAATAATAAGTATGATTACTGCAAGTATTATCCAAAGAATCATAATTATTCCCCCTCTCCTTCAATTTTTTTCTCTTTATCTATGGGAGTAACATAAACAACGGTACCTCTAACATGTTCTATCTTCACATATTTTCCTTCTTCAATTATGCTGTGTTTCTCTTCTTCAAGGGGCCTTGCTCTCCATATCTCTCCTGAAGTTCTTACCAGTCCGGTTCCTTTATTGACATTTATCTCTGTTATGACTCTTGCGCGAGATCCCTTTAATTCATCTACGTAAATTTTTCTTGGCGGTTCACCTGATAGTTTCTTTGCTATGGGACGTGTAAAAAGAACCAGTATTGTACTGGTGATTGCAAAAATGGAAACCTGCCATCCAAGACTGAAATCAAATACTGCAAGTAAGCCAGCAATGAAAGAACCTACGGAAAACCATAGAAAGAAAAATGTTGGAGTAACTATTTCAATAACCAAAAGTACAACTGCAAAAATCATCCAGCCGATATACTCCATAATCTACCTCCTATACAACGGTGTCAAAGCGTTAACAATTTTTGCGGGTGTACTATATATACATTGATATTTGAATCCTTCATCTGTTCCTCAATATATTTTTTCCACTTTGACCATCTACCGATGTACCTGCTAGATATATGATACAGTATTAATCTCTTCATACCATTTACTTTTGAAACATTGTTTAATACTTCTTCCAGTGATGAGTGATTCTCGCCTCTTCTATCTTCCGTTTTCAGGAACGTACATTCATGTAGAAGTGTCTCGGTGTCACTAATTGCACTTATTGGTAAAGCAAATGTATCTCCACTTATTGTGACGATATTCTTATTGTACGTATAAGTCACCTCATCTTTGCCCATTTGTTTTGAAATCTTTGCAATTTCTTTAGAGCTTTTCTCTTTGTATTTTTCTTTGAGTTTATGTCTTTGTTCTACAATATTATAACCCAGACTGATCTCTCCTGGTGTATGTTTTACCTTGAAAGGGACAACAGTTCTTTTGAAGTTTCCTGCATACCTTAAAAAAACGACTTCTCCCTCTTCAACTGGATTCATTAGTATATCGTATTTAAGATGCGGGTTCATTTGTTTTATGAATTGCACGTATGCTTCTATTGCACGATTGTTTTTGGGATATGTTATGCGTAGAGGCTTTGTTTTATCTCCCATTGCGTTGTTTCTGGTGTTTATAATTCCCCATAAACCAGATACATGGTCTATATGGCCATGAGTCAAAAAAATATCCTTTATGGCGTAAATTTCATTACCCATATTTGTTGAAATGCCTTCTCCAGCATCAAAGAGAAGGCGTTCAGGTCTGTAATATATCCAGGTTGAATAAAGTGCTTTTGAAAAAATCTTAAACTCCAAACTCAGTCTCCTTCTATTCCTTCAACTGTAAGGCCAATTGTTCCTTTAACACTACCCGGTAATTCCAGTTCAATCTTATGATCTCCGATTTCTCTAATGTTCTCAGGTAGATTTATATATTTTTTATCGAGTTTTGTTCCGGTCTTTTCTTCAATTTTATTTGCGATATCTGCTGAAGTAACTGAACCGAAGAGTTTTCCGCTACTTCCAGCTTTAACCTTTATTGTGAAATGTTTTGATGAAATCTTCTTGAGTAATTCCTCACTTTTTTCCCGTATCCGTTCCTCTTTCATTTCACGGTGTTCTTTTTTTGTTTTTAATTTTGACATTTCACTTTTTGTTGCTTCAACAGCTAAACCCTTTGGTATTAAATAATTTCTTGCATATCCATCAGAAACTTCTTGAATCTCACCTTCGCTTCCCAATTTAGAAACATCTTTTTGTAAGATAATTTTCATAAAAAATACCTCCATTTTCGTTTCAAATATATCGCAATCTATTAATACCGTTAGTTAAAAAACAAGGAGGCTCTCCGAGCCTCCCCTTCGCTTTACTCCTTCACGTAGGGAAGAAGCGCCATATGTCTTGCTCTTTTAATGGCGATTTTTACCATTCTTTGATGTTTGGAACAATTCCCTGTAATTCTTTTTGGAATTATTTTTCCCTTTTCGGTCATAAAATCTCTTAAAAGAGTTGTATTTTTATAGTCTATGTAATCAATATCTGTAGAACAAAATCTGCAGCGTTTATTTGTTTTTCTTCTTTTTCTTCGCTCTCTCATCGAAATCCTCCTTATTCCTTATTGTTTAAAAGGGTGGTTGATCATCACTTTTATCATTTTGCTCACTACCAAAAAATGTGATGTCTTCGCTGGTGTCAATATCGTTTTCATCATTAGATGATTCATCAGTATCCTTATCAAAGGTTGAATTATCAGTAATGCCAGCTTGAGATTTTGTTTCCATAAATCTAATATTATTTGCCAGCACCTCTGTTGTGCTTCTTTTGTCTCCATCCTGAGTGGTCCACTTTCTTATACGCAGGGAACCCTCAACCAGTATCAATCTACCTTTTACCAGATAGTTTCCAACAAATTCTGCGGTTTTCCCGAAGGTCACTACCCTTATAAAATCAGTATTATCTTTGTCATTCATTCCTGAGCGGCTTTGACGATCAACCGCTACTGTAAAGACAGATACCTGGGTCCCGCTTGTTGTAAATCGTATATCGGGGTCTCTCACCAATCTACCAACCAGAATAATTTTGTTATAGCTGATTGACATTTCTTCATTCCTCCGATTTTTCTGTTTCTTCTGTTACCGATTCGTCTGTGGCATCTTCAGTAACTTCTTCTTTTTCCGAAGGTACCTCAGCTGTTTCGTCTGATTCCTCTTCTTGCAGCATAACTTTTGGCAAACCACTTTTTTCAAGGTCTTCTCTTCTAAAGGTTTGCCAGCGAAAGACTTCAGGTGTTATTTTGTAGAATTTTTCAAGAAGATCTACGTTTTCCGGATCGGCTTCAAAGACAATGACAGTGTAATCGCCTTCAGTAAAACCTCTCCCCAGCTTGTAAGCTAGCTTTCTAACACCCCATCGGTCGAATTTTCTGACAATACCCTGGACTCTTTCTTCGATTTGCTGTTTGATTTTTTCTGCAACTGTTTCTCTGGAATCGTCTTCCAAATTTGGGTCAATGATGAACAATGTTTCATAGATTCTTTGCTTTTCCATAAATTACCTCCTCCCATGGACATATGGCCTTGCCCTAAGGCAAAGCGGGTTTTCCAAACCAAGAGTCATTATATCATAATGATAAAAACTCTGCTTGAGATTTAACGGTATTTATAACATAAATTGAAGACTTCCTACCGGGACGATTTCTGTTAAAATCTATTAAACGGGGGTGCGAGAATGAATATAAAAAAATTATATGTCGGAATACAAAACAAAGATAAACTGAATGAGTTCTTACGTTTCATTAATAATAAAGGTGCCGATATATATGTTGAACCAGAGCTTGTTGCAACCATGAAAAAGTATAATATCCCCTATAGAACTTTACTAACGGGAAAAAAAGAAAAAATTACTGAAAATTATCGTCTGGAGCTTTTTAAGGAAGGAATAATTAATACATTGATCAGTGAACCCGAAGAATATCTTAAAGACAAAGAAAAACCTTTTCCTTTTTTTGACATGTTGATATTGGATCCAAAGTCTATCACAGAAGAAAAACGAAAGAAACTCAGCGAAAAAGAACTAACAGGAGAGATGGACTATTTTTCCATTGCAGTCATGGTGGCAGCTGCAAGAAACCATAGAAATGTTGTTATTTTAACTGATCCATCAGATTACGAGGATGTTATGAGTGACATTGAATATTGTGGTGATGTTATTTTAAGGAGAAGAAGAAAGTTAGCATTAAAGGCACTGTATAAAGTTGCTATATATAGTTCTCAGATGCATAAAGATTTCTCACAATATTTTGCAGCTGAAAAATATGATCATCTTACTCTCGAATATGTAATGCAGTTGATATCAAATGATGGTGTTCAGGAAGAATCAACACTATACAAACTCGAAAATGTTTCAGGCTTGCTTGAAAATGTACACATAGGTAATCCTGCTAAAGGTATTTCTTTAGCTGATCTAAATAACATCAGATTATTCATGACTCTTTATTATTATCTGGGAGACATCTCATCGTTCATAATAGATGGAAAAATCCTGGAAACCAGACTGAATGGTGAAATAAGAAATGTTCCACTGGGATGGAATACCATGTACGCTTCAACATATATTGATTATTCAACAATAAAGAAATTGTATTCTCTGGGTATAACGTCGTTTTGTGGTGTATTTGACAGAGATGCAGTTAGTTTTGCATATCAAAATGGCATTTCCATTCTTACTGTACCTGATAGAGAATCAGTTCAAATATCTTCTATGGAATTGTCGGGATTTGAGGAATATGTTGCGAAAAAGAAAAGAAAACCACTAAATCTTGATTCATTGAATATAGAAGATAAACTTGCATTATTACCGGCGCTACTCAATTCTCCAATATGTATTTCATATGCTTCAAAAGTTGATAGTAAACAGGTTATAGTATCCACCAGGGACGAACTAAAAGAAATGATAAAAGAAAATACGTTTAGCTATCCGGTTATAGCACTTAACGTAGATATTGAAGAGAATCTGGTAAAAATGCTTCTAAAAAATGGCTTTAAAAGAATTTATTTACCCGGGAAAAAAATGACATATTCCAGCAACAGAATAATATCATTAAGTGAACTGTTTAAGTAAATTCACTTTTTTCTACTGAAATGAACTTTCCTGATATAAGTATCAAGTTGACCTTTGGTCATTTACATAATATAATTTTTATTGACCATGCTAGGCGGGGAGCTGGCGGTTCCCTGTACCCGAAATCCGCCATATGCGGGGCTGAAGACTTCCTGAGGCAACATTTGGTCGTTTCACGGAGTGCAGGAAGGTGTTGATGGTTGGGTCCCACGCAACAGAAACTTGCGAATCTGGTCAGATCCGGAAGGAAGCAGCCATAAGCAAGTCATTCTGTGTGCCGTGGGAGTGCTCGGCTTGAGCTGGAATGCACCACCGGGACGGTCAATGTTGTCGATGGAAGGAGCATGGTCTTTTGTTTCGTACACGAAAGAGCCAGTTGTATTTAAGAAGATCAGACTTATATCTGTTATTTAACAAAAATGTTTACATAAAAACGATTAATAACTGAATTGTGGCAAAATTATAGACGTAATAAAAGTAATGGAGTAATTTATCGACAAACTCAAATGATGTTATGTAATGACCATTATATAACGGATACAGCAATCAACAAATAAACACAATGACTATTTTTTCTAAAAAAATTAACCTACTTCTTATGCATACTGGTATTAAGAGATGTAGATAGTTGAAATGACCGGCCTTAAAGTGTTAGAATAATGGAGACATCATGATTTCAATAGTAGGGGGTGCTCATGTGAACAAGAAAGAACTTGTTGCGGAAATTGCAGATAAGGCAGATGTAACGAAGAAACTAGCCGGTGAGGTACTTGATAACTTTATTGACACCGTTGAAGAGCAGCTTTCAAAAGGTGAAGAGGTTAAGCTGGTTGGTTTTGGAACATTTGAAGTAGCAAAAAGAAAACCAAGAAAAGGTGTAAACCCAAGAACAAAAGAACCCATTAAGATTCCCGGTGGTAAAGTACCTAAATTCAGAGCCGGTAAAGAACTAAAGGAAAAGGTTAAATAAGGGTAGTTTTTAAAGGAAGTGGTGGACGTTCATCGTCCACCACTTTGTTTTTTTGACCAATTAATAAGGTTTTGAACAGCTCTTCTATCATTGATGACTTTGCAAAGCTCTTCTTTATTTGCTTTTTTAATTTCAGAAATACTGCCAAAGGCTTTCAATAATCGTTTCTTCCTTTTTGGTCCAATTCCGGGAACATCGTCTAGCTTTGAACGTCTTAATCGTTTTTCTCTAAGTACTCCTGAGTTTGACAGTTGAGAGGAGATTTTGGAAAAGGTAAGAGCGGGAAGTG
>CAYTVB010000032.1:0-20982 GCA_964441735.1 uncultured Thermotogaceae bacterium
CTATGATCTTCCCCTCATGAATCTAAAAATCAATATCGATTTTGAGCTCATGATTGATAAATTGTACATAATTCTTGAGTAATTTTCGGGCGTATCTTGCAATTTCAAAGGGACTACAGCTTTGCCACAATTTAGTGGCTAATACAGGATAATTCTTTGGGATTTTCTCAAATTTGAATGTTTCCTTTATTCCTTCGAAATAATCCCAGTTGACGAAAGTATGATTTATAAGGCAGATCATGGTTCGCATTTCAAGAAGGGTTTCAATCACAGCACAAAAAATATCATCGTACCTTTTCCTGACAGTGCATGAAAAGATCCTGCCACACGATTCAAAAACTAATTCAGAAACATTTTTCTTTGCAGCTTCTATGAATTTGCTTTCCGGTACATTCATAGCTATTTCAAGATAACTTCCAGGAAGCTTTTCATCACCTGAAAGTACCTCAAGATTGTTCATTAGTCCTGCGTAAAATGGCCAATCTTTGTCGGGGTTTTGCAAAATATCGGACAGTTTATCATCGGTAATTGTTTTGATCGATACGGGAATCATATCAACCAGAAAAAAACGCGATGGTGTATCTTCCCTTGTAACAACAAGCATTTCAAGATCGGACCATTTTGTATCTGTTCCCCTTGAGGTAGAACCGTAAAGGCAACAACTAACAAGATTGTTACCAAGTTCTCTTCGTAGTTCTTCAGAGTACTTTAAAGCTAAATTGTAACGCTCTTCATGAGTCATCTTTACAATTCTTTTCAATACTCATTTTCTAACAAAACTTCCTTTGGATTGTCATAAAGAAGTCTTCTTGCTATTTCAAGAGCCCTATCCATTGACATACCATTCTCTTCCATCTTTTGCGAAAGAACATTTGCAATGTTTTCTCTTGCTATTTTGAGATGTCCGTAAATCGCATCAACTATGGCGTAATCACCACCAAATCCCATTATCTTGTTGTAGGGCACTGCATCAAGAAAATCTGAAAGTGCATTTCTCGCTGCAGCAGGTGAAATAATGTGAGACCAGCACATGTCAATAAAAACATTGGGATACATTTTGGCAAGAGCCGCTGTAATATTCTGATAGGGATACCCAATATGAAAAATATCAAATTTCACATCAGGATATTCAGAAAATACATTTTCTAAAAGTTCTGGGTTACTGTTACTCAATGTGCCTCTGTTTCCTTCCAACAATCCGGTATGAAACTGCATAAAAAGCTTCTCTTTGTTAGCGACGGAAAGAATGTGGTGCATAACATAATCCTGAACATATATGGGAAGTACAATATTGTATTTATGTCGGTGTCCCCACTGATCCCATAATTTATACGCTTCAGCAAAACCCCTAGAAGCCTTATGATAATCAACTTTCTCAAATTTCAATGGTCTGTGATAAGCAATCGTACTCTTGAGTCCAATTATTCCATTACTTAAATTCTCCTCCAGTTCCATTTCAAAGGCATCAAGCCAGTCAGACAGAGTTTCTATTTTAGTACTGTATCTATCTTCCAGCCATGAAAGAACATCTGATTCATAGGGTAAAGCTATAAGATAATTCTGCGGCTGCCATACCCTTCTGAATAAATTCCTGTCACATTCATACATTCCGGTCCATGGATCGAGTATCGCCAGCTCGATATTACAAATATCCTTCAAAATTTCTTTCATGTGCCCTGGTTTGTTTGCTTTCTTGAATTTATAACCAAGATCTTCTATCGTATCAGCATTGATTTCTTCAAAACCATAAATTCGTTTTACAGCTTCATCCAGTGCTCTTCCGTGCCCCGTATGCCTGCAGAACTCCCAGTAGGGTTCTATCAATCTCCAGCGTTTAAGCAAAGGCTTATTTCTATCTTTAGCTTTTTCCAGATCAGCTGGCTTTAAACCAGATGATATCAAATCAGAACTCATATAATGTAACAGGAATTCCTGCAAAATATCATCCCGACCATCAAGCAATTCTTCAGAATGAACAAGATGTTCGTGGGTATCTATTACAGGCATTTTATTAATTTTTTCCAGTAATTCTTTGTTTATTCGATCCATTTAATCACCTCATTAACGTACTTTCATTCAAATCGAAGTATTTTCCAGTATCCTATTTCTCTGAATCCTATTCTTTTATACAACCTGCCAGTATAAGGATTATAATATAATATATATGGAGTTATTCCTTCATTTAACAAATCAGAACATAGTTTGCTTAAAACGGCTTTTGCATATCCTCGATTTCGATATTCTTTATCTGTTGCAACATCTGTTATTATTGATCCAGCTTTTGATTCAGCTGATGAAGAAGCTGTAGATACAACCCTATTATCTACTTCAATAAAATAACATCTTGCTGTTTTATTCTTAATCTCCGATACAAAAGCTTTTTCATCTACTGATCCAAATTCTTCTATGGAATTTAAAAAATCTATTACTTTGCCAATGTTTTCAATAGTCACTTTTTTTATCTCGTAGTCAAAATCAACAAAATTCAACTCTTTCAGTACAAGAAAACGATAGTTTTCTTCTTCTTTAACTAAACGCTGTAAATAAGGCTTAATTTTATCTATAACCTCTACTTTACCGTTTAGAGATTTTGGCTTTTTGTGGTTAATGATAATCTGTGTAGCTGCTTTATAATCAATTTCATCATCTGTATAAATTACAAAATAATCAAAATATCTGAGTAAAACACCTTTGGGATCATTAATGCTTCCATCAAGATAGATGTCAATATATTCTTTATCATCGGAGACATTTTCTATATCACTTATAATAAAAACATTGAAATCCTTTTCTTTGCACAAATATGATAATAGTTTTTTCGATTCATTGATACTGATTTTTTTCATTTTAACCCTCCGGTTATGACTTAAACTTAAGCATTTTCCAAAACCCGATTTTTTTGAATCCCATTCGCTCATAGATTTTTCCAGCAGAAGGGTTATTGTAGAAAAGACATGGTGTTTTTCCTTCATTTAGTAAATCAGAACACAATTTACTCATTACTGCGGTTGCGTAACCTTTGTTCCTGTATTTTTTATCTGTTGCTACTGCTACAATCATGGCAGAATCACTTGATTCAGCGGATGTTGAAGCGGTGGATACTACTGTTCCATCAATTTCCATGAAATAACTCCTTTTGCTGCCATCCTTTATTCCTGAAATGAAAGTTTCATCATTTCTCGAATCAAATTCTTCTATGTTATTAAGCGTACAAATCACCTTATGAATATTCTGTGGAGTTACCTTATGTATTTTATAATCAGAAATTGTAAAATTCGGATTCTTGAGAGCGGAAAAATACATTCTTTTCTCTTCTTCAACAAGATCTTCAAGGAATGGCTTAATTTTGTCTACACAACTTTCTTTGCCGCTTAACACCTGCGCATTGCCATAACCTTTAATGATTTCAGCAGCTTCTCGATAATTCATCTTACCGGGAGAATAGATGATAAAGTAATCATAGTATCTAAGTAAAATACCATCCGGTTCCCTTATGTTACCATCGATGTAAATTTCTATATATTCCTCATCATCACTTGCATTCTCAATGTCACCAATGATAAAAATATTAAATTCCTTCTCTCGTCGCAAATAAGGGAACAAGCTTTTAGCCTCATCGATATTTATCTTTTTCATTTTTTACCTCCCGTATTAGTCATTATAGTACCATATAGAGAACAGGATTTATTGTCCACCCTTTTGTTCTATGTTTTTTTACGAATAAAATATGATATCTTTTGATAAAAAGAATAATGTGTTTAATGACATAAATTGAAGAGGTGCATTATAAATAAAATCGCCTATTGTGGTATCTTGTGTGAAGATTGCGAGATCTATAAAGCAACAACAAAAGACGATGATAAATTAAGAGAGCAGGTAGCCATTAAATTTTCCAGTGAAGATGATCCCCTTACAAAAGAGGATATTAATTGTCTTGGATGTGTTGGCAACAATAACAAGTTGTTCAAATTTTGCAATGAATGCGAAATAAGGCTTTGTAGTATTCAGAGAGAAATCGAAAACTGCGGAGTATGTAAGGATTATCCGTGCAAAAAACTTTCAAAACCCTTTGAGATTGATTCTCGCAATAAGGAAAGACTTGATAGGATTTCTCTTGAAAGAAAAGAGTAAATGCCCCGAGAATATGGGATATTTTGGTAAAAAAAGAATACAGAAGAGAAGGAATATGAAGTATGCTTATGGACAAAGTAAAACAATACGCATTTGAAAATAGATTTAGAAGGCTAATTCTAGAAACTCAAAGTTGTAATTATCCAGCAATCTCTTTTTATCTAAAATACGGGTTTGAGCTTTGTGGATTTGATCTCACATGCTACTCAAACAATGACTTGAAAAATAAAGAGGTAAGACTTGAATTTCATTATCTACTTTAAATTTATAAATAACTTCTGAGTTCTATTGTACTTGCTTTTTAGTAAATTTTCTTATTAAGAGTAATAATCCATTGGCACTTACAACACTTGCAAAGGCAAGTGTTCCAAGTTTACCACCAGCACCACAGAAATGATTTACGCTATATACAAACAGTACTCCCATTATTACTCCACTTAATAAAACTTGAAGTTCGTTTTTTAATCTTTTCTTCGATGACATTCCAACAAAGGAAGCAGCCATTACCACAGCTGCAAGTGTAGCAGCGTTTTCATAATGTATTGCTGGAAGCACCAATGCACCAGCAAGACTAACCATCCCTGAGGCGAGTACAGGTCCATTCTTCAATCTGATACTCAAAACGTAGGTAATGATCGCTGCTCCTATACTATAAAGGACGATACTAGTTCCAAAATGTTGAATTTCATTTAATTCTTCGACAAGTTCGCATTTAGAAAACGTGGTCATTATTATCCAGCTGCTAAAGGCTATTGTTCCAAGCTTTCCACCATATCCCTCAAAGGTGTTTAAGGTGAGGTAAAATATCAATCCTGCCAACAACCCGGCAATAACGATATGAGTAAGGTCATGCAAAACTACTGGCGATACCATTCCTACAAAGGCACCACAATAAATTTCTACAGCATAATCAGAAATTGTCATAGCAGCAATTATTCCTACCAGAGCTGCTGCAATTATTGCACCAAGATCAAAGTAAACACTGATCAAATATGTACTGAGTGTCCCCATTGTCACTGCGAGTATTGTTCCAAGAAAAATTCTTACCTTGGTTTTTGTTTTTTCTGTTTCGCGGAATACCTTTATGCTGGCAACTATAAAGCAGGCAACAATAAAGAATAGGACCGGGACAATATATATGTCGCCATCAAAGGCAGTAAATAAAGTAAACCCAAAAAGTAAAAGAGTCATTAAGACAAGAATGAAAAATCCTATCCATTTCATGTAGAAACCCCCATTCATGGTGCGTGAAAATGATACCTGATAAAAAAGCTAAAAAGCGATTTTGGATGTTGGGTGTTGGGTGTTGGGTAAACCATAAAAAACGACGCTTCAACAAAGCAAAACACGTTGTGTGTTGTTGGTTGTAGGTTGTACGTATAAAACCACTGACGCTCTAAGAGAGACGCTTGGAGTCACTCGCTATGCTCGTTCAATGACGCTTGCAGCCGCTCATTTCATTCGCTCAAGACGCTCCAAGAGAGCAAACCCTAAAACAAAAAAACCATAGTACTGACAATCGGAGATAGCAATTACATAAAAGACGAGAAAAACCAAGAAAACGAGATTCTGAGAAAGTCATTAAAGCCACTAATGTGCGCCTTTTAAAATACACGTCCAACGTTTCACTTGGTCCATCGTCCACGGTCCACCGTCCATCGATGATACAAGATAAAATCGATGTTAGATGTTAGGTGCTGGGTGTTGGGTAAAACCATAAAATACTGACGATCGAAGAGTAAGTCTTCAACTATGCAAAAGACGTTGTTGGTTGTAGGTTGTACGTATAAAACCACTGTCGCTCTGAGAGAGACGCTTGGAGTCACTCGCTATGCTCGTTCAATGACGCTTGCAGCCGCTCATTTCATTCGCTCAAGACGCTCCAAGAGAGCAAACCCTAAAACAAAAAAACCATAGTACTGACAATCGGAGATAGCAATTACATAAAACACGAGAAAGACCAAAGTGACGAGATTCCGAGAGAGTTATTAAAACCGCTGATTTGCGCCTTGGGGTACAGGCGGATATGCGTGTTGGGGAACACACGGATATGCGAATCTATCGATTCGGATTTGCGCCTACGGCGGTATTTGAACAAAATTCGCTTATAGGGTTTAGTATAATGATCAAAATCTTCTTAGAAACTACATACCTTCAAGCGTCGCTCTCAGAGAGGCTTGTACCACCAGAGCAAGCCTCACTTTTCGAGCATCTTTACTATCATCACACGCTGTTTCCAGGTTTACAAAAAATTATCTTCTGACTAAATGCAATTTTATTTAAGATACCATGAAATAAATATTTCCTGAATGTATGAAATTTCTTTAAGTCGTGTATTTAAGAAGCAACATTTAATGCTATTTGTGTGTCTTTGAAGAATTTAATCAGTTTTCTCTGTTATTAGTCTTTAAATTCAAAGCCTTCTTCTCTAAACAGTTCACTACAGACTTTTACTACTTCGGGGTCATATAACTTTCCCGCATTTTTCTCAATTTCTTCCAGTGCGGTTTCTATTCCAAGTGCCTTTCTGTATGGTCTATGAGATGACATAGCTTCAACTACATCTGCCACAGCAAGTATTTTTGCTTCAAATAAAATCTTGTCTCCTGAAAGTCCTCTTGGATAACCACTTCCATCAAGCCTTTCATGATGCTGGTATATCATCTCAGCTAGCGGATGGGTAAATTCAATTTCTTTAAATAATTTCCAGCCAGTTTTTGGATGTTCTCTAATTAACGACATCTCAAGCTCGCTGAGTTTTCCTGGTTTATTAAGTATTTCTGATGGAACCTGTATCTTTCCTGCATCATGTACAAGGGCTGCAAATCTTAATGTATCAACTCTTTCAGGGTCAAGCTGCATTTTTTCTGCAATTGCCGCAGCAAGCTGTGCCACCCTTCTCTGATGCCCCGCTGTATATGGATCACGTAAATCTACAGCTGAAGTCAGTGCCTTTATGGCGCTTTCAGTTATACTCTTTAGCTGTTTCATACTTTCTTTTAATGCTTCCTGAGTCTTTCTTAATTCATCAACATCTATGTGAATACCTGTCGAACGTAACGGATTACCATTTGAATCTCGTTCGATTACTTTTCCCCAATTTAATACCCATTTATATTCTCCGGATTTGCATTTTAACCTGTGAGCAACTTTAAACTCATCGGTAATTCCAGCATTCGTTTTTTGTACTACTTTTTCTACTCTTTCTTTATCATCTGGATGGATCAATTTTTTCCAGGTATCAAACATCTTATCAATCTCTTCTGGTTTATAACCCAGCATTTCAGCCCATTTACCTGTACGAACTACACTGTTTGTTCTAAAATCCTGATCCCATATACCAAGACCTGCTCCTTCATAAGCAAGCTGAAGTCGTGTATTAATTGCCTTTAATTCCTCAACAGCCTGGCTTCTTTCAACCAACGCACCTATTAGTCTTGCTGAACTTTGTAATTGTTCTTTGGCCAATTCAATAATGAAAGGTGGTCTTGTTCTATATTCTTCAGCCTTTTTCTTAAGCTCGTTTTTATCAACAGAATACTTTTCAGCAATTTTCCTCAACTCATCCTCATCTTTTGGAGGATTTCCATAACCAAAATTCATCGCTCCAATAACCTCGCCATTTACCCAGATTGGTACCGTGTAAAGTCGCATCCCGCCTTCACAGGCAATATCAGTAGGTTTTCTCTTTTCTATTGCTGGTTTAGCTGCTTCATTCCAGCAACATTCATGACAGAGCCATTTCCCAGCTTTTAGAGCTTCTCTATTGTCTTTCGTTTTACATAAAGCTCTTGATGAACTGTCAAGGAAACGGCACCAACCTGAAGAAAAAATACCCAGTGCGTAATCACCATTTTTTTCATATATCGCTGTTGAGGTTTCCAACAAACTTAGATAATCTGATGCGATATTATTTAAAATATCCTGTCCCACTGACTTTAAAATGAGACCTGATTTATTCAGTTCAATCAAATCGCCATATGGTGGGGATTTATGTTTCTTACTATCTTGTTTATCTCTTTTTGATTTCAACATCCATTTTATCTGGTTTAGCTGTTCTTCTGCCTTTTTACGTTTCGTGATATCTGAAAATAAATAACAGCAGCGTCAGGTTTTTCATTATTTTCACGAAATATCGGATTTGTATTGACGTTTATCCAGATTATATTTCCATTCTTCTTTTTATGACCCAGTACTTTATTTTTACAGGGTTTTCCTGTTTTCAATGTTTGAATTGATGGATGTTGTTCAGGTGGAAAATCCGTTCCGTCCTCTTTAATCATTTTCCATTCGTAATCAGTCGATATCTTACCTATAACATCTTCTTTTTTTATTCCCAGAATCTTTTCACCTGTATCATTAATTGAAAGAATCTCACCGGTGTCTTTTTGTAAGATAACACCCTCACTTAATGTATTAAATACAGTTTCATATTCTTCTTCTTTGTACTTAATAGATTCAAGCAGATTTTTTTCTCTTTCAAGATTATCTAACCACTGTTCTACCTGTCTTTCATTTTTATTTTGCTTAAGAAATTCTTTTGGTTGAATGTAATAGAAATTACGATATATTTTCCTGTCCTTTATTACTAAAGGATGAGTAAGGATAACTCCCTTGATTATTTCCGGATCAAATCTCCGCATATCATACTGACATATTGCTATACATGGGTAATCGGGAAATAAATCTCTATTCAATTTTGCTTCATACTCAAGAAGCTTTTCAGAACCTTTGATCCCATGCAATGCCCAGGCCATTTCACCGGTTACTCTAAGTGCTTCATAACCTTCTTCAAGAGCTTTTTCAGTTTCACTTATTAGAAGTTTTATCATAGAATCAGGATCAAAATACCCATCTTTTGTGTAAGTGTCTCTCTCATTTGCAATAACAAATTGGCCAGATCTTTCATATTCGGAGATATCAAGATCTTTATCACTAAAAATGTCTCTTATTTCCTGTGCAGTATTTTCGTCTACAACATAGAAGCATTTTTGGTTCTGTTTGAGTCCTTCATGAATATAGTAAACGACTGTTTCTGCCCAAACATCTCGATCTTCATAAAGTAAACACAAATGATCATGTGGCTTCAAATCAGATAAAAGCATTTTTAATTCGTAACCATTTGGCCCCTGATAACCAACATTCTTCAAATATGTAAACACCTCTTCTTGAGAAATATCAGATTAATCGAACAAATTACAATTTGGCATCTATTTTATAATAAATAATTCTTGAAAATCAAAATATTATTTATTAGATTAATTCAGTAATAATTCCAGTATTTATCCCGCATTCATAACCATTACCCATTTATATTCTATATATAGTATATCATTCAACATGACAAACAAATAAAACTAAATACTATTTGTTTAAGCATCTAAGGGGTCATAGAGAATAATTATCCTATTTGATGGCTTTAGTATTTAATCTAATTTGTTTTTTGGCAATTATTATAACCTGTAACAAAACATCAATAAAGTTCGCTTCATAATATGCAAATTCTGAAAAAATTCTTGTTTCTGCTATAAAGTTGCTTTATCTTTGCTTTCTTATAATAAGCATTTATAGTCGAAACAAACACTTATTAATGTAGTAATTATCAATTCCTACAAGAATATAATTGATTTAAAGGAGGTATTTGTATGAAGAAAATTATCATCATATTTTTTTGATTTTCCCGCTTTTTGTTTGCGGTACTACTATCAGGGGAGGTATAGAGGGTCCTGCACTTCTTGGAATAACCTTTGAAGCTAACAATGGACTGTACATCAGTTTAGGCGCATCTCCACCTCTAAGTATTTTTGGTAGCGGAGGACCGTGGTCTTTTTCTGTTTCTGGGGGCTATGCCAATCCTATTGTTCTATCAACAGGTAAGAACATAGATTTTATAACTGTTCCTAGAATTGGTGTTGGTATTATTAAACCTGAAAATACCTATGTTGGTATCATTCCCGGTCTTCTTGGGGCTTTTGGATGGAAAATTAAACCAGATTTCTCAATTGGTTTTCAAGCTGGACTAAATATTTGCATATTACTGGAAATAAATAGTATGGAACCCAATCTAATACCAGTTGGTCAGTTTGGTATTTTCGCAAGATTTTAAATGCAAATAGCTTTAGTCATATAAGTTTTTCTTATTCGATTCAGTTGTTAATAATACAAATTGAGCGACTAGATCTTTTGCCCTTATAATTGAGTCGTAAGTGAAAAGGATAATTTCTTACTTCTTTTTTGAAGATAAATTATTATGAAAAGAAATGATCTTTAAAAACATTTTGAAGTAATTATTGCTTATCATATTGTGAAGCGTGTTGGGTGGGGAACAAACGCAGGTAGAACACTCCAGAGCCAGAGATTTTTTAAGCGGATATGAGCGGATATGAAGTTGACACTGATCAAGAAAACATTATGAAGGCTATACATCCATTTATTTAAAATAGAAAATATTTATGCTACAACTGACGACATATTACTACCAGAATGGAAAACCTCAACGATGACATAAAAATTAGCAAAAACAGAAATTTTATTCACGAAATTAAAACAGAGCAAAAAAAGCCTAAAAGTTGTTTTTAGCTAAAATCTGTTAGTTGTCAAACTAAATTTTCTCGGAGAGTAATTATGAGCAAGCCTTGTAAAATCTGTGGTAGAAAAACCCATGAGATTTTTCAAATGAAGTTTAAAATCAAATACCATTACTGTGATTATTGTGGTTTTATTTCTAAAGATGAAAATGATTTTATTACTCGAGATGAAGAACTAAAGATATACAACAATCACAACAATAGCATTGAAGATCCCAGGTATGTAGCGTTTTTTAAAAGATTTCTGGATAAAGCCGTTCTCAGGTTTTGTAATGGTAAAAAAGGCCTTGATTTTGGCAGTGGACCATCACCGGTTCTCTCGATGATACTTGAAAGAGATTATGGATTTTCAATGGACAACTATGACCTTTACTATTCACCAGAAACAATTTACGAAGGAAGAACTTATGATCTCATAACTTCAACTGAAGTTATTGAGCACATTCCAAATCCTCTGGAATATTTTTCCATATTCAAGCGCTGTATGAAAAAAGATAGCATTCTTTCTATAATGACTCTTTTCCACCCTGAAAATAAACGTGAATTCCTTAACTGGTATTACATGAGAGACATGAGTCATATTTCTTTTTTTACTCCACAAACTATGAAAGTTATTGCCGAACTGGTAGGCATGAAAATTATCTATACCGATAACACAAGATACACCACTTTTAAGCTGCTTTAGAGTAAGCGGTTGAAGTCCTAAAAACTTTTTGCCATGCTAAATTGATGACTGAACCAATAATATCTGATTTTTCGTACTGTTAAAGATTTTTAAAGAAAATAGCCATTTGACCTTTTCCTCTAAAAGTTAAGTCATAATTATGAAATAGACATGATTTTGGTTGTCGTTATCTTTTTTAAACTTTTAGTGATACCATTGATAAGAGAGGTGGTTTGAAGAACACACATTAAAGGTATTATTATCTATCATTTTATGAAGTGTGTTGGGAGGGGAACAAATGCAGGTAGAACACTCCAGAGCCAGAGATTTTTTTAGCGGATATGAAGTTGACACTGATCAAGAAAACATTATGAAGGCTATACATTCATTTATTAAAATAGAAAATATTTATGCTTCAGCTGTACGGCATATTACTACCAGATTGGAAAACCTCAACGATGACATAAAAATTAGCAAAAACAGAAATTTTATTCACGAAATTAAAACGAGAGTAAAAAAGCCTAGAAGTATTGCGGAAAAACTAATGCGTAAAGGTTGCAAACTTACCATTGAATCAGCAAGAAGCAGTTTGAACGATATTGCAGGAGTCCGGGTTATATGTCCATATATTAATGACATTTATACGGTAGCTGGACTTTTACTTTCTCAGGATGAGATCTATTTGAACAACAAAAGTGATTATATTATGTATCCTAAACCTAACGGTTATCGAAGTTTACATCTGGATGTAGAAATTCCTGTTTTTCTATCAAAACGAAAAGAATGGGTTAAAGCAGAAATACAATTTAGAACAATTGCAATGGATTATTGGGCTTCTCTGGAACACGATTTAGCATATAAGTTTGATGGTGACAAAACTGAAGAAGTAACCAGGGAGCTAAAAGAATGTTCTGAATTGATTTCCCAGGCCGATCATAAAATGCAAAAATTACATAAAATGTTATACGAAGAAAATGAATAACACTACATAAATCACGCCGCATATGACAATCTGTATTGATAAGCCCGGATGATAACATCCGGGCTTTTTGAAAATTATAAGATACTGACTAGAAAAGTTTAACAACATCAATTATTTCCATCCATCTTTTCAAACCAATAGGGATCCGGACTACTAAGTTCCCATAGATAAAATCCTTCTATCTCTCCCTTATCATCAAAGATAAACGATAACTGATTAAGGTCTTTCATATAGGGTAAGAGATGTAGTGTAAATAAATCCCGGGTCTCATGTTCAAAGGTCAGGGTATGTGAACCATTCGCCACTCTACCTTTCAATGTGGAATTCTCTTTTTCTATAATCATCTCTTCAAATATTTTATTGTGGTATGTACCAGTGTATTCTTCGAGAGGAAGATGAGAGTAGGCTTCTATATCTTCATCACCATTTTCCTGTGAGTTCTCTTTATCTAATTGATCAAAAAGTTTGGGTTCCTTTCCAAGCGCAAGTTGCACAAAGGCCTTTGCAAGAATATCAGGCATTTCATGACTACCCATATTTGACAGAATCACAATACCAAACGCGGCTTTCGGTATCATGAGTATCATCGCATGGCAGCCTGCAGTATCACCATTATGCCAAAGTATTTTCATACCCTCAAATTCTTCCATTACCCAGCCCAAACAATATGCTGCGATGGGTTCTGAAGGGTTCCCTAAAACATATGTATGCGGTGAATGTGTGACGAGAAGATTCTCTCTAGAAACAATTTCTTCGCCATCAACAGTACCTTTTTTTAGTTGCATATTCACCCATTTAAGCATGTCATCAATATTTGAACTTATTATGCCTGCAGGGGCAAGTGATTTAATCCAATCAATGAAACAATCGTCAGGATCTATTGGAACTGGTTCTCCTTCATCATTTACATGTGTTGTAACAGCATTGTTTGCATTAAGAAAATCGTCTAATGTTGCATGAGTACTGTTCATCTCTAACGGATTAAATATCTTTTCCTTCAATAATTCCGAATAACTTTTTCCTGAGTAACGCTCTAAAATTTCTTCAACAACGACGAACATGTTATTTACATAGCTAAAATCAGATCTAAAGCTGTACATAGTTGGCCATTCGGATAGTGAACTGAGAACTTTATCTCTACCAAAACCCCAGATCGAGAGAATATCTCCAGCGTAAGGATATAGACCACTGTGCTGAGCCATCAAATCCTCGAAAATAAAACCTTGCTGGGCAGAAATATCTTTTAATCTGAACTCTGGATAAAGATCCATTACCCGATCCTTCCAGCCAAATTGTCCCTCATCCACAAAAATCGCAGAAAGAGCTGCTGTAAAAGCTTTGGTAGTTGAACCTATCTGAAAAACCGTTTCAATATCAACAGGTTCCATTGAAGATAAATCTTTCACACCAAATGCCTTTTTATAAATCACTTCATCCTCATAAATTATTCCTGCTGTCATCCCGGGAATGTTCCATTCTTTCATCGCCTTTTTAAGTTCATCTTCCCATTGATTAAGGATTTTTGTCCGCTCTTCTGAATTTTCAAGAGACTGAAGTTCTCCAGAAAACCCCACTATCACTACTAAAGCTGTTATCAGGAAAAAACTCAGTAACCTTCTTATCATATTCTTCACCCCATCATATAATGTAAAGTCTCTTTTCATATGTATAAAACTATTTAATCTTATCACAGAAAAATGATTGTCTTTCAGTACCAAAAGCACTCCACTTAAATTCAACCGCACAGTTCTTCCTTCTGTTAGCCAATTCTCATATATAATTAATACTTACTCTATTCAAAACCCATCTACCTGTGTTATTTTGATAGAATAACAGTAGTGTTTGACCTGTAAAAAACCAGTTAACTATAATGGTCTGAAATTTTTGATTGGAGGTAAACATGGATAAAAACAAGAAAGAAGAATTGTGGGCCAAAGCAAAAAGAAAATGCAAATTAAACAGAGAAACGTTGCGTATGGCAAAGGAAATGGGTTTAAATCCTAAATCACTAATCAAGAATATTCCTAACAAATCAGAGAGATGGAAGAAACCTGTCAATGAATGGATCAAAGATATGTATGAAAAACGTATGAAAAAGAAGAAAAAGAAAAAGGAATGAGAATTTCTTCCCATTCCATCTTGCCTTAAATAATATTTTCTGATAAATTCACGTTGCTTGAACTGTTTTTATAAATATTTGAAATATAAATGGATAAACAAAAAATGTTGAATTAACAAAATTCTAACTACAATAGTTTTTCAATCAGAAATCTTTGTCAAGATCACTCTCCACTCGGTTCCATGAAGACCTACGGAAGTCCACTTAACTTCTTTTCTCACCTTTTCTTCCATGCCTTTTGAGTAAAAACTGTATTCTCCTTCTCCTGATTCATTAACCGAAATTTTTTCTCCAAGCTTCAGCAAACTGTCAAAAGGCTCATAAAGAGGATCGTCAAACAAATTCCTTCCAATTTCTACTTCATCCTGATCGTAAAGTATCGTTCCATCTGGATGCATAATCCAGAATTCATAAGTATCATAATTATTTGGTAGGATAATCGGTGCAAGGAACAACTGGGGTTTTATAAGAAAACTCAAAGCTCCCACAAATTCACCGTCTTCATCGAAAATGGGCCACTCAAGATCAACCGCAAAAAAATCCTCTACCGTAAAGAAAGTATCACTCATAACCGGTTTTTCTGTTTTAATGAGTTCCTTAATATAGGGGCGATCTCCTACCCATGATCCTTCGATGTCACTATAGTCTTCCGGGTAAATATATTCCAGATAACCATCTTTATTTATAAAAGAAACATCAAGTACCTCCGGATTCTCTTGATGTAGTTCCTTTAACAACGATCTAACAACTTGCTCATCGTCATAATAAAGGCTCAATATCTCTGTTTTCTCTGCAAGTGATTTATCCAATCTGTTGAGTGTTTCCTGCAACTGATTACGGACTCTGCTTAACAGTGTTTCCATTTGACGATCTTTCTTTTCATCTTCAAACTGATTGGTAATAACAAACGTCCAGTCTGTTTTATCAGATTTCCTGTATTCAGCAACATTCAATCTATCGTTAACAAAAAGGAAGCTCCCGCTTTCGCTATTCAGTGAGCCGAGCTTTTTCGATAGGCCGGGTACTTTTACATCCAGTGCTCCAAGAAGTAGCTCCGTGTTATCCGTTAGAGCAAGGGTATTCTGAGAATCAAAGGCATAAAAATGAACATTGTCAAACTCTCCAAATTCTGAGATAAGTTCTGAATTCCAGTCCTGGAAAAATGCAGACAATCCTACAAATCCTTTAATTTCTTCTTCATTCCATACGGGTATCCCAAATACCACAGATCGTTTTCCCGTTGATCTGCTCATCACCTGATAACCCTTAACATCCTTACCATCTTTCAAGGCTGGAAAATATCCTCTGTTAGAGAGATCCAAACCTGTCCAGTTTCTTTGAACCGAATAATAACCGCCATCAGGCAAAACGTAAATGGCTAACCCTTCATAATTTGTATTGAAAGCACTTAACAGTGGTTTCATAGCTGTCCATTCACCGGACTTAACTTCGGGTGTTTCTGAAAGTATCCTTAGCGATGTCATGATGCCATGAACCCTTTCTTCAAAACTTCTAACAAGTAAATTCAGCATAGTCTCCGAAGAAAATGACCAATCAGATACAAATTCATCTGTTTTTTCAATCCAGTACGGATCTAAATAAATCCCTTTTGATAGCGCTGTGCCGATATTAAACATAATTTTCCCATTTTCAGAGTGCTCCATTGTAATATTTTCTATAGAAATTCCGGAAAGGACCTTTTCTGCAATTTTTCCTGCTTGTAGACCTTCTTCAAAACCAGAATTAACTACCCCACCAATGGCTCCATCCTTGATGGCAAAATTGAATACAGAAAAGACAGGCACCAGGCTGTTATCCACAGTCCATTTTGTAACTTCTTTTATATCAAGTGTTTTGCCTTCTTTATCTTTTAAAGTTCTGTCTGCGAGAATTACAATCGCTTCATTATCAGATAAGATTTCACTAACGGTTTTTTTCCAGCGATCAAATGTATCAATAATCCTTACACTTTTAGAGACATTTTCAAATGATTTTTTCTCTAGCTGTTCTACCATTCCATTGGTCGTCTCACTGTCATCGCCAATAAAATAAATATGATCAACTTCAGGACAAAGGCTTTTAATCATATTAACTGTCTCTTCTGCAAACATTGTTTCTCTTACACCTGTAACATTTTCTCTTGGAAAAGAATAAACCTCCGGATCCTGGTTTACACCACAAAACACGATTGGAATATCCTTCAAATCTTTTGCAAAATACTCCTGAGCGTTGTCGTCACAAGTGATAAGTATATCGGGCGAAAACTCCACAACCCGCTGCAATGCTATTCTTCCTGCCTTTATCTTCCATTCCTCAGATGTCTTAAGTCTTGTATCCATATGAAATACTTCCCATTCAATTTCTTCATCTTCAAAAGCGCTCTGAATACCTTCAGTAAGATCTCCTGTCCATGGATATCCTTCATCGTAACTATGGACAATCATAATTTTTGTTGCAAAAGCCCCTGTAAAAACGAAAAGAAAGCAAATTATAAAAATGATAAACCGTTTGCTTGACATTTAAACCCCCCTTATATCTGTTATTTGGTTCTTCCTTTGAGTAATGCAATTATAGCTTATTGTACCTTTTATCACGCAGAAGAAATGATTGTAGGAAGTTAATACAAGTATTGACAATACCCGATAAATATTGTAGTATTATATTAGCCCCTCCCCCTAGGGTAGTGATTAAAGGAGATGACTTTTATGATGTTTTTTGGATTGTTTCTATTGATAGCGCTGTTTGTCCTCATTTTAAGACCTGACATACTCAAAAATATATCCAGTGACAACAAAAGAGAAACATCAGACTACACGTCAGGTAAAAGTAGCAAAGCCAAAGAAATACTGAAAGAACGATATGCACGTGGAGATATTTCAGATGACGAATACATGAAAATATTAAGGAACATTGAAGGAGGAAAATAATATGCATTTTGGAACTCCTGCTTGGTGTGGAAATTATTTTGGAACCTGGGGATGGTTCTGGCCAATAATTGGTTTCATATTAATTACTGCGTTTATTGTTGGTGCGTTTTTAATTATTCGAAATTCTAACAATGGACACAGAAATAACTATCAACCTGCAGTTAAAAACCATAACGAAAGCGGTTCAATCAGAATTCTCAATGAACGTTACGCAAAGGGAGAAATCTCTCACGAAGAATATCTAAAAAGAAAAAAGATAATTCGGAGTGAATAGTATATCCAACCGGATTAAGAAAACATTTATTAGAAAGGACGATTTATATGGCTACTTCTAATACTCAAAAAAAAGAATTCATAATAAAAGACATGACCTGTGCTTCATGTGTCAAAGCGGTCGAAAAGGCAGCCTCAAAAACAAAAGGAGTAAAGAAACCATCGGTAAACCTAACAACAGAAAAGTTAATTTTTGAGGTAGACAATGATTTTGATAAACAAAGCCTTGAAGATAATATAAAACATGCTGGATATGAAATTGAAGAGACAGGTAACAACCGACAAATTGCACTGGAAATTGAAGGTATGACCTGCGCTTCATGTGTTGCAGCTGTTGAGAAAAGCGTAAAAAAACTTGACGGTGTTGATTCAGTTTCAGTCAATTTGATGACGGAAAAAGCGGAAATTTCCTACAATCCTGGTGCAGTGAAAATTAATGATGTAAAAAAAGCAGTTGAAAAGGTCGGTTATAAGGCTAAAAATGTAATTTCACAGAGCTATGAGAAAGATACACAACGTAAGGAAAAACAAATAAAAAGTTATTTCAACAAATTTATAGTATCCGCAATTTTTGCTGTACCTCTTTTAATACTGGCAATGGGACCTATGCTTGGATTACGACTGCCAGATTTTCTCTCACCACAAAGTTCTCCACTTACATTCGCAGTGTCTCAATTGCTACTGACTATTCCTATTCTTGTGGCTGGAAAGGATTTCTACCTTAAAGGTATACCCAATCTTTTCAGAGGACATCCAAATATGGATACACTGGTTGGATTGGGAACCGGCGCTGCAATGGTTTACAGTCTTTTTTCAACAATTAATATATTTCTCAGAAATACTGGTCAGGCCTTGGAATTATATTACGAGACAGCCGGTGTTCTAATAACCCTGATTTTACTCGGAAAGTACTTTGAAAACCTGTCTAAAGGAAAAACTTCAGAAGCAATAAAGAAATTGATGAATCTTGCCCCAAAAACAGCCATGATAAAACGAAACGGCGAGTATATTGAAATACCTGCTGAAGAAATTGAAGTTGGTGACGAAATACTTGTAAAGGCAGGCATGTCGGTTCCGGCTGATGGAACGGTTATTTCAGGCCACAGCTCATTAGACAAATCTATGCTCACCGGTGAGTCTATACCGGAAGATATAAAAGAAGGAGACACCGTAGCTGGCGGGACGGTAAATCTAAGTGGTGCGATTGAAATCAAAGCTACAAAAGTTGGGAGCGAAACTGCTCTCGCAAAAATCATCAAGCTGGTCGAAGAAGCACAGTCATCCAAAGCCCCCATTGCAAGACTTGCAGACGTCATTAGCAGTTATTTTGTTCCTATTGTGCTTGCTATAGCCGCAATTACTTTCGGAACCTGGTTTCTACTTGGTTTTGGTTTCGTTTTTTCTCTCACTATGATGATAGCTGTACTTGTTATAGCATGTCCCTGTGCTTTAGGACTTGCAACACCAACAGCAATTATGGTAGGCACAGGTAGAGGTGCAGAAATGGGAATACTCTTTAAAAATGGTGAAGCATTAGAAGTGACACATTCCATAGATACGGTGATTTTAGATAAAACAGGAACAATAACGGAAGGGAAGCCCGAACTCACCGATGTTATTCCATTAAATGGATATGATAAACAAAAGGCTCTCAAAGTTGCAGCTACAATGGCCAGAAAAAGTTCACATCCTCTGGATAAAGCAATCGCAAGAGCTTACAATGAGGATACATTTAAAGTAAACGATTTTACCGCTCTTCCTGGAAAAGGAATTGAAGGTTTTATTGACGATAAACATGTAAAACTTGGAAGTACCATGTTTATCGACGCTGATGATTCTGAAATTAAAGAAATTAACAAAAAACTCTCCAATCAGGGAAAGACCGTTGTTGCTCTTCAATATGATAATGAAACTATTGCAGTTATGGGAATTGCAGATGTGATAAAAGATACTTCAAAAGAAGCAGTTGAAAAGTTGAAAAAAGAAGGAATAAAAACCTACATGGTTACAGGTGATAGTCAGAATACAGCAAAAGCTATAGCCGGGGAAGTGGGCATAGATGAGGTTGTGGCTGAAGTTATGCCTGAAGATAAAGCCAACGTTGTGGACAAACTAAAGAAAGAAAATAACAGAGTTGCTATGGTTGGAGATGGGATAAACGATTCTCCAGCGCTGGCAGCAGCAGATGTAGGAATTGCAATAGGTTCAGGAACGGATATCGCCATTGAAGCCGCTGACATTGTACTTATGAAAGACAATTTAAATGATGTTGTAAAAGCAATTGATCTTTCTCGAGCAACAATAAGGAACGTAAAACAAAACCTATTCTGGGCGTTTTTCTACAATTCAGTAGGAATACCTATTGCAGCTGGAGTATTCTTTGTAGCTCTCGGATTAAAACTTAATCCCATGATTGCCGGTGCTGCAATGGCGTTTTCAAGTGTCAGTGTAGTCCTGAATGCCTTAAGACTAAAAAATGTAAAACTTAAATCACAAAAAAGACGGGAGGCATCAGAATGAAAGTTTTTATAAATGGAATGTCCTGTGAACATTGTAAAATGAGAGTAGAAAAAGCACTAAAATCAATCCTGGATGTGAAAAACGTAGTTGTTGATTTAAAGAAGGGCTCTGCAGAAATGGATACTAAAAGCACTGTATCCACCGAAGAGATTAAAAACAAAATCGAAGAAGCGGGATATGACTTTGGAGGGACAGAATGAAGAAAACACAAACTAAAACCAAAAAAGAAAATCAGGTAAAACACGAAAAATCCCTCAGGATCCTGAAAACTGCCAAAGGCCAGATAGATGGAATAATAAAGATGATAGAGAACGAACGGTATTGCATCGATATCTCCACACAGTTGCTGGCAGTTATTTCTCTTTTGAAAAGAGCCAATACAGGAGTAATCAACAAACATATCGAAACATGTGTAAAAGAAGCAGCAGAAACCGGTGATGTTGATGAAAAAATCGAAGAATTAGAGAATCTTATGAGGTATATTGAGAAGACACTTTAGAACACGTTCAGGGTCCAACGTCCACGAACTAAAAAACACGTTGTGTGTTGTTGGTTGTGCGTTGTACGTATAAAACCACTGACGCTCTAAGAGAGACGCTTGGAGCCACTCGCTTCGCTCGTTCAACGACGCTTGAAGTCGTTACGCTTCGCTTCACTCAACGACGATCTAAGAGTGCAATTACATAAAAGACGAGAAAAACCAAGAAAACGAGATTCTGAGAAAGTTATTAAAGCCACTAATGTGCGCCTTTTAAAATACACGTCCAACGTTTCACTTG
>CAYTVB010000033.1:0-20880 GCA_964441735.1 uncultured Thermotogaceae bacterium
GACAGAGCATTCCTTAAAAAACGAGAATCCGAGAAGTACCTAGTAAACGAGAGGCCGAGAGAGTTAGTAAAACCACTGATATGCTCCTTGGGGAACAGGCGGATATGCGTGTTGGGGAGCACACGGATATGCGAGCTTCGCTCGGATTTTCGCTTTCGCGGACTATAATCAAAAAATCGGGTATAAGATTTTGGGCAAACCAAAAATATGACACTTGGAGACGCGGTCTGCGACCACTCAAGACGCTTGTAGACGTTACGCTACGCTTCACTCAACGACGATCTGAGAGAGCAAGAACTTTAAAAATCGAGTATAGGGTATGGGATTTGGTAAGTACAAAAAAAGGTCAGGGTCAAATGAACACTTTCCCCCTGCTTCGCAGGGACCTTCCTCAAGGAAGGATTCTTAAGAATCAAAACATTAGAAAAACCCAAGATGTGACACTATTTATGGTAAAAACATGTTATTGTTTGTCCGTTGGGTGAAAGAAACTAACTGACTCTCAAAGAGTGAGACTTCAACAAAGCAAAGCTCGTTGTATGTTGTGAGGAAGGAACAAATGATGACCGGAGAGTGGCGTTTGCAGATGGATAAATGAAGTATCTATCAAAAAAACCGCCCGGAGGGACGGTTTTTGTTATGCTTAATATTTAACTAAAATCCTACGTAGACTGTTCCTTCTATGCTAAGTTGGCCTTCAACTTCAACATCTTCTGTTTCTTCAAAATTGTAATTGTGTTTAATTACAGCATAAAATGTAGCTTCTTCTTCATCAGATACGAGGAATGTTCTTAAGCTCTCTATTCCTCCATAATCTTTACTATTGACTGTTTTTTCGGTAGTTCCTGGTTTCATTGTTCCTTCAATGGCAAGATCAGATGGATCAGCAGAGTATCCAGATCTGCTAATGTAAATTTTATAATCAAATGGTTCAAAATCTGCTGGCCTGTTTACAGTGGCTGTTACAGTGAGTTCTATTTCCTTTAATTTTGCATCAAATGGCACTTCAGCATCTATTAAAGGATTTTCTACTTCAGTTTCAAACTGGTACTCAGTCCATTCATTGTTATTCACAGCTGCTGTTTCAAAAGTGATATTTTCTTGAGTTATTTCAAAATCTAGATCAAGAGTTTGGGGAATTTTAATAGGAATAGTACATGAAAAGAAAAACAATGCTAAAGTACCAATTAATAGACCAAACAATAATTTTTTCATAATAGCACCTCCTGATTAACACAAATGATTTAAATATTCCATCAATTCTATTGTACTATTTATTTATTACTTACACAAGGTTATTTCATCTTCTGATAATAAATTTTGTTTAGCTGGACTTTAAACTTCTCTTTCATTATTTCCATTGCATTAATAAATTCGGAAAGATTTTTCGTATTTACCTGTTTGTCCGAGATTAGTTGTAAAGGGGTTACTTCATGAAGTATTTTTCTGGCAAGTTCTCCGCTTCTTAATTCAAGACTCTGAACAAGTATCTGATTTGCGTTGTTTAGAGGGAGTATTTCCGTATTTCGCAGATTGACAAAAACCAGTTCAGAGTTCTCAATTCCATGAAGAGGTATCTGTGAATAATACACACTGGATAAATACTTACCTTCAAGGGGAGGGAATAATCCAGGAAAAGCCACTGATGACTTTAACAAACGATGAGCATTGCCACCAAGTAGATTAACTTCTTTATTAGTGGTGTCAATTACTTCAACAAAAAATTTGTCTAAACTTGTATCCTCTAAATTATTTAATATCGCTTCCATTTCTTGCCAGCTGGAAACATGATCAGTTACTGTCCAGCCGGCGCAATAGTCTCTATCCAGTTTCTTTTGATATTTGTTATTCATATCAAATTCTCTACCCATAGCCTTTATGGGTTCTTGAAATCTGTTAATGAACATCATAAGTTTCCTAAGGGCAAATTCGCGATCATGGACTTTTCTTATTATCCAGTAAAAACCCGCAAACCCGTTAAGGATAATTTCCTCACATTCAATTTCATCAGTTTCTTCAACAGCTTCAAGGAAGGGAATTGAAGTTAAGCCCTGCAGAAGAAAACCACCTGCACGGACTTTCATAATCTTACTTTCTCACTTTCCAGTAGTCTTTTTGTACTCTCATAACCTTTTTTAATTATTTCCAGGGTTTTTGAAAACTCAAGTGCATCAAGGTTGCCAATCTCTGGTCGTATTAAGATATGAACATCCCTTTCCCAAAAACTGGATAATCGTTCAAAAACCATGTGGTTAATCATAACAAGCTGCATATTTGAATTTTTGGGTTTGGAAAATTCTTTATTCCTTTCTGTAACATCTACTGCTATTACTCTCTCAGCTCCCAGATATTTGGCTGTATCTGCAGGCAAGTTACAGATGGTACCTCCATCAATGAGAAATTTATCGTTGTATTTTACGGGAGAAAAAACTCCTGGCATTGCCATTGAAGCTTTCAGAGCTTTGTATAACAATCCCTGGGAGTGAATATACTTTTCGCCTGTTTTAAGGTTGGTGGAAACACAATAAAAGTTGATTTCAGTATCGTTGAATGTTAACCTCCGGAAGAACAATCTGAATATCCATAAATAAAGCCACGATGGCAAAGGTGCTTTCACATTGTTCATGTACGAACAACCTAAATTTGCTAAGAATCTGCAGTAGGGTTTTGATGTTATAGAAAGTTTGAATGGAAACCATTTCATTCCAAAGTAATATGCCTTCTTTGCGTACCCCCAGAGTCTGCCAGCATCGTTTAATAAAGCGTAGGAGGCACCAATAACAGAACCTATGCTAACACCAACAATCATGTCTGGTTTGAATCCTTTTTCTTCAAGAGCTTTTATTACACCTATATGAGCGGCCCCTCTTGCTCCACCACCGCTTAAAATTAATGCTGTTTTAGGTTTTCCCATCATAAGAAACTTCTTTCATTATTTCCATTTCATCAGGGGTTTCATAGGAAAATTTTCCAAAATTGCCCCGGGTAAGGTTGTTAATGAAGTGTATTGCTGCTCTCTCATAATCGTATTCCTGGCCTCTTTTGATAAAACCTTTTTCCTTTGAATAAAACTCCAGAAAAGTTACATAATTATTGTGTTCTTCTTTGTGGTTTTTTAAAGTTTTGTCGAATACCTGTTCACCATATCTTGTTTTCAGGAATGAGTAAATCTTTTTCATGGTATCAAATGGATCAACCTGTTCCAGTGGCAGACAGCCCGTTGCAATAAGTTTCATTTTAATATTTGGGCTGTGAAGCCTTGTGTAAAGTATACCGGGGGTATCGAGAACGGATAGTTTTTCATTTACTTTTATCCATTGTATACCTCTTGTTATACCGGGCCTATTTCCAACAGCGAGTGATTTTTTCCCCTTTATTCTATTAATCAATGTAGATTTTCCCACATTGGGTACACCAACTATCATTATCTTTTTTTCAAGAAACTTTCCTTTTATTTTGGGCAATATTTTTCTGTTAAGAAAAGCTCGTGCGTCCGATCTCTTAAGATTGGCCGGTATTACATCATACTTTTTTTTGTAGAAGTTTAACCATTGTTTGGTTATCTCGGGATCCGCAAGATCTTCTTTATTCAGGACAAGTATTCGTTGTTTGTTTTGAAACAGTTCGTCATACTCATATGCTCTGCTTGAAAAGGGTATCCTCGCATCGAGCAGCTCCACAACTGCATCTACAACCTTCAAATTGGCTTTGATTCGGTTTTTTGCCTTTTCTATATGACCCGGATACCACATTTCAAAACCTCCCTGTACTATTATACTGATAGGTCAAATTTTATTTCTTTTTCTTTGAAGAACCAAGTGATAACAATTGTGGAACAAAAACGAGGGTTGACGCTACACCTGTTACAACACCAAGAACAAGCAATAAGCCAAGATCTACAAACAATTTCAAAGGAGCAAAAAATAGTGAACTAAAACCGGCAGAAAGAGACAAACCGCTTGCTATTATTACAGGTCCAATATCACGCAGAGCGAGATCCGATGCTTCCGCTTTATTGTGTTTTTTTGAAAGTCTTCTGTACCCACTTAGAAGATGAATAGAGTAATCAATTATTAGCCCCATCAATACTCCAGCTACGATTGCTGTTGAAATTTCAAGATTCATTACCAGGATTGACATATAGGAGAAATTTAGTACAGTTGTAGTAACAATCGGCACAACTGCTATCAGCGCAAGTAATATTTTTCTAAAAACAATAATAAGTAAAATGGCAATTGCTCCAAAAGCAACAAATATTGTGGTTATCTGATTTTCAACGACTCCGTTGTTGAGACCAGCATTAACAAGCGCTGTAGAAGCAACATAAGGTGAGTAGCGGGGATATTTAGCAACAATGTTTTCTATTTTGCTGTTAAGATCCATTATTCCGTTTGCATCAGTAATGGGAGTTTTTACGAGAAATCTCATAGAATTTTCTGATACGAATTCGGATAATTCAGAAAAGGAATTATCCGACTTTGCTAATAAATTAAGCATGGGAAGAGGAATGTTGTAACTTTTTGAGATATCAAGAAGGGAGTAAACCCCATTAACTCCTTCCAGTTGTTCGATATTCTGGTTCATTTGTTCAATTTCTTTACTGTCTTCTGCGGTGAAAATACCATTCTTTTCTAGTACAACATACATGGGCAAAATCCAGCCAAAGGTCTCCTTAGTTTTTTCTGTGGCTTTTACAATCTCGGAACTATCTTTAAAATATGAAAACTGGTCTGAATTTACTTCCAGGTTTTTTATGAACAGAGGTGAGATTATTAGCAAAATCAATAAACCCAATCCCAGGTAGCGTGCAAATTTTGTATTTGACTTTATTTTAAAGCCCAGATGCTTATGCTTCGCTTTTAAGTCTATAAGGGTTAGAATTGATGGAATAACTATCAGAGTGAAGAAAAAACTTATTCCAACACCCAGAGCTACCAGCATTCCAAGGTAGCGCATTGCTTCCATAGCACTAAAAACAAATGTCAAGAAACCCACAGCGGTTGTTAGTGCAGACAAAAATAAGGGTGTTTTTTCATCTGCTACTGCCATTTTTATTGATTCAAAGTGATGGTAGTTGTCTCTGAATCTCATGTATCTGTCAACGATATGTAATCCATAAGAAGAACTTACAATTATTATGAAAAGACCTATTGTTGATGTCAGCATATTCAAGGTGAGATTTGCTATGGATGCAATACCATAGGTCCATAATGCTGCAAGCAGAGCTATTAGAGGTGGTAGTAAAGCAGCCCTGAAATCACCAAGCCTGAGAAAATAAAGAATCCACATTAAAAGAAACAAAAGAGGCGGGAAAAAATAGGTCAATAACATTATGGATTTCTGCATTTCATTATCAATAACGGGATTGCCCGTCATATAGCTTTCAAAGTTGTCAGGTAATTTTCTTAATGTCTCCCGTAATGTATCAACAGACAATTCTTCATTTACATCTATTGCGATTAGTGCTGTAGTACCCTTTTCGTTGATTAAATTGCCTACATATACCGGATCTTTGAGAATCTCTTCTGCGTTGTCGAGAGGAATGCCATCGTTAAAAAAAGGTTGACTGTTTATGCTGAGCCCAGAAAAACTGACATCCCTGGCATCAAAAATGGAGTTCACCTTTATTACTCCATCTAGCTTTTTTATATCTTCAATCACATTGTATAAGGCTTCTGAATTATCGGATTTGAGTAGAAAATTTCCTTCACCAACAGAAACCACAAGTAGCAATTTTTCAGCTGCAGGAAAGGTTTCTTCCATGCGATCCATCTTGATCGAAGAAGTATAGTCATCAGGTATCAGTACTTCAAATGACCCAAAACGCAGATTTGTTATATTTAGTAATAAAAAAAATGTAGCAATACCAACCACTGCTAGTATTAAAACTGCAATTTTTTTGTTCATCTCATCGCCTCCAGTTAAACTCTAACACTGTTACTTTAAAAAATCCTGGACAATAGAAACACTTCTTATTTGTAATTTGTTTTGAAAATTCCTGAAAGGAATAAATATCTTATAAATAAAAAGTATATTACCAACTAATGTTTATATGCATTTTTCAGCAGACCATAGACATAGATGTCATGATATTTCCCTTCGTAATATTTGGCTTCACGCAGTGTTCCTTCTTGTTCAAACCCAAGAGATTCAAATAGCTTAATCGATTTCTCGTTATAATCAACGATCTCAGCTTCGAGCCTGTGAAAATTCAACATGTTAAAGCAATGATTAATGATAATGTTAAGACACCTTTTTGCATAACCTTTGTTCTGTTCTGATTTTTTTATAAATACACTAATTTTTGCTTTATGGTTAAACCAGCGAATACTGTTTAGAGTAATTGATCCTACCAGTTTACCCCTCACTTCCAGTCTATAATCGATTCTTTCGGGCATATGTAAACTGTACCAGCGTTTCTCAGACATATTTGTTAATATGCAGCTGTCATTGATTAATTCCTGTAATTCATTATCCTCTTTGTTTGTAGAAAGTATCTCAAGCTCATTGTCTTTCAACAACATTTTTTATTCCCCCTTCTTTCTATCATGTTATCATTTAGATGTCATACCCAATTCTAAACCAATTACTGCTTGAAAGAGGCTGGAAAAAATGGTGAATATTTCTAAGAACGTTGAGAAAATTAGAGCTAAGGTTCCAAAAGGAGTTAAGATTCTTGCTGCTGCGAAAACAAGAACCGCAGAAGAAATAATCGAAGTTGTAAAAACAGGAATAACGGAGATAGGAGAAAATTATGTTCAAGAAACAGAAGAAGTGTTCAATAAAGTGAATGAAAGTACTGACGAGAAAATTACATGGCATATGATCGGACATCTTCAGAGAAACAAGGTGAAGGATGCGCTAAAATTATTTGATGTGATCCAGAGTCTTGATTCTTTTAGACTCGCACGAGAAATAAATAAACGTGCAAAAAAAGCAGATTTGGTTGTGCCAGCTTTTGTTGAGATAAACAGTGGTAAAGAAGAACAGAAACACGGAATTATGCCGGATAGATTTGAAGAGTTCGTTGAGAAGATCAAAGATTACTCACATCTTAGAATAGTTGGAATTATGACGATGGGACCGTTATTTGAAAATCCTGAGGAATTAAGGCCATGTTTCAGGTTAACCAGAAAACTCTACGAAAAAGCCAAAAAAATAGAACAGAATAATCTGAGTATTAAATGGCTTTCAATGGGAATGACCGATTCATATCATATTGCCATTGACGAAGGTGCGAATATGATTCGTATAGGAACTGCTTTATTCGGTCCACGAGATTGAAGAGAAGAGCTTTTTCAGCATATCCTGCAAATTTTCATATGAGTAATTTTCTTTACCGATTTCATAGTTCTTTTCTACCGTACTTTTATATTGCTCGGGGTTTTTGATCAACTCCATACATTTTTCAGCAGCTTCTCTGGCTTTTTTATGTTCTACCTGATAAATACCAAGAAAATCGTTAACGGTAAATGAATCGCCAAGTGATATTACATTAAACCCCTTTGGCAAAATGTCTTTTCTAAGAACAGGATACTCAAACACTATAACGGGTTTTTTCGCGAATACTGATTCAAGAAACTGGTTGCCCCAGCCCTCAAGTATGCTTGGGTATGTAGTGAAATCCGCAATTGTGTAAAAGTCCCACAAAGAATACTTTTTCTCATCTTCCTTGATAGATCGTTCCTGTAAACAGAGGTTTTTAACAAAATGTGTTGTAAAGGGCATAATTTTTGTGAGAGCTTCGAGCTTTTCCTGGTATTCACTGGAGTCTTTCTCAGCAAAGCCAGGTAAAACAAGGTGCACCCTGGATCTCCTGTCAATTTTTTCGCCTGAAGAATTCTTTGAGCCTACAAGATAAGGGAAATACTCTTCTGTAAAGACCTTAAGAACGTGAAGAATAAGTTCTATTGCTTTTCTTTCAACTATCCTCGTTGCTTGCAGGAAGACGATATCACCTTTTTCTATACCGAGTTTTTTCTTAAGATCGTTGTTGAACGGGTCTTCTTTCCATTCATCATCGTTGAAATCAAATACATTGGGTATTACAGCAGAATCAATATTTTTCTTTGTCATGAGTTCTTCCCGGGCTATGGTGTTAATTACAACGTGGCCATCCAGCTCGACAGGAGGAAAGTTATCTTCTAAAAGGTTTCTAATATAGGTGCTTGTGGGATTTGAATAAAACGATCGTTCCCAGTAAAAATCATGATGATGTCCGATTAATAGTGGTCTTTTACCATCAAGTTTGTTTAGCGCAAGGGGTAGTGATAAATTACAGCCCAGTGACCAGACATTGTTGCCAATTATACAATCTACATTTTCTCTTTGAATTATTGGAGTGATGGAATGGTTTATCTCCTTACTATATCTTTTTATTTCTTCTATTAGTCCTGCAGGACTGAATTCATTAAGTCTTACAAAGGCGTTATTTCGTATTCTTTTATTTCTGGGGTTATCGTAGTTTATGTTAGGGATTTCATAGCCCTCTTTTTCTCCAAGCGACCCCGCGATATAAACAACATCATGACCCATTCTTTTTAGAACATAATGCCATTTTTTCATTTCAAGTGAAACGCCATCATTTTCTCCAGCTCTGTAGTGCAGTAATGCTATTTTCATACTCAAAACCTTTTCGGTTTCAACGCTTTTTCGAGTTTGTTGAAGTGTTTCTTCATATTGGTTTCAAAATTCAACAGTACACAGCGATATAATATTTCCAGAATCAGGAACTCACCGATTCTATTGACAATGAAACTATTTTCGGATGGATCGCTGGTTGCCGTATATAATACAACATCTGCTTCATTTGTAATGGGAGAATTAATGCCAGATGTTATTGCGATTGTTTTTGCTCCTGCTCCGTGAGCTATTTGAAGTGATTTACATGTATCTCTAATCGTCCCTGTATGGGAGATACCAATTACAACATCATCCTCATCCAGTCCGGAAGCTACCATGACCTGGGCATGTGGATCGGAATAATAGTTGGCTGAAAGTCCCAATAATGCAAAATTAAGGCTTGCGCTCTGTGCAACAGGTGATGATCGGCCAACTGCAAAGAAGAAAATTCTTTTTGATTCTTCAATAAGTTTTGCTGCTTTCTTCACTGATTTTACATCGAGGACACTGCTGGTTTGTTTAATAAGATTCATATTTGAATCAATCACAGATTGTACAAAACTTTCCAGATTCTTTTTGGAGTCTACGGATGTTTCCTCTTTGGGAATGCTTAGCTCTCTGGCGAGAGATATTTTAAAGTCCTGGTATCCACTGAAACCGAGTTTTTTGATTAATCTATAAACTGTTGCTTCACTGGCTTCTGAAAAGCGAGCAAGTTCTGTTATTGTGTAATGGATTACATCGTCAGGTCTTTCATAAATGTATTTTGCTACCTTTTTTTCTGAATCGCTAAATGTTGAATATTTGCCTTTAATAAATGTTGTTATCACATCGTCCACCTCTTTATTAAGTCTGGCTTTTTTTCTATGAAGTATTCGACTGCTTCCTTAACATACTTTTCTGCTTGCCTGGACGAAATTTTTTCTGTTTTCTCCACAAAATCTGCAACCCTTGCAAAGTACAAAGGTAGTAAGAGTGATATTACATTTTCTCTTTCTGTTGCTTTTTTATATTTAGTCATCAGAGAATAAACCAGGTCAACCCAGTTTTCAATATCTAAAGTTCCTGTGTTCGTTACATCAAAAATAATATCTCGTTTATCTGCCGATAATAATCTTTCCGCCAGTTCCTGATTTTTCTTTAGTCCCAGCCTGGCATTATCTTTCATGTTCTCAAGATCTACATGTAGAGGTTCCGGGGTTACTTCCGGTATTTCACCGTACAATATTGCTTTTCTCGTTCCCTTAACCTTTCGCCAGTTGTCAAAATATTCCCTTGATAGTCCGAATAATGTACCAACAACCTGTTCAAACATGGGGCCTAAATGTTTACCGGGATCCTTTGCATCATGGATTTTTGCACCGAGAGCTGCCTGCATTGGTGGCTTCTTGCCTTCATTTATTGCTGTTATGGTCATCCATATATCAATACCAAAACGTGCTACATCACTTTTCCATACACCTAAAGGTTTGGAAAGAAAGATGTCTATCAAATCAAGTCCCACTCCAAAATCTCCACCAATAGGTTGTCTGATGTCTACTCCGTAAAGAGCTGTTGTTAATGGATAGCAAAGATTGTTTGTTATTGTTCCATCGTACTTATGTCTGACGTAATATGGCGTAATGTAGGAAGTAGTGCCCCTAATTATTGGTTTTGCCAGTCTCTCTATCCACCACGGTTTAACACTTCTAAGATCCGCATCAAGAAAGACGGTCACAGGAGCTCTCACTGTTTTTGAAACCTCCATTATGGCTCTCATAGCACTTCCCTTGCCGGATATTCCGTCGTATTTAAAGGCCAATTTTTCAACTTTTCCTGTATCAGTTGAGAGGAAATTACTTATAGTGTTATCCTTTGAACCTCCGTCTGAATCTATTATCAATCCATTACCATGGAAAAATTTATCAATACCCCGGGCAGCAATTGCGGTAACATATGAAATGGTTGAGTCGTTGTTGTAACTTGAAATACCAACAATTATCTCTGGTTTTTTATAGCCCTCAAATTTCACATAAACTTCATCTGGTACTGTTTTCATGTCTAACCTCCATTTTTCAGTTATTCTTTAACCGCACCAACAGTCAAGCCACTTGTTAGGTATTTTTCCATAACGGTGAACATTATTATTATTGGAATTGCTGTTAAAACTGATGCTGTCATCATTTTACCCCAAATTGCATGTTCAGAATAAAACAGTTCGTTTAATCCCAGTGGGAGTGTATAGAATGACGGATACGGTCTAACAAAAATGGAAACAAACAAATACTCATTCCAGGCTATCATAAATGCATATATATATACAGTGACAATTGCCGGGAGGGAAAGAGGTATTACGATTCTAAATATTGTCTGTATCCTGGAACAACCATCGATAATTGCTGCTTCTTCTATAGAGTAGGGTATTGTTCTAAAGTAATTACCAAGCATATATAGTGAAACGGGAAGTGTCTGTACAATATAAATAATAAAGAGTGCAAAGAATGATTTTGGTCCATTTCCTGTAAGACCAGCCTTAACAAATATTTGATAAAGGGGTACCGCAAGGATGGTTCCTCCAAACAAATAAACAACCAGCACTCCTCTTTGAAGAAAAGCTCTACCTGAATATCTCAGCCGGCTAAAAGAGTAAGCTCCAAGTATTGCTACAATAAGTGTTGCAAGAGCTGATAATCCTGCCAGAAACAAACTATTTCTAAAGAATCTTATAAACGGAAATGAAGATTCGCTTTTTAGCAGCCCTTTTTCTTTAAGAATTTCCTTTTGTTGTTCTTCTGGAAGGTCTTCTATTAGCTTCAGAAATTGCTCTGCTTCCGTGGAGAGCTGATCTCTTAAAGACTGTTCGAACCCAAGTAGTTGTTTGTATTGAGTAAGGGTAGGTCTTTCTGGAATAATTCCTGGTTCAAAGGCATCCGAATCGTGTCTGAAGGATATCGATAACATCCAGGCGAAGGGATACCCTACAAAAATAACCAGTGCCATCACAAGTAAATAGAACCCAACTTTTTTGAGTGGACTTTTTTTGCCTACCATTTCAACACCTTCTTAACGTAGTACCCGATTAATAGCATCATTACAACGAATAAAATTGTGGCAATGGAAGCGGCAACACCCTGTTGAGGAACACCTATAAAAGCCTTTTCATATATATAAATGGGAAGTGTTCCTGCGAATTTCGACATGAGGTAAACCTCATCAAATTTATAGAAATTCCAGATGCCTCTTAGCAGTGCTACTGATCCAATTACAAAATATAATTCTGGTATTGTGATAAATCTGAACTTTGCCCAATCACTTGCGCCATCGATTTCAGCAGCTTCATAATATGTCTTTGAAATCGACTGCAATCTCGAAAGTATCATTAAATAGACAAAGGGGAAGTTTCTCCATATATTGAAGAATGTTACCACCCAAAAAGCATTATTTGGGTCATTGATCAAATCCACTCCAGGGTCCATAAGGCCAATGGAGGAAATGAGTCGAACCAATGGTCCATCAATGGGTAAAAAAACATATTTCCACGCAAAAACAATGGCTATAACGGGGGTAATATATGGAAGCAAAATCAAAGCACGTACAATTGGTCTGCCAAAAAACTTTCTGTTCATCATTAAGGCCACACCAAGACCCAGTACTATTCCGCCGGCTACTGTCATAAAAGTAAACAATATAGTTATTCCAAAGGATCTCCAAAAACCCGGATCGGTTATAACCTCTGCATAGTTCTGTAGTCCTATGAATAAGTTGGGCTTTCCAGGTGTTATTGTTACATCAAAAAAACTCAGATAAATATTGTAGATAACAGGATAAATAATCAGTCCACCAATAATTATTACGGTGGGAAGTATTAATTTCCAGCCAAGCGATGCTTCTTTTTTTTCAAGTGTGCCTGCTTTTGCTTGCATACTTTACCTCCAGTAACGTAAACAGAAAACAATAAATCCGGCGGCTTTCATACACCGCCGGATTATTAACTGAACAATCAGTCGAAGAGTTTTTCAGCTTCTTTCTGTGCCCATTCTGCTGTTTCTTCAGGTGTCCAATCGTTTGCGAACATATTGTTAATAGCTTTTCCAATGATAAATGCACCTGAGATTCTACTCATTTCTTCAAGCACGTGTCCCTGATAGAAATCAAATCTTACAATGTTTTCAAGAGCAGCAATTATTTCCATAATCTTTTCAGTACCGTATCTTTCTAAGACATAGTTATCAAGAAAATCAGGATTTTCAGCAATTGATTTTCTTGTTGGATTCATGCCTCCAGGAGCCATATGTAACCAGTAGATGTAATTGTTGCCCGTCATCAGGAATTGTATAAACTTCTTCGCTTCTTCTTCTTTTTTTGTGTTGGCCAGTATTCCAAGTGCAACAACCTGACCGTATGAGCTGCGTTCAGTATTTTCCATGTAATTTGCAAAGCCTGTGTTTTTAACGAGTTCAGGATCGTAACCGCCAGTTCTTCCTTTTTGAACTTCTTCCACTGCGATATCATCCATAATATAAGTTGAATAGAAAATCATTGCTGCTTCTTCTGAAAGATAACCGTTTAGAGCATCGAGAACAGTTGTGTATCCTGGTTTTGAGTATTCACCAAGTTCTTTGTAGAATCGGAATGCTTCAATCATTTTCGGGGTGTCAAAGGTTATATTACCTTCAAGATCAATGGGTCTTGCCCCATTGGCCAAAGCAATTTCTGTGAAGGCCTGTTCACAGTATGCGTCAGCCTGTTTTGGCAGAATTAATCCATAAACGCCATTATCAGGGTCATGTAGTTCTTTAGCTGCATCCAGGATATGGTCCCATTCGATTGGATCATTCAAACCTTCTTCTTCAAACCAATCTTTGCGGTACCATATACCCTGTACCCAGGCATGAAAAGGTACTGCATAAAACATATCTTCTCCAGCAGATAACAATCTTGATGCTCCAGTATAAACATCTCCGAATTCATTGATTATTTCGGTAGCCAGTTCTTCGTGTAGTAGATCCTCACTGCCCATCAATAACATCGGTTCAATACCACCTTCTACAACATCGGGTAGTGTTCCTGATGCTTTGGCAATGGGAATTCTCTGGAGTAAATCATTTTCTTCAACGGGGACTACTTCAACTTCAATACCATAAACAGATTTAAAAAGAATTGACAGTGCTTTGATTCTTTCAAGTCTGTTCGATTCTACTTCGGTTGTCCAGAAAGTTATTGTAGTAGAAAAAGCAAGTCCGGTAATAAGTAGAATCATCAATGTCAGAATAATACCCTTCTTCATAATAAACCCTCCTTCTTTTTACGGCCTTTTGGCCGAAATAGTAGAATATTTTCACCATAATATATCATATGAAAAATATTTTCACCAAAAACGATTATTGGTATTGATAATCAATGACACTGGAATGAAAAGAAATAATCACAATTATAATAAAATTTCTTATCATAACTGTGTGTATTGACCGGGAAATAGGTTTCAAAAAAATTATGTACAGAATTCAATAATTTAATAAAATAGGAAAGAAAATTATGAAAAATAAAGAATTTTAAGTAGAAACTTGACAATTCTTAATATATAATTGTATAATAAACAAGGATTGAATAAATTTTTGGAGGTGAACATATGAAACGAAGAATTACTAATTGTCCTGTCTGTGGTGATAAGCTTACCATAACTGAGTATCAATGTGATAGTTGTGGCACTACTATAAGAGGTAGATTTGAGCTGGATGAAATAATGAGGTTGTCACCGGAACAACTTAAGTTTCTTAAGGTTTTTATAAAGAATAGGGGAAACCTCTCAGAAGTGCAAAAAGAATTGAATATTTCCTATCCAACTGCGAAAAATAGATTGGAAGATATAGTTATTGGTCTTGGATATTCAGTAGTTGATAGAGAAAGAGAAGAAACAGTAAGCATTCTAGAAAGACTTGAATCTGGTGACATGGACCCGAGCGAAGCGCTTGAAATGCTAAAACGTCTTAAGAAGAAGAAATGAGGTGTAATTATGGATAAAAGTGAAATAAAAAAAGTTCTTAACCTTTTATATGAAAGAAAACTTTCTCCTGACGACGCGTTTAATCTTCTTGAAGAATTGGTAGAAATAAATAAACAGTCTGCTAAAGCAAAAAGAATGAGAATATATGTCTACAACAAAATAAAAGGTAGTGAAGAGGTCAATATTGCTATCCCCGCTTCCCTTGCAAAATTTGGCACAAAATTTCTTAAAGGGAAAAAATTCAAGATAAATGAAGAGGAACTTGATATCGAAATTGACGAAGCGATTAACGAGGCTCTAGAATCCATGCAGCCTGTTGAGATTGAAACAACAGATCATTCAGTAACCATAACTTTTGAGTGAGAGGTGAGTTAGATGATTGAATTCAAGTATGATGTTAAAGATATAAAGAAATTAAAGTTATCCAGCGCTTCCGCAGACATGACTGTTCAAGCTACTGATAAAAGTGAAATAACTGCAAAGGTTGATACGGACGAAGCAAATTATGAACCTTTCATGGAAAGAAGCGGAAGTACACTTACAATTAGATTTCAAAAAAGCGGCAAAGGATTTTTGGAGAACATTTTCGGAAAGAACAATAATGTCGACGAAGTATATGTTCAGGTACCAAAATCTATACTGGAAATGCAGGTGAATACTGCTTCTGGAGATGTTACTATTGAAAATTTTGAACTGGACAGATTAAAGGCCACAGTGGTTTCGGGGGATTTAAGGATTGAAGATACCGTATCACCGGAGTTTAGTTGCAATACTGTAAGTGGGGATGTTGTAATCAGAAACTGTAATTTTAGAAGCTTTTCGGGTAATTCAGTGTCAGGAGATATTTTTGTGGAAAATTTGCCTCCACTGGAAAGAGATCTATGGATTTCCACAGTAAGTGGTGATGCAAGAATTATCTATACAGGTAAACCTAAATTAGAAGCGATATTTTCATCAGTAAGTGGAGAGATTATAACAAGCGCTCCCGTAACGAAAACCAACAAAAAGCACTACAGAATTTATTATGAACATTTCAGTGGTGAAGAAGCAGATGAAAAATTGAAAATACAGAGTGTATCAGGTGATTTGATATTGAATATAAACGAAACAGGAGTCTCAGGACCTTCTTTTAAGAGTACGCCAAGAAGAATCTCCCATGAAGAAAGAGAAAGCAAGAATCGAGAATTTGAAAGCCTTATAATTGATGAAGAAACAGAAAAAACACTTAACCTACTAAAAGAGGGAAAATTAACAGAAGAATACACAAGGAAATTTTTACAGGTAATGGGTTATAAACCTGAAGAGGTTGAATATCTGCTAAAAATGAATCATGAAGAACAAAAGGAAGAAGAAAAGCATTCTGAAGAGCCAGAAGAAACTGAAGAAACTGCAGACGAAGAAAAGAAAGGGGGAGAATAGAATGAAGCTTGGAGCAATTGTTGCGATTTTCCTGGGAGTTCTAATAATTCTCTCTGGAGTTGATATGATTGATATATCGTTCTGGCTAATAGTTGAACTTATTTTTGCCGCTGCATTCTTGAATAACGGTATAAAGGTATTCAGGGATTTCACAGGAGAACATCTCGGTAGTTTGATATTCTCAGGTGTATTGATTATTGATGCCTTTAGGTTATGGGGAATAGAATGGAGTTTTTGGCAACTAATACTGGCACTTATAGGTTCTTACCTTATTGGATGGGGTATATCTACAACATTTAATAATACTCGATTTGCAAAAAGCAGGACAAAAACGACCAGGCAGAATTTAAGTATTTCAAGGCCCCTGGAATTTGAAAAACAAAAACTTGATATAGACACAAATCTGACCAAAGTACTGCTTATGGATACTGAAAAAGAGAATGTTGGAATTGAATCAAATCTGAGTTTCGATAAGAAAAATTTTAGTGGGAATCTGCAATACGATATGAAAAATAAAGAATCAGTCACGTCAGCAAAATGTAAAGCAAGAGCCGGTGTTTCGTCTGTTCTTTCAAAATCAAGGTTAGATGTCGAATTAAGTAGAAAGGCTTTTTTGGATTTAACAGCTCATCTGGATGCTACAGATGTTGTTTTAGATTTTTCAAATCTAAGACTGGAAAATGCGAAGATCACCACCAACCTTTCAAGAATTTCGCTTGTTCCTTCAAAGGTTAATGATTCACGTATAGATATAGGATGTGAAGTAAGTTCACTAACGCTGAGAGTACCCAATGAAGTATCTGTTACCATTCATCATGAAGGTGAACTGAACTGGAGCAACTTTGATAACATGATTCCAAGAGAAGATAGTTACGTATCAAAGAATATCAGCACAGCCCGGCATAACTGTCAGCTTTTCATAAAGTCAGACATGTCTAAACTGTCTATTGAATGGATTTAAAAGATAAGAAAAGATAGAACGAAACAACGAGGCTTTGGCCTCGTTGTTTTGTTTTTGCCTGTATTGAAGCAAAAGTCCGATTGAGTTAAAATTTAAATGAGGTGATTTTTATGAAATGTTTATTAATTGTTGATCTTCAAAAAGATTTTGTTTATCCCGAAGGAGCGCTTTACTCAGAAGGTGTTGAGAAAATCGTTCCGGAAGTTTTGAAGCTCATAAGGGAGTTTAAAGCACAAAATTTACCTATAATAACAACAGCAGATACACACGTTGAAGATGATAAAGAGTTCAGTATATGGCCACCACATTGTATAAAAAATACAGAAGGATGGAAGATCATTCCCGAAGTGGAAAATGAACTGAAAAATTATGAATTAAGATATACCACTGAAAAAAGCAGATACAGTGCTTTTTACAACAGTAATTTTGAGGAGATAATCAAAGAAATTAATGCGGATGAATTCCATGTAGCTGGACTCGTAAGTAATATCTGTGTTCTGTTTACAGTGGAAGACTTAAAAAACAGGTGGTATGATGTTTATGTTCATGAAAAAGCTACCAGTTCCTATGACAAAGAACTTCATAAATTAGCCATGAGGGAGATAAAGGAAGTCCTTGGCGCAGAGGTGGTCTAATGAAGAAACGTCTGGATCCGAGAATCTTCAAGGTTCCCATAGATAAAATTAGAACGGGTTATTACTCAGACAAATACTTTACACGATTTACCGAAGTATTGAAAAGAGATCAGAAAAAAACGGATGTTTTCTATCAATTTTTCACGAGGAAAGACGCTGTGATCGTTGGAATAGATGAAGCGTTGGCAATACTCCGTTTTGGAACAGGCTACTACAAAGATCCGGATAAAGCAAATGAATTATTCAATGAGATCATAAATATAGAAAAGAAAGTAAATTATGCCGCCTGGGAAATGGATTATGAAGCATTAAAGGAATGTTCTGAGAAAAAATGGAATTTAAAGCTGACCATGAACAAACTTTGGGTTGATAAATGGGATGAGATTGAAGTAAGAGCGCTTTATGATGGAGATGAAGCAAAGGAAAACGAACCAGTTTTAACAATCCAGGGTGATCCGAAATTCTTCGGTTATCTTGAAACTGTACTTCTTGGAGTAATAGCAAGGGCAAGTTCAACAGCAACATCCGTAAAAAAAGTAGTAAAAGCAGCAAGAGGAAAACCAATTTTGTTTTTCAGTGCACGTTTTGATCACTTCTGGACACAGGCTACAGATGGTTATGCAGCCTTCAAAGCAGGCGCTTTTGGTGTATCGACCGACGCGAATGCTGATTACTGGGGCGTTGAAGGTTTGGGAACGATACCACATGCGCTTATAGCTGCCTACGATGGTAGTACTGTGGACGCTGCTATGGCCTTTGATAGACAGATCAAACCTTCAGTAAATCGAATTGTTCTCGTTGATTGGGAAAATGATGTGATTAAAACAACAATAGATACGGTGGCACATCTTTATAAAATAAAAAATTCAGAAGAGTTTAAACCTGGTAAATCCGATCCTTCAGAAATTATAGGAGAAGGTAAAGGCAAAATATGGGGAGTAAGATTTGACACATCAGGTTCTTTAAGGGATAAATCAGTTGAACCACAGGATGAATCTTCTCTTGGGGTTTGTCCGCAATTGGTGTGGAAAGCAAGAAAAGAGTTTGATAGAATCGGCTTGAATAATTTAAAAATTCTGGTCAGTGGAGGGTTCAATCCGGATAAAATAGAGTTATTTGAAAAATTGGAAGTACCAGCAGATATTTATGGAGTTGGCTCGAAGTTATTGAAAGATAAAGTTGACTTCACTGCAGATGTTGTAGAGGTTAATGGAAAGCCCTGCGCCAAATATGGAAGGAAAAAAGGCGATCTTTCCAGACTGGTAGAAGTTTCAAGTGTATACTGGAATGAAAATATATGGAAGTGAGGTGAGATAGATGGAAAAGAAAGGAACATGGACTGTAAAAAAAGGTTTTGCTGAAATGTTTAAAAATGGAGTAATCATGGATGTAACAAGTGCTGAGCAGGCAAAGATTGCTCAGGAAGCTGGTGCGGTTGCAGTAATGGCTCTTGAAAAGGTTCCTGCTGATATAAGAAAAGAAGGCGGAGTTGCACGAATGGCCAATATTAAGAAGATAAGAGAAATAATCAAAGCTGTTTCGATTCCGGTAATGGCTAAGGTGAGAATTGGACACATTGCTGAGGCCAGAATGCTTGAAGCGATGGGCGTAGATTTCATTGATGAGTCGGAAGTTTTAACACCAGCAGATAATCGTTATCACATAGACAAATATCAGTTTAAAGTGCCTTTTGTTTGTGGCGCCAGAGATCTTGGAGAAGCTGTAAGAAGAATATCTGAAGGTGCTGCAATGATCAGAACAAAAGGAGAAGCGGGAACAGGAAATATTGTTGAAGCCGTGAAGCACGTTAGAACAGTAAATGAAGGCATCAAAGCAGTTCAACTTATGGGAGACGAGGAACTAATTCACTATGGCAAGGAAATCGGCGCTTCTGTTGAAGTATTGAAGCAAATACGCGAACAGAAACGACTTCCAGTAGTGAATTTCGCTGCAGGTGGTGTTGCCACTCCAGCTGATGCAGCACTTATGATGTTGCTTGGTGTCGATGGTGTATTCGTAGGCTCGGGAATATTTAAGTCAAAAGTTCCGGAGAAAATGGGAAGAGCTATCGTTGAAGCGGTGTTACATTATGATGATCCCGATAAACTGGTAAAAATAAGCGAAGACGTTGGAGTCCCGATGGATGGCCAGGATGTTGAAGAACTTGAAACCAAACTCCAGGAAAGAGGCTGGTAGTGATTGAAGATTGGAGTACTGGGGATCCAGGGAGATATACAAGAGCATCTAAGAACAGTTGAAAAACTTGGACATAAAGCTATATGGATAAAGAATCCGGAACAACTTGATAGCATACAAGCACTTATAATGCCTGGAGGAGAATCTACGACCATGACACGTCTCATGAAGATATTTTCACTCTGGGATAAAATCAAAGATAAAATCCATTCCGGTATGCCTGTATTTGCAACGTGTGCCGGAATGGTTATTCTTTCTGAAAGCATTGAAAATTACCCTCATCAGGAAACAATGGGACTTCTTCCCGTTCGCATTGAAAGAAATGGTTATGGAAGACAGGTAGAAAGCTTCGAAACAGAAATCGAGATTCCATATTTTGAAGACAGAAATTCATTTCTGGCTGTTTTCATAAGAGCGCCTAGAATAATCGGTGCGCATGGAAATGTGGACATACTTGCAACTTACAAAAAAGACCCTGTTTTCGTTGAGTATAAAAACATACTTGCCGCTTCCTTCCACCCCGAACTAACCGAGGACACGAGAATACATGAATATTTCCTCAAAAAATAAGTGAATAATCCCTGTTAAGCGCCTTGAGAAAAAGGCGGATATGCGTGTTGAAAAACACACGGATATGCACGTAAGAAACAACGTGGATTTGCGCCTTCAGCGGACAGGACTATGGAAAACACTCTGATATGATTAACTTCGATCAGGATGTACGCACTTGAAATTCCATACAGATATTTGTCGAAGGAAAAGCCATCTTCGAGAGTTGGTTAGTTTATAACGCCCGATATACAATTAACAATCAACTAAAGTTTTTACCATAAATAGTGTCTGTCCCTAATAAATGCTATTTAAAGCCGCTGTACATTGTTCTTAGTAGGTTGTACGTTACTAATGCGTACAAAGAACAACTAGTTCACGCACAATATCTTCTTGAGACAAAATAATGTTTTAGATTTTTTTACCTATACGTATAACACACAACCTACTTACGCACAACACATTCTATTGCCCAGATCGGTTCACGGTTCACGTGTTTTTTCTTTTTCTCTCGT
>CAYTVB010000034.1:0-20849 GCA_964441735.1 uncultured Thermotogaceae bacterium
GGTGGATGGACGGTGGCGCTGATTGGAGCACTACTGGCGGGTGTTTCCTTAATAACAGGGATCATATACTGGTCAATGGATAACGAAGCCTGGCGAACTATGATTTTCACCACACTGGTTTTCTCGCAGCTATTTTGTGCTCCATCTATAAGGACAAAACTTTCCATTTTTAAAGATCCACCATGGAAAAATCCATCGATGTTGTGGGCACTAATTGCCAGCTTTTTATTACAGCTCGCCGTAATCTATGTGCCATTTTTACAGAGTACATTTGGAACAGTCCCCTTATCGCTGATAGATTTACTGATCGCCTTTGTATTAAGCACAATAATAATCTGGGTTTTTGAAATAGCAAAGCTTTTTAACAAAAGTCCTATCTGATAATCAAGGAAATTGTGATCCTGAATGATTTTCATTTATGGTTGTTTGAAATAAATCTAAATAACGCTAATAAGCAGTTTTAGGTACTTAATGTTAAAATATTAGTAGTCAGGGGGTGAAAAAAATGAAAAACAGGTTGAAATGGGGTGCTAAAGTTATATCTTCTGATGGAAAAAATCTGGGTAAACTAACCCGAATTGTTGTACACCCTACAAATAATGAAGTTACCCATATAGTCATTGAAAAAGGTTTTTTCAACAGAGTAGCGAAATTAGCCCCCATTAATTGTGTGTATTTTGCTGCACCGGATGAAGTAAGATTGGAAGTAAATGCTGAGCAATTACAACATTTACAGGATTTTGAAGAGACTTACTTTGTCACGGGAGAAGGGTCAGAAGAAGGCGCTACACCCATTTACTGGTTGAGGCCTGTTGGAGACTATGCAGAACTCTATCCGCTTCCTCCTCTTGTTAAAGAGTACAACATAGAAGAGGGAAGTAGAGCTGTAGAACCAGGTGCCTTTGTTATTTCTGCAGAAGAAAAAGAAATTGGTAGGGTTGGCAGTGTTGTTCTTGATGATTCCGGGCATATAACTCACATCGCAATTAGTGTTAATATAAAGGGTGAAAAATCCGAGAAGGTCATTCCTGTTGACTGGATAATGGAGATTAAGCAATCGAGTCTGAAAATCTCTGCCTCTGAAAGCATGCTGGAGAAATTACCTGAGAAAAACGAAGGATAGTACCCATGAAGAAGTCAATTCTCATATATTACATTGCTGCAATTTCAGTTCAGTATTCAGTCAATTTGTTTGCATATTTTTTTGATTGGCTACTGATCTTATTTCCCCTGGCGGTTATACCTGCCTATTTATTAGCTACCGGAAAACTGGGTCTTAATTCTAAGCATAAGAAGTTGATATCTGACTTTATCGAAGGTAGAGGTACGGTCTACCAGGAGTTAGAAAAAGAAATGAGATTTTCTTTTCAAGAAAAGGCGTATGTTAATGATGAAAATTACAGAAAGCTGAAAAATTGGGTTGTTGAAACTGAAAAAAGAATAAGAAAAGCTACAATATTTCAGAGAAAGCTTTACATCATATCCATCTTTATAGCTCCTATTTTTCCTATTCTTAGTTCGATTTCTGCTCTTTATCAGTATGGTATAAAAGAATTAATAACACTTATAATAGGTCATGGTGCAATGTATGCCATAATAATCATGGCGATAATGGGATTTAAGAACCTTTTAAAGAATATTGAACGTCTAAAGAAGGAAATGAATGATATTATAGATCGTAATTTTTAGTTTCATTCATAAATGGCTAGCGGGAGGCTATAACGATGGCTTTTGTTGAGGTTAAAGAATTAACAAAGACCTATAAAAATGGCGAAATTGAGGTTGAAGCATTAAAGGGTATAGATCTTGACATCAATAATGGAGAGATTCTTTCAATTCTGGGGCCTTCGGGTTGTGGAAAAAGTACTTTACTGAATTGTCTTTCCGGTATTGATGAACCAACATCAGGGGTTGTAAACATAGATGGAATAAATATTCATGCACTGTCTGATGACAAAAAAACGAAATTCAGAGCAAAAAATATGGGTTTCATCTTTCAGTTCTACAACCTGATACCTGTATTAAATGCTGTAGAAAATGTTGAACTTGCTTTATTAACCCTGGGATATGATGAAAAAAATGCCAGACAGGATTCCATAGATATGCTGGAAAAGGTTGGTCTTGGAGAAAGGACAGATTATTTCCCGTCACAATTAAGTGGTGGCGAAAGACAGCGAGTTTCCGTGGCCAGAGCGCTTGTACACAAGCCAAAAATAATCTGGGCTGATGAACCAACAGGAGCGCTTGATACAAAAACGAGCAGAGAATTAATGGAATTGATCGAACAATTGAATAGAGATTACGACCAGACATTTGTTATCGTTACACATGATGAAAGGATATCATCAGGATCTGATAGAGTCATACAGATGGATAGTGGAGTAATAGTTTCTTCCAATGAAAGGGTAATGGAACAATAAAATGCTTATAAATGCACTCATAGTTGCCATAGCAGTTTCTATAGTTTTTGTAATAATTTCAATGATAAAAAACAGAATAGCGTTCAAAATCGGTTTTAGAAATATATTCAGGAGAAAAGCCGATACCTTTCTTGTTATTGCGGGTTCTTTTATTGGAACTGCTTTAATTGTTGGTTCTTTTGCCATGAATGATTCTTTCCAGAAATTCATCTACTCGCAAATTGAAAAAAGATTTGGTGAGGTTGATATTTCAGTAACCGCAACTGTTAAAGAGTCAAACAACCCTTACATGAGGTACGAAACAATTGAGGCTCTGATCAGTAATCTGCAAGAATCTGACATGGTTGATGGTGTAATACCAATAGTGGGTAAAGAGATTATTGCTGGAATTCCTGGAAAAACAAGGGATATGAAACCGGATTTTTCAGAAACTGTTTGGTTGATGGGTATTGATGATAAAGAAGTGGTTGGCTTTGGTTCAAGAGAAGAAAAATCAAACCTTGAATTATCAGAAAATGGTGTAATAGTTTCAGAGAAGCTTGCAAACAATCTTGATTTAAACATTGGGGATGAGCTGGAAATAATGAGGGATGCCAGTCTTAGATTTGTGTTTTGGACAGAACTCCCCACTGTAACCGTTGAAAAAATTATCCAGACAGAGGGAATTCTTGGTTATCAGGGTACAGCTATGTCCAACTATGGGGGTTCAATAATAACCTCCCCTGAGAATGCGAGAGAACTGTTGGGCATAAACATAGATAACGCTTTTACTGAACTGGTGGTTTCCAACAAAGGAGACTATATTTCGGGAGCAAGTCACAGTTCAGAAGTAGAACAACTGATCGAAGAAAATGCACCTGAAAGCCTTTCTATTAAGGTGAATAAAGTAAAAGAACAACAGATTGAAGATGTTTCACAATCCAATATAGATATATTATTTCTTGCACTAAGTTTCTTTGCAATTTTAGCAGGAGTTCTATTACTTGCAAATATCTATCTTATGCTTGCTGAAGAGCGTAGAACCGAACTTGGAACACTGAGAGCTCTTGGTTATACAAGAAAAAAAGTAAGCATGGTTATTCTTTATGAAGGTTTTTTCTATTCTATTTTGGCTTCAATAATTGGTGTACCGGTTGGCATGGGAATATCGAAATTTCTTCTGGATAAATTCGTAGATTTATTTACGAACATCACGGGACTTATACCGATTGAGGGAGCAAACCAGTTTGGACAAACATTTCAAATGTCCTTTTCTTTTTATATTAAACCCCAATCGATATTTTATGGGTTTTTCCTTGGATTAATTGTGCCAATGGCGGTTGTTATTTATTCGAGCAGAAAAATCTCAAAGATGAATATTGTGAAGGCGGTCAGAGGAATACCTGAATATTTCACCGAACGTTCAAAACAAATAATGAAATATGTGGCAATAGCGGGATTCATTATAGGTTTGCTTGTCGTGGTGGCTTCTTATAGCTCTTTAAATGCCATAGGCTTTTTTATAGGATTGGTAGTTTCGGTGCTGCTTTTTCCATTTTTGCTTCCTGAATCTGTTAGGAGAATTCTTGTTACATTTTCAGGAGTCGCAGTAGTTATCTTCACTATGTTTAGCAACAGCTTTGAGCTTATTTCTTCTCAAAGTGGAGATTCTTTAGTATTGATGATTGCAAAAGGCTTTACTATATTGTTTGCCGGGTTGCTACTGGTTGTCTATAACCTGAGAATTTTCGAAATGTTACTGACTGCAGTATTCAAAAAATTCAGAGAAAGCTCGGGAGTTTTTAAGGTAGCGCTGGCTTTTGCTGCAAGAAATCGAAGACGTACAGGTTTGACCATAGCAATGTATGCCCTTGTGATATATATTATTACATTGATCTCTATAATCCCTTACTCTCAAGAAAAGAATTTGCGTGAGAGCAGAAACCTGTTCTTTATGGGATATGATGTAGGGATAGTTTCCATGAGAAGTAATGCAGCAGATATTGAAGAATATAATGAATTTGAATATATTACATCTGCAGCCAACGTGAAAAGTCTTAGCATTGGAATAAAAAGAAATACAGGAAGGGTCTCCAGTTTTCCAGCATATGTTTTTGGTGATAGTTTTGGTACTACTGGAATTCCTGAACTGTCAAACTTTGAGTTAATCAGTGAGGTGCGTAGAGAAGTTAATAGCGTTGAGGAACTATGGAATTATATGAGGGATAACCCAAAAACTGTTTTATTAAATGGAGCGTTATCTTCGATAGCTTCACTGGAAACTGGAGATAGGGTCAATCTGTTGACGATAATTGACGGGCGTAATACACCGATGGAACAACATTCGTTAAGAGATTCCGTTGAAGCTGGAGAAGAATTGGGAGAATTTACAATAATTGGGAAGGTGAAAAATTCAAGCCTAACCTTCTTATCCGGTTTCATGATTAGTGAGAATGCATTACCGGAAGAAGCATTTAATAATGCTACAACATTTATGCTGGTGAATTTGAAGGGTGATAGTACAGAAGAAAAACAAGAGTATTTGAAGGAACTAAGAACCGTTACCAATTCTAATGCACAAATACCTTTATTTGTTGATGATCTTATTAAACTAATGACCCAAACAATAAGCGGTATGATAGATATTTTGCGTTCATTCCTGTACTTCGGTATGATTGTTGGTATAGTTGGAATAGCAATTATTATGGTAAAGGCACTATATGAACGCAGAAGATTGGTGGGGATGTTAAAAGCAATTGGTTTTACAAAAAAGATGGTATTCGGTTCCTTCTGGATAGAAACAAGTTTTACAGTATTAATCGGAATAGTTCTTGGGATGATAACAGGTGCTTTGACCAGTCAGGAGTTGTTTAACTCAGCATCATTCAATGGGGTAAGCATGGCAATTCCCTGGGATCAGTTACTTGGAATGGGTGTAATATTTTATTTGATATCATTAATGGCAACGTTTGTCCCGAGCTATATTGCATCTAAAATGTCTCCAGCCAGAGCTCTAAGGTATTTTGAATGACCTCAAGGGGGTTAACTAGATGAATAAAATTCTTATAATCGATGATGATCCATCTGTAAGGATTTTATTGAGGAAGATTTTACAGCGATCATCTTTTGAGGTTTTAGAACATGACAATGGTTCAGGTGTTAATAAAATAATCGATAGAGAAAATCCGGATCTTGTACTACTGGATCTTATTTTACCCGACATAAACGGTTTGCAGGTATTAAATAAATTGAAAAAAAGCCCGGATACTAAAAATTTACCTGTTATTGTGTTAACCGGATCATCAGACAACAAAAACCGCATTAAGGCTCTTCAATATGGCGCTGTTGATTATATAACCAAGCCTTTCTTGCCTGAAGAAGTACTTCTAAGGGTAAACACTCAGCTAAAAATGCATAACCTTATTAATTCACTTCAGGAAGCTGTTTCAAATCTAAAGATGGATATTGAAGCTGCTTCTGGAATACAGAAAGCGCTTGTTCCTTCTGAAGTCCCAAAAAATACCAGACCTGAAGTATCATGGTTATATAAACCTTCCTATAAGGTTGGCGGAGACATTTTCGATTTTGTTGAACTGGGAAATAAAAAAAAGTTTGTATATATTGTAGACGTGGCAGGACATGGTGTAAATGCTTCAATGATTTCAGTAATGGTTCACAGGTTTATTGAAGATCACATAAATTCTAATAAGAACTTCAATTTATCGAATTTCTTAAAGGAACTTGAGGCAAATTTTAAATTTGAACGTTTTGAATTATTTATAACGATCATAGCTTTACTTATAGATTATGAGAAAAACCAATTGCATCTGGCAAATGCAGGAATGCCATTACCTATTTTACTTAAAAATAATCGTGCAGAATTTATTAACTATCCTCAGGAAAGTCTTATAGGAATAGATTTAATCAAAGGAGAAGTTAATTCATTTGAATTTGATGCAGGTGATAGGATTTTCCTATACACAGATGGATTAACCGAGTTAAGAGGTCAGGACAACAGTAACTTTGGTTATGAGCGATTAAAAGACTTTCTGGAAACGTATTCGTCAGCCAGTACTGAATCTATAGTAAATAGATTAGAAGATCATCTTGAAAATTATCGAAAACACAACTATTACGAAGATGATGTTACATTCATAGCCATTAAATTTTAACCATAGGAGTGAAAGTATGTTTGATTTAAATAAAGTAAATGAATGCGTTGCAATAATTTCTTTTGACAGAGAAATTCGGTTAACAGGTAAAAAATCGGTTGAACTTAAAGAATGGTTTAAAAAGAAGAATGTAGATAACTTTGAAACAATCATAGTAGATTGTCAAAAAATTATATTTATTGACAGTATGGGTATTGCTTCTATTATTAGTATGTACAAAAATATTTTATCCTCTGGAAAAAGAATGATTCTTTCTGGATTACGAAAGGAAGTAAAGGAGATTCTCACTCTATTGAAGCTAGATAAACTATTTTCGATTGATGACAGAACACCAGAGGAAATAGTAGAGGAAATGTGACATGGAACATAAATCAGAGAAAAATTCATATCACACAACGGTACCATCAACACTGGATGCAGTTGATAACGCTTCTGCTGAGGTTTATTCATTTGTGGCAAAACGTAGTGGGAATGAACGTGCCTTTAAGGCAGGATTAATCGTTATTGAGGTCTGTACAAATATTGTCAAGTATGGATATAATAACTCTCCCGAAGGCAAGATATGGATTAAAGTTGACAAAATAAATGGTAACTACTCACTTTCGATAGAAGATGAAGCCGGCCCATTCAATCCACTAAAATATAACAATATAGATTTTGATAAAAAAGAGAACTACGAACACGGTGGAATGGGAATTTTGCTGATAAAATCCCTGTCCAAAGAGAGAAACTACAATTACAAAGAAGGGAGAAACAGACTTACCATAACTATCTAGGCTGACCAGATTTTCTTGTGTATTTCCTCAATCTGCTTTATTGTATTTGACACTTTGTCCAGGTTTCCATTTTTAGCATAGGATTCAAGATTCTTTCCAGCTTTAGCAATTTCTTCAACACTGTACATTGCTCCCGATCCCTTTATACTATGTCCTTCTTTTGCTATAGTTTCCAGATCTTCATTTTCAAGCAATTTATTAAGTATATTTATTCTCTCTTCAAGGAAATTACCATATTCTTCAAACATTGTTTTTGCTTCGTTAATGGATATGCCCATATTTTCAGCAAATGATTTTATCCTTGTTTCTCTATCATCTGCAAGGTTAGTTTTAGTCTTTTTTTCTGTGTAAGGGGCCGGTTCTTCGGATTTAATTATACGTTCAGTCGAACCGATATAAGATCGAACAATATCAAGGAGTTCCTTTTGTTTAATGGGTTTGCCAAGATATGCATTGCAACCTGCTTCAAGACTTTTTTTCTCGTCTCCCTGCATGGTATGAGCTGTAAGTGCGATTACTGGTATATCATTTCCCATTTTTCTTATCTTTCGGGTTGCTTCATAGCCATCAACAACTGGCATCTGCATATCCATAATGACAAGATCATATTCGTTATCAAGAATCATCTGTACAGCTTCTTTCCCGTTGAATGACACATCGACATGCAAACCAGCGCGCTCAAGTATCTTTTTGATAAGCAATTGATTTGGTTCATTATCTTCGACAACAAGAACCCTAATAGCTTTCCTGCTAAGAAAAGGTTTTAAGTTAGGAATAAATTCTGAAACAGCTTCCATCAACTCTCGTTCATTAGAAATATCACTGATAACTTTAAAACTACTTTTAGGTAAGAATGATTCCTTCAAAGAAAGATCACCAATAAATATTACAGGGATCCTCAGAGAAGAAAACTTCTCACTCAGTAAATTGCTTTTCTGAGTTTCGTCAAAATCAGTTAGATTTACAATAACCAGTTTGTAATCGTCCTGTTTTAAATAATGAGTTATTAATGGTATATCTCTAATCAGTTTGTACTTCAATCCGAGTTTGTTGAATATATTGGTCAATGAGTCAAAGTTGTTCTCATTCTTGCCAACGATCATTATAGCAATATCTTCTTTTTCTTTAGAATCTCTAGTTGTACTGGTCAACTCCTTCTCTGATGGTATCTTTGAAGGGATTCTTACTATCGCTGTTGTTCCTTTACCGGGTTCACTGTTAAGATTAATTGTTCCATTTTGGAGATTTACCAAACGATTTGTTATTGCAAGTCCGAGACCTGATCCACCATAACGTCTGGACATATCGCTCTCTATTTGAACAAAGGGATCAAAAACGTTTTTAAGCCTCTTTCTGGATATTCCAATTCCGGTATCGTGTACTTCATAAATCATATGGCCTTCTCTATAACTTCCCATTATTGTAATTGTGCCAGAATCCGTGAATTTTATAGCATTGGAAATTAAATTCGTTAAAATTTGTCTGGTTTTAAATTCGTCACCCAAAATATACTCTGGAACGTTTTCATCAACATTGCTTGCAAGATGTAGTTTCTTTGACCTTGCCATGGGATAATACATCTCAATCAATTGGTTGACTAACATCTTTGGGTTGAAAATATTTTCATAAACCTCGATATGACCCGATTCAATTTTTGATAAATCAAGTACATCGTTTATTAAATCCAGCAGGTGTTCACCACTTTTATAAATTGTATCCAGATATTTTTTTCTTTCTTCATCTGTTTCTTCGCTAAGCAGGAGTTCTGTAAAGCCCAATACTGCATTCATTGGTGTTCTCATTTCATGAGACATATTCGCCAGGAATTCTGATTTCATTTTGTTGGCTTGTTGAGCTTCGATAGTTGCTTTGCGCAATAGTTCATTTGTCTTCTTAAGTCTATCCTGAGTTTTTTCGATAAAACCCATGGTATTGTTAAGGTCTTTTGCGATTTGTCCCAGTTCATCATCAGAATCGAGTTTTACACGTTTGTATTCACCTTTACGCATAGAAGAAAATCCTTTGAGAATGGTATTGAGTGCCATTGATAGATAGGAATTTAAAGACCTTGCAAATATTAAAGAAAAGGTGATAACAGAGGCAATAAGTATCAGAATAATTGGAAACAGTTTAGTTTTTAAAATCGCAAGCAGTCCCTGAGACTGCAAAATGAAAAAATCAACATTTCCAATTGTTAACTTGTCAACCAGATAAACATCCTCTGGTTCAAAAAAGCCAAAGAATGGAGTATTTTGGCTTATCGTAAAGGGTAACTGTTCTACATTAGCTGCTCCTTCAAGAATATCTCTGACATATATCCCTGATTCAAGAAATTCATCAGGGATAATCAGTTTATCTTCTGTTTGGAGAAACAGTATTGCATCCTGGCCTACATAGTTGGTTAATTCAGTTATCCTTTCTTTTTCAAATGAAACTCCAAAAAGTATTCTGGTTTCGTCAAAACTAAACGTCGAAAAATACTCAACGGTACCACTTAAGTTGAAAAAACTGTCGGATTGATTGAAATAATAACTCATATCCTCTGACGATAAATCAATCTCGTTGGTTAATATCTGTACATTGTTATCAGCATCTTTTATAGAGACTATATCAAACCCGGAAGGTACTTCTCCCTTTTCTACCAGTGATAGCGCGGAATAGCGTAGTTCCTTTTTGAAATTCACGAACCAGTTCATTACAATCTGTTTTTTGTCTTTTAAATAAGTCGAATATTCATTCTTGGCGCTGGTAACGAAATAGATGGAAAGAACGATTAATAATATTGTTATAGTACTAAATATAAAAATAAAGAATTTTATAGAAACACTTCTACTGAGTCGCTTCATACTATCGCCTCATAAAAATTCAGTATTGTACCCTTTCATAACCTAGTATATCAATAAATATCTCTTTTACCTGTTCAAAATACGATTTTTCTAAATACTTTGTCCACCTGTTTTCATGAAATAATCTTTTCGTAAGATTTGGGTAGTTCAGTGAGTCAAGGTAAACCTTACTTCCCGTTTCTTTTATCATTAAAGCCAGTTTTTCAGGATTCATCGGTAGAACAGGTCCCACGAAAATATTGGCGTCTATTCCAGCATTCCTTAATAATTTTAAAAGACCTAATCGATCTTTGATTGATGGTGTATAAGGTTCAAAAACCTTTCGCACATCCTCTCTGTCCGTTGTGACGGTAATATTCAACGTTAATTCTTTTGACAACTTTAGCAGATCGATGTCTCTTTTTATTAGTGTGGATTTTGTCATTATAAATGTCTTTATTCTGTGAGTTATGAGTGTACTTAATATTTTCCTGGTAAGGCCATATATTTTTTCAGCAGGCTGATAGGGATCACATGATGAAGATAAAAATACCGTGTAATGAGAGATTTTTGAAAGCTCTCTGTTTAGTTGTTGGGGTATATTCTTACGTATCCAAACATCCCTCCCCCAGATTCCTCTCTTATATTTAAAGGCTCCTATAAACTGGGCGAAACAATATTTGCAACCAAAGCCACATCCAATATATGGATTTATCGCAAAATCAGCAACCGGTATTCCTGTTTTAGTTAAGGCATTACGACATACCGTTTCATAAAGCATATTAAAATTTTATATCATAATGTATCGACAAAGACAAAATTTGTAACTAAAAATCTATAAATGAATCGGTGTATCTTTTTGGTAAAATATTATTATAACGAATAAAGAGGTGGAAATATGATTGCTTTTGCAGTAGATACTGCAATTACTCTCCCAGAAGGAACAGAGGAAAAGTTTGGAGTTAAAATATTCAGGTTGGGAATACCCTTATACATTGATGGCAAGGAATATATTGAAGGTCAAAACATAACAGCTGAAGAATTTATGAAGATGTACAACCCAAAATCTGATCTAAAAACAGCTGTTCCATCGCCTGGATTTATTGAGGATTTTTTTAAAAACATACACAGTGAGGGTTATGATGAGGTTATTTATTTTGGAATCTCAACTGAACTATCGGGATTAACCAGTTCTGTAAATATGGTTTCAAGAAGTTTTGAAGATATGAAAATTCATGTTATCAATACAAAAAACGTTTCAATAGGAGCTGGTTTTTTAGTTTTAAAAGCACTGGAACTTTTCAAAGATTCTCTTAGCATAGATGATATTATTGAAATTTCTTCAAGTAACCACAAAAACTCAAGGCTCCTTGTTAGCGTTATGGATCTTACAAGGCTTATTAACGGAGGCAGATTGCCAAGATACAAAGGAATAGTGGCCAACCTTCTGCGCATAAAACCATTACTGCATATTAACAATGAAGGACAACTTCAACTGCTTCAAAAGACAAGAACCTCAGGTAAACTAATAGGTAAAATGGTAGATATTTTATTAAAACATCTTGAAAATAGAAAAATTAACTCAAAAATCGCTGTTGGCTGGGGATATGAAAGTATGAAAGATTATGCCTTTGAGCTTAAAGATAGACTTCAGAAGGAATCAGGTAAAATATCTGGCCTGAACCCTGAGTTTATAACAATAGGATTACCATCGGTGCTTTTGTGCCACACCGGACTGGATGTCTTTGGTTGTATAAGTTACGGTGAAACTGGCTAATAAATGAGGTGTCTTTATGGCTAAAAAGTGCTCCATCTGTGGTAAGGATATAGACAGGAAGAATTCAGTAAAAATAAAAGGTGAATGGTATTGTCTTCAATGTGCAGCAGAACTAAAGGAACTTGAAGAAAAATCAAAAAAACTTAAAAGCTATGGGAAAACTCCCGAGGTGCTGGCCTTAAGTATAGAAAACCCGGGGTTGCCAATTGTAAGATATTTTCAAATGATAACTACCACTGGAATAATTCATCTGGGGGCCTGTGATAATTATAAAAATGAACCTGATGAGGATACTAAAGACATCGTTACCACAGTAATGGAAGGTGTCTATTATAAATTACTTGTAAATCTTGAAGAAAAGGCATACCAGCTGGGTGCAAATACTATCCTTGGGGTCAAAGTTAGCACAACTTCGTTCAGTACAATTGGCGAGGAATTTGGTTTAATTATTACATTAACCGGTACCCCCGTTCTTACTGCCAGAAAAAAAGAAAAACCTGCAGAAGAGAAGGAAGAAACCACTCAAGAAAAAGAACGTATTTCTAAAGAAAATGAATTTAATTTTTCAAATGATTTTTTTAATGAAAACTTCGAACAAATTGAAAAAAACGAAAATTAAACAGCTTCACTTATTGAGTTCAAAAACCCCCTGACCTCTATAGAATCTGAATTAAAAAATGAAAGTGGTGCAGTATCTTTTATCAATTGTCCATCTTCCATAAAAATTATTCTGTTTGCAGCATTTTCAGCAAATCGCATTTCGTGTGTAACGACTATCATGGTTTTACCCATAAGAGAAAGTTTTTTCATAACATTCATTACTTCTCCTACCAGTGATGGGTCAAGTGCTGATGTCGGTTCATCAAAAAGCAGTAAATCAGGTTCCATTACCAGAGCTCTTGCAATACCGACCCGTTGCTGCTGTCCGCCGGAAAGCTGCGAAGGATAGCTAAGAAATTTGTCTCCAAGATCAACATCAGTTAATGTTTTTTCAGCATATTTTCTTGCATGTTTCCATTTCATTTTTTTGACTTTCACAAGAGGCAAAGCTACGTTATCAACGGCATTTAGATGTCTTATGAGGTTAAAATTTTGAAAAACAAAACCAATTCTCGATCTTACCTTTCGAATTATATTCCTTTGACTGTTTACATTTACTCCATTAAAGTTGATTTCTCCATAATCGGGTTCGATAAGGTAGTTAACAATTCTTAAAAGAGTTGTCTTACCCGCTCCGGATCTACCCAGTACCGCAAGTACATCGCCTTTTCTAACCTCGAAATTAATATTCTTAAGCACTTCCACATCTCCAAAAGATTTGCAGATGTCTTTCATTATGAGAACGTCATCACTCATGGGATTGCAAGCCTCCTTTCTAATTTTCTGCCAACAAACGAGAGAATTGATGTCATTGCAAGATATATACCAGCAAGTATTAAATAAGCCTCAAGACTGGCAAGGGTCTGTGTTCCTACCTGTCTTGCTCTCATTGTTAAATCTCCCAGTGCGATAACTGAAACGAGAGAACTGTCCTTAATTAAAGAAACCATCTGTCCAACCAAAGGCGGGATAGAAATTCTGAATGCCTGAGGGAATACTATAGACCAGGTTACCTGATAGGAATACAGCCCCATTGCTTCTCCAGCTTCTATTTCACCTTTTGGAACCGCCTCAATTCCTGCTCTGAATATTTCACCTATGTAAGCTCCTTCAAAGAACGCGAGTGAAAAAACGCCGGCCCAAAATCTATCAATAGATATTACAGATCCCAGGCCATAGTAAACAAGTAAAATGATTACAAGAAGAGGCATGTTTCTGAAAAACCACACATAAATAGTTCCGAGATCCTTAAGAACCTGAAATCTGGAAGTTCTGAATAAAGCAATGAGTACGCCTACAATAAGTGCAAAACCAAGAGAAACTGCTGTAAGTTTGCCTGTCATTTCAAGACCCATAAGAAAAAGTCTGTAGTATTTAATGGCTACATCCCAGTTAAAGGGATACACCTGAGACATAGAGAAATAAACAATGGCTACACATCCAGCAAGGATAATAATAATTAAAGATCTCGAAACCAAATTTTTCATAATTTCACCAGGCTTTTCTAATTACATCTGAGGTTCGTATTCAACAAACCATTCATACTCAAGTTCATCGATTATCCCGGAAGTGTCCATCCAGTTGATGAATGTATTAATCCACCAAAGTGATTCAAAATCTCCCTTTCTGACTGCTACCCCAAGGTCTTCTTCAGTAAGAAATTCATCACTTACATCAAGCACTTCATATTTTTTCGCAACATATCGCGCGTAAAGAGAATCTACAACAAGAAGATCTGCTCTATTAGAAGCAACCTGGAATGCAGCTTCGTCCATTGAATCAAATGTAAGAATTTCTGCGCTTTCAAACAGACGTCGTGCAGCTTCGTCGCCAGTGGTTCCCAATTGAACAGCAATAGTAATATCACTATTTCTGAGTTCTTCATAAGCAGGTAGTTCTTCGAAATTTCTGGTACTATAAACCATAACCTGTCCAACAGTTAGATATGCATTACTAAAATTAACTCTCAATGCTCTTTCAGGTGTTATTGTCATGCCTGACCAGATAATATCGAACTTATCGGACATCAGGGCCGGAATTATTCCATCCCAGTTAACGATTACAAATTCAAGACGAACGTTCAGAATATCTGACATGCGTTGAAGTATTTCTACTTCAAGACCAATACGATTTCCTTCCATATCTGTTCCATAAAGGGGCATATAACCTGAATCCTGTCCAACTCTCAAAACACCTCTTTTTCTAATGTCGTCAAGCAAACTCCCAAAAGTTACTCCTGCAATCAATAAAACAACTACTGCAAATACCAACATTTTCCTCACAAGAAACACCTCCAAAGTTTTTTGATATAAAAAAAAGCCGGGCGATCTAATAATCGCCCGGCTTTTCCTTTTATCTTACAGCATGTCTAATCTGTGCTGCCTAAAAGGACCGAGCACCACCATTTAACATGCTTCTTAGATATTAAATTTTTTATAGTACTGCCAATATTCATTTTCAGCATCTCCAAAAATTGATTTTCTTAATATTACCAGAAAATAGTTAGCTTTGTCAAGTTCTCAGCTTTTTTAGGAAATTACCTTAAATAAAGAGTCTTGATTCATAAGATAAATAGATAATAAAATACCGATTTCGCTATTGACTATAATTCATTCATCATTAACTGTTGGTACTCCACCGGTACCCAGATAAACATCATGAATCATCCGGTTATCAGTGCAGGGTTCAAGTGGGTCAAAGTAAAGATAATTAAAATCTTCCCAGTTAAACATCTCAAAACCTACTGGCAAGGAATTTCTAACGACTTCAGGATTACTTACTCCAAGAGGAAAATCATTAAGATAAACCTCATATGGTATTCCCCAATCATCCAGCACGTCAAATTCAATGTATAGGTTTTCCAGTCCGGCATCCTCGGCGATATCAAAGATTTCTCTCGTTGCTGTGAATTCTATTCCTCCACCTTCTGCCGGACAAACATCAACCTGTTCAGTTACTTTCGTTGCTTCACTGCCATGACCTGAAGACATAAATAGAAAAACCTCATTACTGTTCATTTGAGCACTTATTGATGCAAGAGCTTTTTCTAAGTCCTCCTTAGTCCCGCCAACAATTGAAATCACGTCAAATCCAAGAGGAGTAGATGTGAGTGTGGTTTCCCATTTGTCAATATCTCCTTGATGACGTGGTTCGTCAGAACCAGAAAAAAGTATAGCATGTTTTGAACTGGCATCATCTGTTAATCGCATATTTTGATCACCATTATAGAATCCCTGAGGATGCTCGGTTCCGGGAGGATTATCTCTGTCTCCATGAGGTCCCCTTGGATCGTTCATGTAGGCATCATAATCAGCTTTGGCCACTGTATCACCGGATTCAAATTCCTTCCTCAGTTCCTCCAGCCAGTAATCATAGCCAAGATAATCATTGCCCCAGCTTGTTTCGTTCCATCGTGCTGCAGATTTTAACAGTGTATTATCGAAATCCTTTAAACTATCAAACATACCTCCACCAAAACACTGTCCGAATGCAAATATCATTTGTTTGTAGCCTTTATCAACAATGTTGTCTTTAATTAGTTTTGCAAATTCATGTGATCTGATTGATGTATCCGACGCAGAGAGATCAGCTTTCATATCTTCAGGTGGTTCAATGTACTCGGGTGTAGGCACTGCTGTTTCAAATGTTATCTTAGTGGATATACCTTCCATAATTGTTCCTTCACCATCTGAGTCAGTGTTTAATGGTGTTAGAGTCATTAAATATTCAGAACCTGGTTCAAGATCAGGGATTTCTAAAGTTGATGTCCCCGTAATTGTTTCAAAAAATATCTCTGAATCTTTTGTAATAGCCAGTTCCATGGCGAAATTATCTGCCATCCACGCTGTTGTTGGTGAAACATCAACTGTCACAGTAGGAGTTTCATATGGAAAATCTTCCTGCCAATCATAAGGCCATTCTGGAATGGGAATAAGTTTTTCAATACAGATCCATTCTTTAAAAACTATATCGCTGGCATTACATTCTCCAATCATTGCAATAACATCTAATCCTGTATGACATATTGTTGTGCATTTATAGGAATATGTTACTTCTCCATTCTGATCTGTTGTTAATTCATCTGGCCCTCTGGTATGCAATCCTGTAACTGTTACTTCAATTGATTTGCCTTCAGCGGGTTTTCCATCTGCTTTGGTTACGACACCTTTTACAGTATGCTCACCCGGAGAGATATTAATATCATAAAAAGGTGTAATGGTTATACTATAATCACAATCGCATTCAATTTCTGCATCGGACATTATTTTATCAACATGTTCTGGTAGTGCTGAGACATTGCCCCAGGTTTGCGCCATAATACTCTGAGGATCTTCATCCTGTTCGTTATCATTTACATAGTTACCATCATCATCATAATGATATTCATCATCAAGACCCATGAAGTGACCGAGCTCATGAGCTACCACAGCCCCGTTATCCAAACTGTCAAATTCTCCTGTGGTTGTCTCTGTAGATCCAGGCGTTGGTAATGGCATATTTACAAAAGAAGTATGTGCTGCATCAACCTTTTTTATTTCAACTACATGTGCATCTTCGGGAAAATTACCATCGGTAACTATCTCAAAAACAAAATCAAATTCAACTGTGCAACAATCTTCTTCGTCACCTTCTCCACCCCATTCTCGAGAACCTTCACTTCCATTCCATATTTCCTCTGCCTCGGTTTCCCATGAATCAATTTGTGTTTGTGATGCTCCATCACCATGAAAAGCTATCTTGACAGTTACCTTGTACTCACAGGGACCGCCTGTAACCGATGTAGTTAAAGGCTCATATTTATCTATTGTATATTCTACGGGAAAATACGTATGCAAAATCTGAAGGGCAAATTCTCCTAATTCTTCTGGTGGAACACTGAACATCATTATTTCATTAGAACCAAGCAACCCAACAAGCGGAGCTTTACCCTTGTCATCTCCATTTTTCAAAAATGCAGTGGCAATTAAAGCTTTTATTGTATTGTTTGAATCAGTGAGATAGTCTTCTAGTTCGTTTAGTACGGTTGCAGATAAAGTAACTCTCTGAAAAGAATACGCTGCTGCCCATCTCTCAAGTGCAGTTCCATTTTCAAGCATGTCCAGCAGTTTGTCTGTTTTTTCATCTACTAACGGAATAATCTCATCTACATGTTTTAGTGTCATGGGTGTGTTTAAATCTACCTTATCTAAAATATCATCTATTTCGTCTCTTGCTTCTTTAAAGAAAACCTTTACTGTTTTATCCTCATCCATGACAACCGTAGTTGTTGCAACATCTTGATTAGTAACGTCCCCAAGCCAGTAATCAAATTCCCACCCGGTATCTGGATGAGCTGAAATTGTCTGCTCTGTACCAGCTTCAAATTTATGAGTACCTTCAACTGGCGTAGTAGTGCCACTACCCTTTGCAGTTTCTATAGTTAGTTCATACATTTTTGGCGTAAATGGACATGCTACTATCATTAGTAGTAAAAGCGTTGTAATTAGCGAAAAAGAAAGAATCTTTATCTTTTTCACAGTACTCACCTCCAATGTCGTGAAGACATTTTTTTACTTTTACGTATTGAGTATATTCTCTAAAAAAACTAAAAAGTCACAAAAGAGAGTGTCTTTCTTATATTAGAAGTGAATATGCTGGAAATTTTCAGGGAAGTAAATATCAATTAAAACAGAATATAACCAGATGAAAATACACACGTCATTAATAATTAATTTTTCTTAAAACTAAACCCTTTTTCAAATACTTGTATGCAGGCCTGGACAACCTTTTTATCATACAAAACTCCAGATTTTTCTTTGATTTCTTTAAGCACATCTTCTTTTTTAAAAGCCCTTCTATGAGGTCTGTCAAACATCATAGCTTCAACAACGCATGCCACACCAAGTATCCTGGCTTCCAGCATAATCTTATCACCCTTTAAACCTTCCGGATAGCCTGAACCGTCCAGTCTTTCATGTTGTTGAAGAATTATTCTTTGTACAGGTCCATCAAAAGGTATATCTTTTAATAGCTCATAAGAATGCATTACGTGTTCTTTAACCAGGTTATATTCTTCATCAGTTAGTTTTTTGGGTTTTAGAAGTATATCTGATGGAATAAATATTTTTCCTATTGCATGAAGACTACTTGCATGTTTAATATACTTTTTTCTGGAAGCAGACAAATCCATCTCTTCTGCTATTTTTTCAGCTAAAACTGCAACTCTTTTCTCATGTCCGGCTGTGAAAGGGTCTTTAATATCAGTGGTTTTGATTAAGATATTTTCCATTTCGTGAAGGGTTTTATTTAGATTGTTGTACATTGTATTCATAGGCTTTACCAATGATCTTATAACAAAGCCCTGCAATATAACTGAATAGGATGCCAATCTTAGCACATGTCCCAGCATGTTACTAATGCCATATACGTCGCTATAAAGTGTGAATGAAAGCTCAGAAAATGCTGTCAGGGTTAGGGCAAGAAAATAATACTTTTTGTAAGGCAAAAAATCTTTGGAATCAATTCTATTAATTACAAAAAGCACAAACGTAATTACACCAATAAAAATATATTCCATTCCAACTTTAAATGAGGTTAACCCCTGTCCTTCAATAAAACAGTCAGGAAATATACCTGTAAAAATTGAAACAATACCTAAAATACTTGCAAGAGAAAAAATTCCAAAATATATCGAGCTGAAAGATTTTTTGTTGAGATATATTAAAGCCAAAGCCATTCCAAAAACTTCAATTCCCCTCCCAAATATCCACAACTGCGTTGGCTGATTGGAAGTCCAGCCAGGGAAAACTCCCATTCCTTTATATGCCATGGTATGAAGGAAATCGATGACTAAAATGACTGAATACAAAAATCCGATTCTTATAAGGAAATTGTTCTTTTTATAACTTATGAAGGCAATCAAAACAACCATCGAAGCAACGACAATAGCAGATATTTCAATTATTGAATGAAACAATAAATAGTTATTTTGAGCAAGGAATACTGAGATTATGGCAGCTATAATCCATAAAAATACCCACCTTTTCATCATGAATCACCTCATAAAAAATAAAAGTGACAAGAAAATTTGCGTACACAGTTGTGAATGACAATCATAAACTGAAAAATAATTAAATCCAGATTATACAAAAGACATGAATGCTTCATAAATAATTAAAACATAATTTCATTTAATTTATAATAATTTTATTTTTATTCATTATACAAAGAAACTTAAATTTAAATTACAAGTATAATCATTTTTATAAGTTGTTTTCACAATGCTATAATATAGAGAAACTCTCAAAAATGGGAGGTTATATTATGATAGAAGAGAAAATCTCAACAGGGATAAGCGGAATGGATGAAATACTCAATGGTGGATTGATAAAGAACCAGGCTTATCTCGTTCGAGGTGGTCCCGGTTCTGGAAAAACAATTTTCGGTTTTCATTACTTGACTAATACAGATGAGAAAAGTGTTTTTATAACATTTGAAGAAAAAGAAGAATCACTTAATAGACATGCCAGAGCTCTTGGATTTAACCTTGATAATGTGGATATTCTGGATTTAACACCTGCTACATCAGAGTTTTCCGAATCCGAATCATATGATGTATTTTTTAGTTCTGAGGTTGAGAAAAACCCACTAACAGAGAAAATCGTAAACTTTATTGAAGAAAAAAAGCCAAAAAGGGTTTTTGTTGATTCCCTCACCTCTTTTGGTTTAATAACGCAGGATAGATTTCAATTTAGAAAGGAAGTTCTATCTTTTATAAACTATATTTTTGATAATAATATAACCCTAGTGTGCACTTCAGAAGTAATTGATGTGAGTAATGATTCTGATTTGCAATATATGGTTGATGGCGTAATAGAGCTCAGTAAAGTTCAGGACAGAGCTTATGTAAATATAGAAAAGTATAGAGGATCAAATTTTAGAAAGGGTAAACACACCTGTGTAATAACATCAAAAGGTTTACAAGTATATCCCAGATTAATTCCAGATAGAACTTTTAAAAGAGATGTGTCAAAAGAATTGTTTTCATTTGGAATTCCAGAACTTGATCAATTAAGCTATGGAGGTATCGAAAGAGGTACGGTTACTTTAATATCAGGAGCCAGTGGCTGTGGAAAAACAACCCTTGGCACAAAATTCACTTGTGAAGCAGCATCAAAAGGAGAAAAATCATTAATTTATACATTCGAAGAAAGCGTATCTCAGATAAAACATAGAGGAGATAGTATGAATATTCCTGTTAGTAATTTGATAAATTCAGATAAGCTTGTAATAAAAAACATAGAATCATTAAGATACAATAA
>CAYTVB010000035.1:0-20689 GCA_964441735.1 uncultured Thermotogaceae bacterium
TAAAAATTTAGATTGGCTTTTTATGCATGTTTCAGAAAATCAACTGTCAAACTCAAGAGAACACATCAAATCCGTATTCTTTTATCAGTTTAATTAGATCTTCATTCACTTCAGGCATTTGATCTGCTCTGTAATGGAGGCCGAATCTATATTGAAATGTTGATATGTAACCCTTATCTTTAATTTCTTCAACGACTTCATTTGCAAATTCTTTTCCATGTGCTTTTTCACATACTTCTTTTATTCTATCTATCCTTTCGTCATCTTCTGAAACCTGGAACTTTTGATTGTCATACTTATCTTCAACTGCTTTTTTTAATTCTTGATCCGTTGGTATGTGATATTTTTCATTATGTACCAGTGTGTCTACATCAAATTTCTTACTGATCGATGGTTTAACCTTTGGATAACCCATTGAAACCAGTACGACAGGTAACACGCCTTCAGGTAACTCAAATAAGTTTCTGCATCTTTTTAATGTTTCCGGTTCTGTAAATATCGTTCCAATATATACCGAACCCAGTCCAAGTGAGTCAGCTGCTGTACAGACAGTTTGAGCAGTGATAACCGTATCTTCAAGTGCTATCCAAAAATGAGCAAAAGAACTTGTTGCAGTAAAGGGGGCTTTTTCAATTTCTGCAATTCTTCTTAACCTATAATAGTCAATACAGAACAAAAGATTAACAGGAGCTGTTTTTATAAAAGCCTGATTGCCCAGTTCCACCAATTTTTCCATTTTCTTTTTATCTCTGATTTTTATTATGGAAAACGGTTGAAGATTTCCACCACTGGCAGCGTGCGTACCAACTTCAAGTATATGATTAAGTGTTTCATCTGTCACAGGTTTTTCAGAAAAACTCCTCAAACTGGCTCTTTCATTTAGAAGCTTCAATGTTTCATTGGGATACTCTCTATTACTCATAATCTACCTCCTGATTGATTAGTGTATGTTAAAAATTATACATTACTACCAAAAAGAAAAGGATTACACATATATAGTATATTATATTTTGCTTATTTCTATAATATAGTATAATTTAATTTACTAATAACATTCAAATTAATGCTCTTTGTTTTATTAATAGTATTAATAAAATTAATTTAGAAATCATAATAATAAACTATGATATACTATAATTATAATATTAGTAAAGTATATTTTACTTTAGGGGTTGAGTAAAAATGATAGAACTAGATTCATATTTTGAAATTCAAGATCGATTACTTGAATCAGTATCCATGAGATTTAGACGTTATCTCTATTCTGAAATTGATTGGGAAGCCAGGATGATAGGTTTGACTGGCTATAGGGGTGTAGGTAAGACCACATTGCTTCTACAAAAATTAGCAAGTTTACCCGCTTCAAACTTTAAATTTTTATACATTTCAGCTGACAATCCTCTTGTATTGAATGATGGCATCTATAATATTGGAGATGAATTTTTCAAATATGGTGGAAAGCTCCTCGTAGTTGATGAAGCACATAGATTTCCTGGTTGGTCAATAGAGTTAAAAGCACTCTATGATTCTTTCCCAAACAAAAAAATTATATTCACCGGAAGTTCTTCCATAGAAATAATGAAAGGCAAAGCAGACCTTTCTCGTAGAGCACTTATTTATAAACTTAATGTCCTTTCTTTTAGAGAATACATTCAGATTAAAACCGGAGAGATTATCAATCCGGTAGATTTGGATGTATTACTCAAGAATCACAGAAAGATAGCCAGGTCAATGCTTCAATTCGAACCATTGAAGTTATTCTCTGAATATCTCAAAGAAGGCGCTTACCCATATTTTGTTGAAGGAAATTACCACAGTAAGCTACTCAATACGATGGATAAAATTATCTATAATGACATATTAGGGGTTAATAATATTAAATCAGAAGGAGCTTCAACAATTAAAAGACTCATTGCTTTTCTTGCGACCAGCAGAGTTCCTAAGATTTCACCTGAAAAGTTATGTAAATCACTAAATATTACTAAACCAACCCTGTATAATTATCTTGATTTAATGGAACAGGTACTTCTCATAAACCGTATTCCCCCAGAAAAGATTGGCCATAAATATCTCAGAACCGGTGCAAAAGTGTTTTTAAATAATCCCAATATTTACTACTCATTAAATAAGCCTGCGTGGAGCTTAGAAACAAATCTTGGAACTATACGTGAATCCTTTTTCGTAAGTCAATTAATTCCTCAAACTATTGCCTCCCCTGATGCAGGAGATTTTGCTATAAGAAAAAATGGACGACGCATAGTCTTTGAAATAGATGGTAAAGACAAAACTTCAAAGCAGATAAGTAGTGAAGAAAATGGTTATGTTTTAAAAGACGGTATCGAAACTGGCCATGGACAGGCTATTCCATTGTATTTGATAGGGCTGATTTATTAGAACATAATTTTTACAATTGTGATCACAACAGATAAATCAACTCTTACTTCCAAACTCTCAACTTCTCTGCTTATGCTAAAATAATATTGAATGCATAATAAAAATACTTCTTATTACTTAGATTAACTCCCTATCACAGGAAAGTGATTATTGGGCTCACTATGCCCGTTGATTTTTAAGCCATTTTAAAACGAAAGAACTAAAATATATGTCACAGTAATAAAAAGTATTATGCCCGTTCAGTAGATTATAATGAATATGAAAAGGAAGTGAGAAAAAAATGAATATTCTTCTTGTTTATCCAAAATATCCTGAAACGTTCTGGAGCTTTAAATATGCTTTGAAATTTATCTCCAAAAAAGCTGCTTATCCACCTCTTGGTTTACTAACAGTTGCATCAATGCTTCCAGAAGAATGGAATCTAAAGCTTATTGATATGAATGTAAGAAGTTTAAAAAATAAAGATATTCAGTGGGCGGATTATGTTTTTCTAAGCGCCATGGATGTACAACGTGATTCAGCAAACGAAGTTATTGAAAGATGCAAAAGCAATAACATAAAAATTGTCGCAGGTGGACCATTATTCACAACTGCTTATGAAGAATTTGAAGGTGTTGATTATTTCGTATTAAATGAAGCTGAAGCAACGCTCAAACCTTTTCTTAATGATCTAAAAGAAGGTAATCCCAAACACATCTATACTTCTCATGAATATCCGGATATAACAGAGACACCGGTTCCGGCATGGGAGCTTATCAATATGAAAGATTACTCAACGATGAGCATTCAATATTCGCGCGGGTGTCCTTACGATTGCGAATTCTGTGATATAGTCCTGCTAAATGGAAGGATTCCAAGAACTAAAAGTTCCAAGCAAGTTCTTACAGAGTTAGATGCACTGTATGAAAGAGGATGGCGAGGCTCAGTTTTTTTGGTGGATGATAACTTCATAGGTAACAGACACAAATTGAAAAACGATATACTCCCTAAAGTTATTAAATGGGTAAAAGAAAGGAAGGAACCTTTCTCTTTTATCACTGAAGTTTCTATAGACTTAACCGATGACGAGCGATTGATGAAGCAGATGAATCAGGCTGGATTTACATCGCTGTTTGTGGGCATCGAAACTACAAACGAAGAAAGTCTTATTGAATGTGGCAAGATGCAGAATCAAAATCGTGACATATTATCTTCTGTGAAAACACTTCAAAGTTACGGATTCCAGGTATTTGGTGGTTTCATTGTAGGCTTCGATAACGATCCTCCATCTATATTTGAAAATCTCATTGATTTCATTCAGAACAGCGGAATTGTAACAGCAATGGTTGGATTACTTACTGCACCTCCAGGAACCAAACTTTATAACCGTCTCAAAAAAGAAAATCGTCTCTTATCTAAATTTTCAGGAAACAACACAACAATGTCCACAAATTTCATACCAAAAATGAATTATGATACTCTGATAAATGGCTATAAAAAGATAGTTAATAGTATTTATTCACCAAAAAACTTCTACAAAAGAGCCAAAATATTCCTCAAAAATTACAATCCAAAAGTTCCAAAAGGATTACGTCTAAAGTTCGAACACTTTGTTGCTCTGATAAAATCCATGTGGATCCTGGGAATAAGAGATAAAGGGGGAAGAAAGGACTACTGGAAGTTCATTATTTGGACACTTTTTAGACGACCTCGACTTTTTCCTCTATCCATTGAACTATCCATATATGGATTTCATTTCAGAAAATCCTTTGAATCAACATAAATTTCCATTAGTTATTTAGATGTTTAGTCACTGATCCTGACATGTTATTGATGTTTAAGTTTCTTAACAATTATTCAACCTGAACCCCAGAAGGCATTGATCTTGCTAAGGTCAATTTCGACAAGTTTATTCATCGTTTCTGGAAGCAGGTTATAAGATGTTACCTCTGATCGCCTTACCCAAAGAAATTCAATATGGTCTTCTTTTGAAATAATTTCGGTTTTAAAATCAACCCCGGTTAATTCTACGCTGAATATTAGATTTATCTCATTATTAGGTTCTTCAGCTTTATACCACTGAGCTTCAACTACCCCAAGAAATCTGATTATATTAGCTTCGTGTCCAGTTTCTTCTTCTAATTCCCGCATAAGTGCCTTCTCAGCAGATTCGCCTGCTTCAATATGTCCTCCTGGAAGAAATATGTTATCTGCACCAATTTCTCGTGCTAATAGAACAAAATCTCCAGAAATAATTAATGCGCGCGCCAGATAATGAAATCTCATAATCTTATTTCTCCTTATGGGCTTTGAAACCTATTTACAACAACTAATAAAACGCTGTCTGTAATTACTTTATATCACAATATGCATACAAAACCTCTATTATTAACCATTAAAAGATAATACAGTCTGAAAATTAAAGAATCAGTTGTTAGTTTCTATACACTTGTTGATAATCCTTTCTAAGCGTTTTTCAAAAGCTATTCAAAAACAAATATAATTGGATTAACGAAGTAAATTATTGCATGAAATATTAACGAAAAAATTGAAAGGAGTGGTTAAATGCCGGAAATTCCCATAATTCCGCGAAAAGTTATTTTTGGAAATCCAGATAAAGAATCTCCATCGATCAGCCCCGAAGGTAATTATATTGCTTTTTTAGCACCGAAGGACGGCGTCCTTAATGTTTGGATAGCACCAACAAACAATCCAGATGATGCAAAACCAGTTACAGATGATAAAAAGAGAGGCATCAGGTTTTACGAATGGTCACGCACAGAAGACTATCTTTACTACATTCAGGATAAAGATGGAGATGAAAACTGGCACTTATTCACAGTTAACGTTCGAAATGGAAAAACACATGACCTGACTCCCTTTGAAAACATTCAGGCGAGAATATTCAAGACCAGTCCAAAGATACCTAAAAGTATAATCGTGGGGATTAATAGAAGAGATCCTCAATGGCATGATGTATACAAACTCAATATTGAAACTGGAAAACTTACCCTCATGTTCGAAAATGAAGGTTTTATAGATTTTGAGTTTGATGATGAGTACAAAGCAGTTTTTGGATACCAGATGGTTCCCGAAGGAATTAAAATAATGAAACCCGCAAATGATGGAGAATGGGAGCTCCTGGATACCATAAAGTCTGAAGATCAGCTGACAACCAATTGCATAACAATAAGCAAAGATGGACAATATGCGTATCTAAGTGACAGCAGAGATCGTGATACTTCTGCCCTCGTGAAATGGAATCTTTCCGATAAATCCAGAACTTTACTCGCAGAACATTCCAAAGCAGATTTAGGAGATACACTTATCCACCCAACCGAAAAATATCCTTTAGCTGCTGAATTCACCTACGCACATAAAGAATGGCAAATCCTCGATGACGAAATCAAGGAAGATTTTGAAAGAATAAAGGAGTTTACGAAAGGTGATATTAGTATCGAAAGCCAGTCGCTGGATAACAGGTACTGGGTGATTTCTGATAAAGTAGATGATGGTCCTATCAGTTTCTATATTTACGATCGTGAATCCAAAAATTCAAATTTCTTATTCACAAACAGAGAAAAACTTAAAAATCAGCCCCTTGCAAAGATGTATTCAGAGGTGATAAAGGCACAGGATGGGCTTGATCTTGTGATTTACTACACATTACCATTATCAGCAGACAGCGAAGGCAAAGGAATTCCTGATAAACCATTGCCTGCGGTATTGATACCTCATGGTGGACCCTGGGGAAGAGATTTTTGGGGGTACCATCCGTTTCATCAATGGCTTGCCAACAGAGGCTATGTTGCGTTATTTGTCAATTTCAGATCCTCTACTGGTTTCGGTAAATCATTTATCAATGCTGGAGACCGTGAATGGGGCGGCAAAATCATACAGGACCAGGCAGATACAGTAAAATGGGCAATAGATCAAGGCATAGCTGACCCTGAAAGAGTTGCAATAATGGGAGGAAGTTTTGGTGGCTATTCGACACTGGCTGGATTAACGTTCTTTCCTGAGCTCTATAAATGTGGCGTTGACATCGTTGGACCTTCCAATCTTGAAACCTTCCTTGATTCCATACCCGATTACTGGAAGCCAATGTTTGAAATGTTAGCAAGCAAAGTGGGGGATCCACGAACTGAAGAAGGGAAAAAGCTGCTCAAAAAACATTCTCCACTTAACTATGTAGAAAACATAAAAGCACCCCTGTTAATAGGACAGGGAGCAAACGATCCCAGAGTAAAAAAATCTGAATCCGATCAGATAGTTGAAGTTATGAATAGGAAAAACATTCCTGTTACCTATGTACTATACCCCGATGAAGGACACGGATTTGCCAGACCTGAAAATCGTCTTTCGTTCTTTGCAATAGCAGAAGCTTTTCTGTCCAAGTTTCTTGGTGGTTCATACGAACCCATAGGGGATGATTTCAATAACTCAAGCCTTCAGGTCCTGAGTGGCAAAGAAGAAGTTCCTGGTTTGAAAAAAACATTAAAAGAGTAGTAAAAAAATTAACATCATTACCCTGTGTATAGATCTATTTATTAGTTTGATCTATACACAGTTATTCTTAATACCAAAGCTTCTTTTTTCGTTTTTTAAAAGGTATTACAGTGTTAAAACTTAAACATTGCAAGCAATATTACGTAGGCATCTAATAAACATCTAAATCAATTTATCCCTTAAAAAAAGAAATGAGATGAGAAGGAAAGTCTTAATCTCAATTTTTAGTTCGTTTATCGTACTAAAGCTTAAAAAGTGTTATAATAAACAATTGCATATCCTTTATATTTGGAGTTGATTCTATGAATGCGGAAGATAAAAGAAGATTTCCAATTTATTATATGATTGAAAAAGAACTGGAAAAAAAGATTGAAAAATTGGAACCAAATGATAGACTTCCAACTGAAAAGCAGTTAACCAGAGATTATTCTGTAAGCAGAAAAACCATAAGAACTGCCCTGCTCAATCTGGTTCTAAAAGGTTTAATATATAGAAAGCCAGGAAAGGGTACATTTGTTTCTCCACCAAAAAAAGTGTACCATGCAAATATTCTAAAAGGCTTTACTCAAGAGATGGAAGAGCTGGGTCATGATTACAGTAGTGATGTTTTACAGCAAGAACTAATTATTCCAGATAGAGCGGTAATAGATTTCTTTAAAATACCTGAAAATCAACCAGTCTTTTTTCTTTCCCGCGTGAGATATATGGATCAAACACCTGTTGCATACCAAGAGGCATATATAAATTCTTCAATAGACACCAGGCTCAAAAAACTACTGACCATTGATTTCTCCGGCAAAACCTCTCTTTATTATGGATTATCTGATACAGGAATAATTCCAGACCATGGTCAAGAAGAAGTAAATGTGGTTAGAACATCAAAATTTATTTCAAAATTGCTAAAGCAACCAGCCAGTGCTTGCACACTTTCACGTATCCTTAAGACCTGTGACATCGAAGACAGACCACTGGAATATGTGAGATCCTACTACAGAGGGGATAGATACTCTTTTAAATTTACACTAAAAAGGGAAAGTCATTGAATGTTCTTTGTCTTCTTAATTTCACAAAAGAACAAATTATAATCTAGAATAATATCCTGTTATTGTCTTTCGAGTAAAAAATCCAGTTTTTACACTGAAATTTCATTTCTTTGCATCTAGTAAGATTATCATCTCAGTAAAGACAATTCTTAAGGATTAATATTTTAGATTTTGTTCAAAATATTAATTAATTTTTGATACTGCCAGCTTCTTTCTTTTACAACATTTTTCCCAGGATTTTTACCTTCAGTAGCATAATACATTGATTTGGCTGCATAATTGGAAGCGACCATAGCGTGACTTTTAACATGCACAGTTGCAGCTGCATGACCTGCTGAACGTGCTGAAAAGACTGCACCATGATCATTCTCATCAACATCTCTTGCTGCTGCATGGGCTTAAATGCTGCTTTTCGAGCCTGGCTCACAGAAATTTGACCCCCTATCCAAAAACGACCAGCCTCAACTGCTTTTCTCGGTCGTTTATCATCTGGATATTTTTCTTCGAAATAAGAGAGTACGTGTTCAGCACATTCACATGCCCAGATCACTAAAATTTCATGGTCAGCTTTTTTCAAAAGTTCTTCAATTAACTTCTGTTTTTCCGAATCAATAAATTTTCTTTTAACCATAAACACATCTATGTACGAATAAAGACATTTCGTCTTTTAGAATTCTAATGGTTGTGTCAAGGACCTGCTGTAAAAATTACCTGAATCCTAAAATTGTTTCTATTACATAGTTTAGTATCTCCCTGAAGTTATCCATACTTCATTTATGTCAATTAACATAGATACTACCAATCTTAAGAGTGAATCCTCATAGGGAAACTCACCAATTGCCTTTAATCGTCTCTTAAGTTCTTTGTTATTTCTAACCTGGTGTTAGTGAATTATCAAATACTAACTTTCTTCTCTTGTGTTTAAACATTTTTCTCTTGTTTTTTTACGAAGTGCTTTTCTTTCCTTAGTTCTCTCGTAATAATCTGCTCCCGCCACAAGGTTCAAGAAATAGGTAAATAGTTGTTTTTTTCCTTCCTCATTTTCCACAAGAAACTGTTGTATAATATTTTCGAGTTTAATGCCCTGTATCCCTCATTATGTAGATTATCCTATTATTAGGATATAGGGCTTTTCTCTTTTTACAGCCCTTATTTTAACTGTCATTTCTTATTTATACTAAACTATAAAACACCGTAACTCCAATAAAGGCAAGCAAAGATATAATTAATCCTAAAGAAAGAGTACTATAGATATATTCTTTCCCCTTTATTTCTTCCTTTTTTATAAATAATGGAATTATAAAGGGAGGAGGAAGTATAAACATTGTCGTCAGGGCTACATTATACATCCTTCCGAGGTTCAGCAAACCTGTCAATATATATTTGTTTAAAATAACAGCAAGAATAAGCAGTAAGAACAAACGTATCAAAATAATTTTTAAAGATAAACAAAAATTGCTTATTTTAAAATTCGCTTCATAACCTATAACAATCAAAATTAAAGGTATTGTAATACTACCAATAAGGTCTATACTTTCAAGCAGAGATACCAGTAAGCTATTACTTACTATAAAATCTTTTATTTCAAATATATTAAATAACAAAGCAAAAAATATTGCCAGTATTACTGGAGATGTAATAAAGGAATGGAACAGTTTCCTATAATTTTTTTCTCCACTCCTCAAGTTCAACAAAATAGCCAGTAATATAAACCAGACATAAAATTCCTGCCCAATATCAAGTATCCCAATATATTTTATATTATCAGTTCCATATACAATGCCAAATAAAGGAAAACCCAGCATTCCCATTTCAAATCCTCCAAAAAATAATGGGAAATAGGAGTCCTTTTCTTTGATAAATCTTCCAATTAGTTTACCTATATATAACATAAAAATATTACTAGCAAATATAAGCAAAATGATTAATAAATACTTTAGTTTAAGCTCTAAATTTAAAAAAGAAGTAAATAATAACGCGGGTAAAGATATGTTAATTATAAGTTTCTTTATCCCTTCTATTGTATTCGAAGGTATAAATCTATTTAACTTTAAGATATAACCAATACTGATAAGTACTATTATTGGTATTACTTTAGAAATAATACTCAAATAATCCAAGGTAAAATACCTCCATACTTAATGCTTGCCATAGTATGTATACCTGCCATGTTTTCCTCCAGAATTAATTACTCTTCACCATCTTTATTAATTATAAAGCAAGTAAGGCAATACCCTCATGCTATACATTTCCTGCTGTTCCCGTGACAGCAATAGGGATATTAAGGTCAGCCATTATCTTCTGTCCTACTCCCTTAGTTTTAATAAGTCACCATGGCCTAAGATTTCATCCACCTGAACCGATTCCTTTTCAAAAAGAATATCAAAACCTGTGTTCTTTATCCTGAATGAAGGATATGGTTTTGACAGTTCTGAAAACCTTCTTTCATTCTTTGCAATAGCAGAAGCTTTTCTGTCCAAGTTTCTTGGTGGTTCATACGAACCCATAGGGGATGATTTCAATAACTCAAGCCTTCAGGTCCTGAGTGGCAAAGAAGAAATACCTGGACTGGAAAAGCTTTGAAATAATAAGTACAATAAATCTAAACATATTTTAGCGATCAAGGGGTTGCCCTTGCTCTCTTTTTAATTTTATAGTATTACTTTCAAATTTATTTATTATAACTAATTTATATACATTACTTACAATAAGGGGTTGCTTAATTTTTAAATTACTTATGTGTGAATTCCACAATCATATTTATAAAATATATATTTCAATGTAACAACTTCAGAAAGTGAACTATTTTAACTTTCAAATTAGTCTAATAACTGACATGAAACCTATTTATTTGCAGTCAGCATGCTAAAACAGTTAGTTAAGTAACTTTAACTATGTTCAATCTTACTTCACAAGTAGGGTACATTAATATTAGAATGGTTAGTAGGTTAGTTAGTTTTTCAAAAATAACTTATTAGGAGATTTCAATGACACTCGGACTAACAAAGAGAGAGAAAGTTATTTTAAAGCGCATAAGAGAAGAAGGACAGATTTCAAGAGTTAAAATTGCAAAAAAAGAAAATATAAGCAAACCAGTCGTCACAATGGGAGTCCGAAAATTACTAAACATAGGTGCTGTAAAAGAAGCTGGAAAAGAAACTAAGAAAAGAGCAAGAGGGGGCAAAAAAGCCACATTACTTGAATTTGTTTCGGATTTTAAACTAACCGTTGCTGTTGATATTGGTGGAACAAAAATATTGACTGCATTAATTGATTTGAATGGAAATATAAAAAAGATAGAGCGAATTACCCCTAAAAAAGGTATAGATGAAAAGTATTTTAGAGAATCAATCCTAGAAGCTGTCAGAAAAATTACTAAGAATATACCAAAAGAAAACATTCTTGGAATTGGAGTAGGGGTTCCTGGAGTAATCGAGAGTGATAAAGGCGTTGTTGATTTCATGCCAGTTTTTTCTTTAAGAAATGTACCGATTAAGAACTGGATCGAGCAAGAATTTGGAATTACAACTTTTTGTGAAAATGATGCATCCTTACAAGCTTTAAGTGAAAGTTGGAAGGGTGTTGCTAAAGGAAAAAGAAATGTTGTGGTAATTAACTTAGGAGCTGGAATTGGCAGCGGATTAATAATTGATGGGGATCTGTACACGGGTTCAACAGGAAGAGCTGGTGAAGTAGGTTATTTAATATCTGAGTATAGCGACCAAACCTACAAAAAAAGTTTCTTCGGAGAACTTGAAGAAAAAATTTCAGGTGTTTGCCTTGAGAAAAGACTCGAAGAGTATGGATATAACGATTTAACAGTTCCTGATATTTTTGAAAATAATGACAAAGACAAAAAGTTAAACAAGTTGGTAGTAGATGGTTTTAGGAGTCTGGGAATTTCTTTATGCAATCTTATAACCATTCTTAATCCTGAAATTATTGTTATTACTGGAGGCGTTGGTTACAACCAGTTCGAATACATAAACAAATATACAATACCTACTGTCAAAGAGATTTTACCCACTGAACTTTCAAATAATGTAATTTTCGCAAAAAGTAACTTTCCCGATAAAGGAGTAATAATAGGAGCAAGTTATTTGGTTCAAAAAAAGACATTTTTATGAAAACACATAAAGACTAAGGAGGTAGAATTATGACTGAACATGTACAAATCAATAATGGTAATCTCGTTGTTGATGGTAAAGTAAGATCCATGTACAGTGGTTCTTTGCACTATTGGAGAATCAAACAAGAAAGATGGAACGAGATATTGGACAAAGTAAAAGAGCTGGGATTTAGTGCGATAACAACTTATATCCCGTGGGAAATTCACGAAATTGAACGAGGAGTTTTTGATTTTGGTGAAATTGAACCAAGTAAGGACATCGATAAATTTCTTTCATTATGTGATAAAAAAGGAATAACCGTCGCAGTAAGACCTGGACCTCAGATTAATTCTGAGTTAACCTGGTTTGGTTTTCCTGAGAGAATTTTAAAGAATTCTCGTTATCAGGCAAAAAATCCCCGAGGTGGAAAAGTTGTCCTTAATCAGGTACCTAAACCAATACCAGCATTATCTTATGTAAACGAAGACTTTCTTGCTGAAGTCGATCTTTGGTATGACGCTATTTGTGCAATTCTAAAAGAACATCAGCCACCAAAAGGTAACCTTGTTTCTGTTCAGATAGACAATGAAATGGGTTATTTCTTCAATATTAATCCATACACAACAGATTACAGCGAAAGCTCAAAAGCCTTTTATAGAAGTTTTTTGAAGGAAAAATACGAGAGTATAGAAAATTTAAACAAAAAGTATGGGGCAAACTATTGTTGTTTTGAAGAAATTGAACCACCCATCCGTTTTGAAGGATCTTCTAAAGAAGAATTGCCTTATTACCTTGATTGGATTGAATATCGTGAATATTATTTAATCAAAAGCATGGAAGACTTAGGAAATCGAATGAGAAAAAGAGGGATAAATGTTCCACTCTTTCACAACTATCCTCATCCTCTGGGTCCTGGAGGAGCAGCAGGTGCTCCATCTACACCTTTTAATCTTCCAAAATTAGAAGAAAAAATTGGATATGTTGGTTTTGATATTTACTCAAGAAAAGAACTATATGACCATGTAAAAACAATAACTTCATATGTTTCCGGTTGTAGTAGATTTCCTTATATCCCAGAATTTAGAACCGGTGTATGGCCATGGTATATAAAACCAGGAGACTTTGAGGATGAAGTGTTTGCTACAAAGGCAGTGTTGATGCATGGAATCAAGGAATTCAATAGATACATGTTAGTTGATAGAAATAAATGGCTTGATTCTCCTATTTCCCACAAAGGAGAAATCAATAAAAAAGCTTATTCAGCACATGAAAAAATTACAAAGTCCTTGATGAAATTTAGATGGAACGATTTTGAAAAACAGACAGATGTCTTACTAATGGTTAATCGTGATTACGACAGACTTGAAGCTGCTACAACATTACTTCCAGTCGTTGGAGATTTCCTTGAATCAGTATTTGGTTATTCTGAATACTCAAATTCTAAAATAGTTTCAAATAATTCTTTAGGTTTTAGTAGACCAATACAAATGGAGAAAAGTAGCTGGTTTGACACATTCTACAAAGCTTTGAGCGTTAATGGTTTCACATTCAATCTTGGTGATTCAGCACAATCACCAGAAGCACTTAAGAAATATAAAGCTATTATCGTAACTTCATTTGACTATCTCACAAAAGACACAGCCAAAAAATTGGTCGAATATGTCGAAAACGGAGGAAATCTTATCATTGGACCAAATATCCCTGAAATGGACGAAAGTTTCAAAGAAGAATCCTTACTGAAGACTTATGTTGAAAAAGCTTCTGTTGAATCTCTAGAAGTTTCAGGCAAAAAAACCCTAAAAAAATATTCTTCGGGTAAAGGAAATTTATTCCTGATATCCGAAAAAGAAGATGTTGAAAATTCAGTGAAAAAAGCATTGGATGATTTACATGCTGCAAAAATCAGAAAAACAAATAAAAAGGTAGATGCAGTATTACACAAACATAAAACAAAAGATGAATATGTTTTGTTTGTTGCAAACCCAACTTCTGAAGAAATAAATGCCGAAGTGGAATTACAGGTTAGTGCAAAATCCTTAAAAGATGTATGGAATGATAAAGAAACCAAAATTGAAAATGGTGTACTAAAAGAAAAATTATCACCTTATGAAATAAAAATATTTAACTTTAAAAAGTGAAAACAATTGAAAAGGAGGAATTAAAATGCTAGATAAAAATCCTTTAATGATTGATCTTGATATTGCTCAATGGTCAAATCTTCATAATGAATTTTTGATAGGAGTAAGAGAAAAGAAAAGAATTGTAGTAATCCATGAAAAAGGTAAAGTTCAGAATATAAGTCATTCACATGATGCACCAATCAATAACCCGATAAACACTGTAGTAAATCCTCAAAGAGCTGCAAAAGAACTTTATGATTCAAATAAAGACACAACAGAATTAGTGATGATTTTAGATAGATGTAGCGTTGAAACCTACTATGACGAAATTCAGTCAGTGTGGACATCTGAGGAAGATCTTGATCATTATATGTATAGAATGTACTCAAGACTTGATTGCTATTATCCAGGAATAGTAACTTACCCTGGACCAGCCAGTAGACAGCTTGGTCTTCAATGGATACTACCGGGTAAGCCAAATTTTCTTGAAGTAGAAGCAATGATTAATAATTTCGTCGAGAAAAGCTCAGTTGTGACTCTGGCAGTTTTTGATAGTCCCACAAAATTATGGGCAAGTTTGGTTCTTGGATTTAATGAAAAAAAGAAAATTTCTCTTATAACCTCAGTAAAACAGGGCTTAATAAAGAAAAACTGGAAAGAAGAATACAGCAAGATTAATAGTTGGGTCGATAATAATTACTGGAAAACCGGTCTTGCTATTTTTATGAATAAGGAAACGTACAGCAAAATATCCGAAAGTAAGGACCCAGGATATACATTCAAACAGCTTTGTTCTGATGTTTCAATAATCGTTGATCCCAGTAACAACAATATAGATACATTTATTGCAAAATATGCATTACATGAACTAAGCTAAAACACTATTAAATGACCTCAAAAAGTGAGGTGTCAATTTTGGGAGAGGCAATACTAGAGTGCAAGAATATTTCCAAACGATACGGTAATATAGAAGCACTTAATAATGTGGGGTTCAAACTTTACAAAAATGAGATTTTAGGTCTTGTTGGTGATAACGGAGCGGGAAAATCAACACTAATAAAAATTATTCGTGGAGCAGTTAAACCTACTTCTGGACAAATATTCATTAATGGAAAAAAAGTAGAATTCATGAATCCAATGGATGCTGCAAAAAAAGGAGTTCAATGTGTATACCAGGATCTAGCATTAGTAGATCAAATGTCCATTGTAGACAATTTTTTCCTTGGAAGAGAAAAACAAGATAAAAAATTGGGCTTCTTTCCTATACTTAACGAAAAACAGATGAAAAAAGAAACCATAGAAGGATTAAACCAAATCGATTTCACAATGGATGTCAATAAAAAAGTTTTAAATCTTTCTGGAGGGCAAAGACAGGCTGTTGCAGTTGCTAGAGCAGTATTTTCCAATCCAGAAATCATCCTTCTTGACGAACCAACATCAGCTCTTTCAGAAAAAGCTAAACACGAAATATTTGAATTGTTAAAAAAACTTAAGCAGGAACATTCGCTAATATTTGTTACTCATGATTTGAATAACGCACTACAGCTTTGCGATAGACTAATTATTTTGAAACTAGGTGATATTGCTTACAAAAGCGAAGTCAAAGAAGATATGAGCCTTGAGAAACTCTTGTCTTTGATGTGATGGAAGGAGGTTTTCTGGAGTGAGTCGAGGGAATTTATTGAAAAAAACTTTTGCAAATATTGAATTATTTGTCCTTATTCTTGCTGCAATAGGACTTATAATAATATTTTCGTTACTGGAACCTCGCTTTTTGACTACAAACAATTTCAGAATTATTCTAGAAACAATGAGTATACTGGGTATTCTATCCCTTGGTGTTAATTTGCTTCTAATTGCTGGTGAGATAGACATCTCTTTTACATCAGTATTAGAATTTGCTGCTGCAATTGCTGCCATTAGTTTTGCTGCACAAATAAATGCATTTCTCGCAATAGTTTTTGGAGTAGCAGCTGCTGCAGGAGTTGGATTGGTAAATGCATTTTTCACAGTCAAACTTAAAATTCCATCATTCCTGGTAACACTGGCTTCTCAGGTTGCAATTGGAGGATTGGTCCTGATACTCTGCGATTACAGAACAGTTCTTATTAGGAACAAAAGCTTTACAGGTTTGTTTTTCGGGAGACCAATAGGAAATATTGCAACCGCTGTTTTCTGGATGATTGGGATCGCAATAGTTTTATGGTTCATACTAACAAAAACTAAATTTGGCCGATGGTCTTACGCAACAGGCGGAAATCAAAATTCTGCAAGACTTATGGGAATTCCAACTGATAAAGTAAAGATAATTTTATTTATTGCTAACGCTGTACTTGCAGCAGTAGCTGGCTTCATACTGGGAAGTAGAGCTATGTCAGCAAGACCGGCTATGGGAAGTAGTTACCTTATGCCCGCTATTTCAGCTCCAATTCTAGCTGGTGCTGCATTAACAGGAGGCCAAGGATCTGCATATAAAACAATTCTTGCAGCATTTGTTCTAACTTTAATAACAAATGGGGTCACTCTAATTGGATTGGAACCAGCATATCGAGACATCTTTATGGGTATTATATTAGTTTCAGCTCTCTCAATTAGATACACTCAGACATTGGCTAAAGACTAAATTCTGTTTAACGAGGTGAAAAAGTGGATTTTCTAGAGGCAACAATAGAAAGAAATCCAGAGCTAATAAAGAAATCATTAATAATGCACCAAAACGCAATTCTTCCTACAAATACTGTTGTCATAGATCTAGATACAGTAAAAAAGAATGCTGAGAAAATCAAGGAAAAAGCTGATGAAAATGGGATCAATCTTTATTTTATGACAAAGCAGTTAGGTCGAAACCCAGAAGTTGCAAAAGCGATAAATGAAACCGGCATTAAGAAAGCAGTGGCTGTAGATATGGAAGATGCACAATGTCTCATAAAAAACGGAATATCCGTAGGTCACATTGGTCATCTTGTTCAAATCCCAAAATATGCAATAAAATATGTTCTGACTTATGTGAAACCTGAGGTAATAACAGTATTTTCTTATGAAAAAGCAAAACAGATATCAAGTGTCGCTAAAACTTTAAAAGTGACTCAAAAACTACTGGTAAGAGTAATTGGCAAAGGTGACTTTTTCTATGACTATCAATATGGAGGAGTAGAAGAAGAAAAACTGGTAGAAACTGTCAGAAAGATTAATAATCTTAACTCCGTGAAAGTTGTTGGATTAACATCATTCCCCTGTTTTCGTTTAGATGTAAAAGAACAGGAAGTCAAAGCTTTACCCAACCTTTACACATTACTAAGATCAGCTGAACTATTGAAAAATAAATTAGGAATTGAGATAAGTCAAATAAATGCTCCAGGAGATAATGCTGCTCAGTTAATGAAAACATATAAGGATTTTGGTGTAACGCATGTAGAACCGGGAAATGCTTTTACTGGAACAACTCCCTGGCATATGTTTAAAGACCTTCTTGAAAAGCCCGCCTGGATTTATCTTACCGAAATATCTCATGTTAATTCAGAAAATGGATATTCAATAGGTGGAGGTCTCATGAGTGGTGATACTCCTTCAGGAATCTGGACTTCTTTGTATCATAATCACAGATTATATGCACTTACTGGAAACAATCCCGAAAAGATTCTTGATAGAAAAGTTTGTGCAAACCATTCTGGGTACATAGATTACTATGGAACACTGTTTCCTAACAAAAATGTAAGTTTCGAAGTTGGAGATACAGTAATATACGGGTTAAGAAATCAAGTTTTTGTTTCTAGAACTAATGTAGCGGTAGTGAAAGGACTACAAAATGGTGAACCATCATTAGTTGGTATTTACGACAGATTGGGAAACAAAATTAGAAACTTTAACAACTAATATTAGTATTTGCACCAAAAATTTTTAGGAGGTGTTTGTGTTGTTTGGAAAAAACTTTACTAAGCTAACAGTAGCATTACTTGTTGCCTTTTTAGTAGTTTCAAGTGTTTCGGTTATGGCAGCTAATTCAAAATTTAGAGAAGTTCCTCTTGATGTCATTGATACGATGACAAAACAGTTTACAGCAGTTTTGACACCTGCTGGTCCTAATGGCGAACCAGTTAGAGGAGCAGAAGACCTTGAACTTACAACTGATGAGATTAGAGCTGCTAAAGATCTCGATCTTGGAGAATACTATTTCATGGGTGCAAGTCTGGACATGACTGAGATTCTAAACAGATTTGGTATGAACAAAATCCTTGCAAGTATCGATAAATCTGAGATTAAATTCATGGGTTCTTCTTCCATTGCTGATCAAATTGATCAGGTTAGCACGCTTGCAGGAAAAGCTGATCAAATTGGTTTTGTTGTTGCACAGGCCTGGGAAGCTGTGACATTAGGGCCATCGTTTGTAGATTTGGCAAAAGAAGGAGTCCCTCAGTTACATAACTGGACAACTCCAGAAGGTTTAGCAAATGAAAAATTCTACGTTGGACTTGTTGACGCAGACGGATATGGACAAGGTGTAGCAGCTGCAGAAATACTTGCATATGCAATGGGTTATAAAGGTGAAGTTGGCCTAATATACTTTGCATTAGAACAGTGGACAAACGTAATGCGTTTGAAAGGTGCAGAAGACACCTTTGCAAAATACCCAGATATAACAGTAGTTGATAGTGCGGGTTTCACTGACCCATCAGAATCCTTTGATCTTGCAGCTGCAATGTTACAGAGAAATCCTGATCTTGATGCAATATGGGCCACATGGATGATGGGTCCAGCAACAGGTGCAGCAGAAGCTGTTATTTCTCTTAACCGTGTTGGAGATGTTGTAGTAGCAGCACCTGATCTTGGAGGAAAAGCGGGAGCTACATACATTGCTGATCCTGAAAACCCAATTATAGGGGGAGCAGAAGCTGATTGTATAGAAATGGGAGAAAACTCTATAAGAGCCGCTATTAAATGGTTACTAGGCGATAAAGAAATAGGACAAGGTTATTTTGTTAGTAGAGTTTACCCTGCAGTGAGAGCAAATTTGGTTGAGGTTTATAACAAAACAAATAAAGAAGCAATAGGTGAATTACCTCAAGAAGTCTTTGACCTGCTCGAACAAGAATAATACCCAATAATACCCTCATTGTTTTTTTGCAAAAGAGAAAGGGCTGTAAAGCCCTTTCTTTTTTAACTACTATGATGATCACTGGTAATAGGTTTTCTTACTATGAGAAATTGTGTGCGATATATGGGATTTTGACTAGGTTCATAGTACTAAAACATATATCTCTAAACCCTGATGACCGTTTTGAGGTTGCAACTTCAAAAAAGTAAACTATCTTTCTAAAACTATTTACTTAACTCAACTAATTTTTGATACTGCCAGCTTCTTTCTTTTACAACATTTTTCCCAGGATTTTTACCTTCAGTAGCATAATACATTGATTTGGCTGCATAATTGGAAGCGACCATAGCGTGACTTTTAACATGCACAGTTGCAGCTGCATGACCTGCTGAACGTGCTGAAAAGACTGCACCATGATCATTCTCATCAACATCTCTTGCTGCTGCATGGGCTTAAATGCTGCTTTTCGAGCCTGGCTCACAGAAATTTGACCCCCTATCCAAAAACGACCAGCCTCAACTGCTTTTCTCGGTCGTTTATCATCTGGATATTTTTCTTCGAAATAAGAGAGTACGTGTTCAGCACATTCACATGCCCAGATCACTAAAATTTCATGGTCAGCTTTTTTCAAAAGTTCTTCAATTAACTTCTGTTTTTCCGAATCAATAAATTTTCTTTTAACCATAAACACATCTATGTACGAATAAAGACATTTCGTCTTTTAGAATTCTAATGGTTGTGTCAAGGACCTGCTGTAAAAATTACCTGAATCCTAAAATTGTTTCTATTACATAGTTTAGTATCTCCCTGAAGTTATCCATACTTCATTTATGTCAATTAACATAGATACTACCAATCTTAAGAGTGAATCCTCATAGGGAAACTCACCAATTGCCTTTAATCGTCTCTTAAGTTCTTTGTTATTTCTAACCTGGTGTTAGTGAATTATCAAATACTAACTTTCTTCTCTTGTGTTTAAACATTTTTCTCTTGTTTTTTTACGAAGTGCTTTTCTTTCCTTAGTTCTCTCGTAATAATCTGCTCCCGCCACAAGGTTCAAGAAATAGGTAAATAGTTGTTTTTTTCCTTCCTCATTTTCCACAAGAAACTGTTGTATAATATTTTCGAGTTTAATGCCCTGTATCCCTCATTATGTAGATTATCCTATTATTAGGATATAGGGCTTTTCTCTTTTTACAGCCCTTATTTTAACTGTCATTTCTTATTTATACTAAACTATAAAACACCGTAACTCCAATAAAGGCAAGCAAAGATATAATTAATCCTAAAGAAAGAGTACTATAGATATATTCTTTCCCCTTTATTTCTTCCTTTTTTATAAATAATGGAATTATAAAGGGAGGAGGAAGTATAAACATTGTCGTCAGGGCTACATTATACATCCTTCCGAGGTTCAGCAAACCTGTCAATATATATTTGTTT
>CAYTVB010000036.1:0-20255 GCA_964441735.1 uncultured Thermotogaceae bacterium
GTATTTAACGTTAATACAAATTTTTTCTCATTTCCAATTGTTTTAACCAAATACTTTGCATGGTCTTCAATTGTGCCTTCAGATATTTCAAAATCCAGAAAATTCAACTGGACACCTCCAGTATAATTAAAAAAGGAAGGCCACGCCTTCCCCTGGTGCCGAGGGCGGGAGTCGAACCCGCACAGGGCTATCAACCCCAACGGATTTTGAATCCGTCGCGTCTGCCAGTTTCGCCACCTCGGCTTACATAATAATTTACCACCTATGGACCATGCTGTCAAGATTTTAGTTAAAGTTTAAAAAGTATCTCAAAATTAAGAACAGACTGGCTGAAATTAACCCAGAGATGACTGGCGTTTCTAACCAACCAAAAAGTATTCTTTTTAAAGACTTCAAATTTAATGTTCGTGATCCCCTGGCGTAGCCCGCTCCTACTACTGAACCAACAATAGCCTGGGATGTTGACACAGGGACCCCTATCAAAGCATAAATCCATACAGTAACAGATTCTCCAAAAATTGCAATGACAGAAGAGAATGAATCTAAAGCTACTATTTCCTTACCCACTGTCATCATTACTCTTTTACTATAAGTTAATACCCCCAGTCCAATGCTTAATCCACCTAAAAGCGCAGCCATCTGGATAGGGATAATATCTGCAAAAATTCCCGTGACATTACCTACATTATTTGCTCCCAGCGCATATGAACCATAGGCCCCAATAACAATTGCTGCAATTTTTAAAGTTGCGTCCTGGACCTGGACAGATTTTATCTTATGAAAAAATCTTGCAAAAAATTTATACCCGATGAAACCAAAGAACATACCTCCAATAGGTGTTCCTAACCAGCACAAAACAACTTTAAGCAATATCAACCAGTCTACGCTACCTCTTATTATACCTATTCCAAGTATTGCCCCAACCATAGCTTGAGAAGAAGAAACGGGTAATCCTATTCGAGTCATCATTGTGACTGCAATGGCAGCTGCGAGTGAAGCAATTGAAGCTGTCCAGATTGTTTGAGAGCTGAGCTCGCTAATGGTTTCTAAACCACGAGAACCACCAACCAGAGCACCCAATAAAATAAAGCCAGCTGATATTATCGTGGCTACCCTAAAACGTACTATTCCATTGCTTACTGTGGTTCCAAAAACATTTGAGGCATCATTTGCTCCAAGAGACCAGCCGAAAAATAATGCAGGTATAAGTGCTATGAAAATTTTCATTCACTCCCGATTAACTCTTTTATGAATATAGTTAAGTATTATAGCATAACAAGGCCTCTTTAATGCTATTCAGAAATGATTATGCATTGATCAGTTTATTACTAATTCGATTTTGCTCTTCTATAATACTGTTTAAATCGTTATCGCAAATATCGCTTTTCAGTATCGTCGTTTTTCCGTTTATTAGCTCGAAATCAACCTTTCCGGGATCACACATTACAATTGAAGCAATTGGATCAGATAAGCCACCTGCAAGAGAAAGTTTATTAGTGTTAAAACCTATTATGTCTGCTGCCTTTCCTTCTTCAATCGAGCCAATATAGTCATCCATTCCAAGAACCTTTGCTCCCCCCATGGTAGCCAAATCAAGCACATCTCTCGGGGTTAAAGCATCTGCTCCTTTAACAACCCTTTGTAGCATCAGTGCGTTTCTTATTTCCCATAACATATTTCCAGAATCGTTTGACGCGCTACCATCAACTGCCAGACCAATTTTCATATTATGTTTTTTCATTTCGGTGACAGGAGCGATACCCGAACCCAGTCGCATATTTGAAGTAGGGCAGTGAGCAAAACCACATTTTGCGCTTGAAAGCCTTCTGATATCTTTTTTTGAAAGCCATACGAGATGCGCAAACCATGTTTCAGGTTTGAGCCAGCCAACTTTTTCCATATAATCAACCGGTCTCAACCCCTTTGATTCAAGGCAAAATTCTTCTTCGTCTTTTGTTTCAGCCAGATGAGTATGAATAAGAATGCCATATTCTTCTGCAAGCTCTCTGGTTTTTATCATTAATTCTTCGGTAACTGAAAATGGTGAGCAGGGACCCAATGCTATTCTGGTCATTGCATATTTTTCTGGATCATGGTATTTATTTATTATTCTTTCGGAGTCTTCGAGTATTTCACGCTCATTTTGAACTACACTGTCCGGGGGTAAACCACCGTCTTTTTTCGAAAGTGACATTGATCCACGTGTGGGATGGAAACGGACTCCACAATGTTCAGCTGCCTGAATTTCTGTATCGATGAATCCTTTTTTACCTTTTGGATGTAGATAAAGCATATCCGTCGTTGTAGTAACCCCGGTAGCCATCATTTCATATATTCCTATAATTGAACTGGTATAAATAGCATCGTTATCAAGTTTCTTCCAGATTTCATAAAGATATGTAAGCCAATCAAATAGTTTTGATGAAGAAACATTACGTATATTTCTAAAAAGAGATTGGAATAAATGATGATGGGTGTTAACGAATCCGGGTAGTACAACATATCCCTTCAAATCTATAACATCATCGACTGTTGATGGAGGGTCGCCTTCACCAATCTTTGTGATAACATTATTATTGATAATAATGTAAGCGTTTCTTAATTCAGTTCCACGTTCATCCATTGTTGCCAGATAATCGATATTTTTTAGTAAAAGCATTGAATTCACCTCCGGAAGAATTTTACCATGTTACAGGATTGTATTTGTCGGCATACAAAATAAAAGATTTTGAGTGTATTCTTAAAACAGCGTATAATATAATGTTAATCTATATTTGTAGTGAATAAATGAATTCGTTAATCGAGAAAGGATGATTTTTGTTGAACGAAAAAATTTTGGGAAGAGCAAATGAACTGAAAAAAGAAATAACGGATTTCATGGTCGATCTTGTAAAGATTAAAAGTTATTCAGGCCAGGAGAAAAACGTAATCGAACGAACTGAGGAAGAAATGGTGAAAGTAGGTTTTGATAAAGTAAAAATTGATGAAATGGGTAACATATTAGGCAGAGTGGGTAACGGAAAAAAGGTTATTGCTATGGATGCACATATTGATACTGTGGAAGTAGGAAATCCTGATCTGTGGAAAGTAGATCCATTTTCTGGCGAAATTATTGATGGTATTGTTCATGGAAGAGGTGCGAGTGACCAGAAAGCTGGAATGGCTTCTATGGTTTATGGCGTAAAGATAATGAAGGATTTGGATTTGTTAGATGACTTCACTTTGTATATAACAGGTACTGTTATGGAAGAAGATTGTGATGGTTTATGCTGGCAGTATATAATTAATGAAGATGGCATTAAACCGGATTGCGTTGTGATTACTGAGCCGACAAATCTCAATATTTACAGAGGACATAGAGGAAGAATAGAACTACAGATTAAAACAACAGGAATGAGTTGTCATGCCAGTGCTCCTGAAAGAGGAGTAAATGCGATATACAAGATGTCCAAAATTATTCATGAAATAGAAAAAATGAATGACGATCTTGATTCGGATGAATTTCTCGGTAAAGGTACAATAGTAGTAACACAAATATTTTTTAAGTCGCCTTCACATAATGCAGTGCCTGATGAATGTAGTATTCAGCTTGACAGACGTCTTACTGCGGGTGAAACGCGTGAGAAGGTTATAAATGAACTTAAGGGAGCTATTGAGAAATCAGGAGAGGAAGCTGAAATCATTGACCTTGAGTACAGTAAACCTTCATACACGGGCAAAATCTATCCAACAAAAAAATACTTTCCTGCCTGGGTATTGCCTGAAAAACATGAAATTGTTCAAAAAGCATACAGTACATTAGAAAAGGTTCTGGGATATAAGACAAGCATAGGTAAATGGACATTTTCAACCAATGGCACCGTTACAGCTGGTATGTTTGATATACCTACAATTGGCTTTGGCCCGGCTAACGAGATATTTGCTCACAGTCCTGAAGATAAGGTCCCCATTGAGCATCTTGTAAAGGCTGCTGCAGTATATGCTGCTTTGCCCAAAGCATTAACTGAATAATTCTGAAATATGAGGAGGTAACCAATGAGTAGTTTACTTAGAGGACGTAGTTTTATAACAACACAGGAATTCAGCAAGACTGAACTGGATCTTATGCTCGGTCTTTCTGGCGATTTAAAGAGACGTTTTGCAGTTGGTGAGCCCACGCCCTGGTTAGATTTAAAAACACTTTTTATGATCTTTTTTGACGAATCTACAAGAACAAGAAATTCTGTCGAAGCTGGTATGACACAACTGGGAGGTCATGCACATTTTCTAAATCCAAAAGTAATGCAAACGGCTCATGGTGAAGTTGCGCGGGATACAGCGAAGATTCTTTCAAGATATGGACATGGAATAGCAGTTAGACATTGCGCATATGGAATAGGAAATGCATATCTCAGGGCGCTTGAAAAATATTCTGATACACCAATTTTGAATTTGCAGGATGATTTTTATCATCCCATGCAGGTTCTTGCAGATATTATGACAATAAGAGAAGTTTTTGGTAACAACACAAAGGGATTGAAAGTCGGAATTAGCTGGGCATATGCAGAAAGTCATCTTAAACCATTATCTGTACCTCAATCACAGATTTTGTTATTACCGAGGTACGGTCTTGATGTAACACTTGCGTATCCAGAGGGATTTGATTTAATGCCCGAGATGGTAGAAACAGCAAAGAAAAATGCAGACAAGAATGAAACGAAATTCGAGATTTCTCATAATATGGATAAAGCCTTTGAAAACGCAGACATTGTTATACCAAAATCATGGGGAGGATTTTTCGTTTCCGAAGATGAAAATGAGATAATGAGCGAGGTAAGGAAACATAAAGACTGGATATGTACTCCAGATAAGATGAAGATGGCCAATAAAAATGCAATATATATGCATGCTTTACCTGCTGACAGAGGCAGAGAAGTTGTCGATGAGGTTATTGATAGTGAACAGTCCGTTGTTATTGATGAAGCTGAAAATAGATTGCATACTGCTAAGGCGGTGATGGCATTAACAATGGGCGGTCGTCCATGACCAATATGCTTTTATTGAAAAATGGTTTTATTTCAGATGGAAATGATTGTGTAAAAGCAGACCTGTTGTTGAAAGGTCGGAAGATAGTTGCAACAGGTCAACCGGGGCAATTTGATTCCGATAATTACATTGATTGTTCCGGATTAACTATAATGCCTGGATTCGTCGACCCTCATGTTCACTTCAAACTGGATGTTGGAAACTACACCTCTTTGGATGACTTTTCTACAGGTACTGAAGCAGCCCTATCAGGTGGAGTGACTTCTGTTATTGATTTTACTCCACCTGTAAACCGGTATTCTGAAATTCCTAAAGCAATAAAAGATCGAAAGGAAGTTGCAAAAAAATCCAGAATCGATTATTCGTTGCACCTGACCCTTGCAGGAAACCCTGATTTTTCACCGGAAAAAATAATCGAACTCGCCGTACATGAAGGTTTAACATCCATAAAAGTGTTCACAGCTTACGAGGAAAGCAACAGGCGTACTGATGATGGTTATCTGAATAAGTTAATTGAGCTTTCGAATAAATCGGGAGTAGTAATTATGATTCATGCAGAAAATGATGAAATTATCAAGCATAACATGATCTCTGCCAAACATTATTTACCTGAGGATTTGCCGGTACTTAGAAATACACAGAGTGAAATGCTATCTGCTGTGAAAATCGCTGCCATGGCTACTAAGTTTAAAGGCCAGTGTTATATAGTACATATATCAAGCGGTGAAACAGCTGAGTTTATAGCAAGTCATTATGGTGAAACGCTAAATAAATATCTGTTTTTGGAAACATGTCCCCAATACTTCGCATTAAATAATGAAGTGTTGTCTAAAGACAAAGGTTTCTTGTTTACTTGCTGTCCTCCATTAAGAACGGAGGATGAAAGAAAAAAGCTTTTAAACGAACTAAGGAATGGAATAATACATTCTGTTGGAACCGATCACTGCCCCTTTAGAATTGAAGAAAAGAAAAAACACAAAGATGATATCAGAAAGATACCCTTTGGTATAGGTAGTCTCGGATTTACATACACCCTGTTCAGGACATACGTTTCAAAATCCACCAGAGAGGCAGTTAATAAACTAAGCAGAACGCCTGCTAAATTAATGGGACTGTATCCACAAAAGGGCTCCTTGCTTCCAGGAACGGATGCCGATATAGTTATTGTGGATCCTGAAAAAGAATGGATTATAGACAAACTGCAATATGGAAGATCTGAATATTCCCCCTATGAAGGATTGAAGCTGAAGGGCAAGGTTAAATATACTATATCGAAGGGAAAAATTGTTTATGATGGTAGTAAAGTGATAGCTGAAGAAGGTTTTGGAAATTTCATTAAAAGAGATAGGATCTTCTGGAGGTAGATAGTTTGATTGTAAAAGATGTCTCCATTTTTACTAACGATAACCGGTTTATCGAAAAAGGTTACATAAGAGTGGAAAGTGGTTTAATAAAAGAGGTATCTGATGGAATACCCGCAGATACAAAAGAAGAGGTATACTCATTTCCAGGAAAGCTTTTAATGCCAGGTCTGGTCAATGCGCATACTCATATCTATTCAGCATTTTCAAGAGGGATGCCCCTGGAAAATTTTTCTCCGAATACATTTACAGAGCTTTTGGAACAGATGTGGTGGAAATTGGACAGAGCCTTAACAATGAAAGGAAATGAACTCAGTGCTTATCTTACTGCTATTGAATCGATGAAATCGGGTATAACAACATTAATTGATCATCATTCTTCTCCAAATGCAGTTGGTGGCTCTCTTGAAGTTATATCAAATGCTGTAAATAAAGCAGGTCTGAGATGTTCAACAGGTTTTGAAGTTTCAGATAGGAATGGCCAGATGGTTCGTGATGAAAGTATAAAGGAAAATTTCAGATTTGCCAGAACAAAAAATACATTTAGAGCTCCTTATATTGGGCTTCATGCATCTTTTACACTATCGGATGAGACATTAAAATTGATTGCTGATTTAAATAAAGATGGTATTCCTGTGCACGTACATGTGGCAGAAGGACCGGAAGACGAGGAGAATTCTGTTTCTATTCATGGTAAAAGAGTGGTACAGAGATTTGATGATTTTGGTTTACTTACCAAAAATTCAATACTTGTACACTGCGTTCATACTGATGAAAAAGAAGATAATATTATCAAAGAAAATGATTGTTTCGTGGTGATTAATCCACAATCTAATATGAATAATGGAGTTGGATTCCCTGACTGGAAAGAAAAGTTGTCCAGAGGATTAAAAATCTGTCTGGGTAATGATGGTTTTGGTTTTAATCTTTTTACGGATAGTCGCTTTTTAATTCTTGGAATGCACCATGATAAAAAGGATCCAAAGATGGCCAGTCCTTTGGATTTACAAAAAACTTGTTTTGGTAACAATTATGAACTTGCATCAAATATTTTTAATATAAAAATGGGGAAAATAAAAAAAGGTTACGTTGCAGACTTCGCCCTTTATGATTATAAACCACCCACACAAATGGACAACGTAAATTTCTTTGGTCATCTTTTCTTTGGAATAGGAGACAATCCAAAGGTGACAGATGTATTTGTTGGTGGTAAACCTGTAATGCTTTCTGGAAGGAACATTTTTATCGATGAAGATAGGCTTTTCGAAGAATGCAGGCGGTACAGTACTGAATTATGGAAACGACTATGAATGAGGGGGATGAAAAAATGGATTTGAAAACAAGTCTTTTCAATATGGAACTTGCGAATCCAGTAATGCCAGCTTCAGGTCCGCTGACCGGTGATGATAAAAAGATGCTTTTTATAGCAAATCAGGGAGTTGGAGCAATGGTGACCAAAACCATATCTACCAGAGCAGCAAAAGTGCCACGACCCTGTATTATTTCCGGGAACAATTATGTTATTAATGCTGAACTGTGGAGTGAATTTGACTATAAAAAATGGCTCGATGAGTTTTTACCATCCTTTAGAAAAGAGAATGACTCACCCTTAATTGTTAGTTTGGGTTATACAGTGGATGATCTTAAGTTTCTTGTTCCAAAATTTAGCGAACTTGCTGATGCTTTTGAACTTTCTACACACTATGTAGCGAATGATCCTGAATTAATGAGTGAATTAATAAAAACGGTAAAATCTAAAACAGATAAGCCAGTTATTATTAAATTTGACCCCTCGGTAGAAGAACCCGGAAAAATGGCCCAGGTTATCGAAAAAGCAGGTGGTGATGGAATAGCAGCGATAAATTCTCTTGGTCCTGTGTATCCTCTAGACTTAGATGAGAAGCGTTCTCCCCTTGGTAGTGAAGATGGTTTTGGCTGGATCTCCGGACCGGTAATAAAATTCCTTTCACTGGCAACTGTTAGAAAAATTGCATCGAATTGTAATATACCTGTTATTGGTATTGGAGGAATAATATCAGCTAAAGATGTTCTTGAATATCTTATGGCCGGTGCCACTGCGGTTCAGTTACTTTCAGGAGCACTCATTAGGGGAAAATCCATTTATAAAAAAATAATTTCTGATTTACCATCTGAAATGGAGAAACATGGAATTACTTCGATTAAAGAAATTATAGGAGTTTCAACGAAAAATAATATTGAAGAATCATATACAAAAAATACCCCTGTAATAGACCATGAAAGATGCACATTATGTGGTTTATGTGTTGATGCTTGTCCATATTACGCTTTAGAAATAAAAGATAAAAAGGTAGAAGTAAATGAGGATGATTGTTTTGGATGTGGCTTGTGTCAAACCAGATGTCCTGTTAAAGCAATAGGAGGGGTACTTTTTGAATAAGTATCATTTGAAATGTATTAATTGTGGAAAGGAATATAATGAAGAAGATGTAGAATACACCTGTCCCGAATGTGGTGAACGAAAAGGAACACTTGAGATCAAATATGACTACGGGTATCTCTCAAAAAAAGTCGACAAAAATGATTTTAAAAAAAATGTCGATGAAGGAATCTGGCAGTTCAGAAAGATCCTTCCCGTAGCAGATAATGAGAGATTTCCTCCTTTGCGGGTAGGAAATACACCCTTGTACTTTAACCATAATATAGCTACTAAATTTGATTTGGGTACTTTTTCGATCAAAGATGACGGACGTAATCCAACTGCATCTTTTAAGGATAGGGCAAGTGCAGTTGCAGTAGTAAAAGCTAAAGAAAAAGGATATGATACGGTTTTTTGTGCTTCAACAGGTAATGCTGCAAGTTCTTTATCGTGTTTTTGTGCGGTCTCGAAAATGAAATGTATTATTTTTGTTCCCGCTAAATCGCCGGAAGGAAAGTTAACTCAAATGCAAGTCTATGGAGCAAAAGTAATTGCTGTTGATGGAACCTATGATGTTGCTTTTGATATATCCATGAAAGTGGGATTTTCAGAGGGATGGTATTGCAGAAACAGTGCCATTAATCCGTATTTACTTGAAGGTAAAAAGACAGGAGCTCTGGAACTTGCGGTGCAATATAACTGGAAGCTACCTGATTACGTTTTTGTATCAGTCGGTGATGGAACAGTATATAGCAGTTTTTATAAGGGATTTTATGATCTCAAAATGGTTGGTTTAATTGATAGGATACCAGTTGTTGTAGGTGTTCAGTCTGAAAGTATCTCACCGGTAGCTGATACATTTGAAAAAGGTGAACCCTTTGAGCCTTTAGATGTTGAGGGAAATTCAGTGGCAGATTCAATAGCTGTTGGAAAACCACGTGATGTGATTAAAGCTGTCACTTATGCTCAAAAATTTAATGGTGATTTTATAAGGGTTTCGGATGAGGAAATATTAAATGCAATCATTGAACTGGCAAGAAATACAGGTATTTTTGCTGAGCCAGCAGCAGCTGCATCATTTGCAGGCTTTAAAAAATATGCGCGGATGAATTCATTGAAAGGGAAAAATGTAAGTATAATTGTAACCGGGAATGGTTTAAAAGACTTAAAATCAGCAATGGATAAAACGGGATCCGTTAATGTTTATCCAGCTGATGAGAAAGTTATAAGGGAGGCAGTTCAATGAAAATTACCTTTAGACTAAATGGAGAAGAGGTTACTGATGATGTTCGAAGTAATAGAAGAGCATTGGACTTTATAAGGGAAGATCTTGGTTTGACAGGAACGAAAGAAGGTTGCGGTGAAGGAGAATGTGGGGCCTGTACGATTATTGTAGATGATAAAGCAGTCTGTTCCTGTCTTATGTATGCTGTTGAGCTGGACGGAAAAGATGTACTGACTATTGAAGGCCTTGGAAAAAATGAACTTGATGAAATACAACAAGCTTTTATTGACAAAAATGGGATTCAATGCGGTTTCTGTACTCCCGGCATGATAATGTCAATCAAAGCACTGCTCGATAAAAATCCAGAACCCGATGAGAATGATATTAAAACTGCTCTTGAAGGAAATCTGTGCCGTTGTACCGGTTACTACAAGATAATTGAGGCGGTAAAGTATCTCAGTGGAGAATAAGGTTTTTGGAACAGCGATTCTTGCTGCCGGTTTTTCAGAAAGATTTTATGGAAAAAAATTGGGAACGAAACTTGGAGATAAATTGTTACTACAATGGATTATAGATACTGTGTCAGCTTCTCTTGTAAATAAGGCAATATTAATAGGAAGTGTATCTTTTTCAAATGTGATATTTGATCTCAAAAAAATGGATATAATAATAAACGAAAAACCTGAGGAAGGCATCTCCAGATCAGTATTTATGGCATTAAACTGGGCAATGTGCAATAAGATAAAGGGGTTATTTCTAGTAATGGGAGACATGCCCTTTATAAAACCGGAGGATTTCAAAATTTTAATTGAAAAAAGCAAGGAATACCCTGATCATATATTAAGTTGCTCGTATAAAAAGACAAAGGGATTTCCAACATTAATACCAGAACAGTATTTTCATTTAATGAAGGGCCTTGAAGGAGATACAGGATTTTCAAAAATAATTAAGAAACACAGATTACCTCACATGCTTGTTGAACGAACCTGGCGCAATGTTTTTGACATTGATACTCAGAATGATATACAAAAAGCAAAGGAAATGTTGAGATATGTCTGTTAGCGTTGAAAGTATTTTGAGCAAAGATAATATTGTAGTTCTTGCAACAGTTGTAGAAAGTAAAACATCAAGCTTTCGAAGAAAAGGAAAGATGTATGCGTTAACTACCGACGGTAAGTTTCTGGGTGAATGTGATGGTTTATTTGGTGAATTTGTCAAAAAGCGGTTGATTCAGGCATACAGGAATGCAAGGAGTTTTGGTGATATGTTTATCCAGAGCAGAAAAAACGCAGCAAGTTCAGGCGGAACATGTGGGGAGCGAACAGAGGTTTTTTTTAATTATATTGGCGATCCTTCAAAGGTTATAGTTTTTGGTTGTGGAGATCTGGGAAAAATCTTTGTAGATATAATGTATACTGCAGGTTTTAACATTCTTGTCGTTGATGATGACAGGACTTTTTTGAATCAGCTTGATGATAAAATCGATAAGCGATTAATTGATTATGAGAGAAAAGAAACATACCCCGATATTAAAGAAAAGGATTACTGTGTCGTATTAACAAGGGGTCATCAAAGAGATCTTGAAGCTTTGAATGTGATCTTTTCTTACAGACCAAAATACATTGGAATGATTGGTTCTTCCAAAAAGAACAAAGAATTACATAAAGAGTTTATCGATTGTGGCTATACAGAAGAACAATGGAATATGATAAAGACTCCAATTGGTTTGGAAATAAATGCGTCAACACCCGGTGAAATAGCTATCGCAATTGCAGCAGAAATTATTTCTGTGAAAAATAAGTTTAGCAAAGAATAGGAGGGTATGAGGGTGGCTTATAAAGTATTTATTCCGGAAAGTGAAGAATCGTTACTTGTAAAATTGATGGAACCTGGAAATGTCATTATGGCAGGCGGCACAGACCTGATGGTGAGATTGAGAAAAGGAGTAGTTCTACCTGAAGCGGTAATAAGTTTGACAAAAATTCCTGATATGAATGAAATAGAAGATCTTGGAAATAAAATAAGACTGGGTTGTAAAGTAACATATTCACAGATTCTGAATTCAGAACTACTTTCCAAAAAATCCCCGATATTGATAAAGGCCGTAAGAAAAATTGGAAGTACACAGATTAGAAATAGAGGAACTTTAATTGGGAATATTGTTAATGCCTCTCCTGCTGGAGACTCGATTATCCCCATGATCTTATCCAATGCAACTCTTAACATTATAGGACCGAAAGGCGATAGAAAAATAGATTTAGAAGAATTTATTCTCGGACCAGGAAAAACTTCATTATCGATAGGTGAGTATGTAAGAAGCATTGATTTTGAGCCTACTGACAAATGGAATAATATTTTTTATAAGGTCGGACAAAGAACGGCCATGACCATTGCAACTGCTTCAGTGGGGGTACTTTACAATGGAAAATCTGTTCGTATCGCATTTGGGTCAGTTGCTCCTACGGTTGTGAGAGCATTAAAGGCAGAGAAATTATTTGCGCAGTTCGGCACAGAAGGAACGAAAAAAGAAGAATTTGTCAACAAATGTCTTGAATATATTTCACCAATAGATGATGTTAGAGCTTCAGCGTGGTATAGGAAAGAGGTAATAAAAGGACTTATTGAACGCGCTTTAAAAACGATTGAAAGGGGGTATGAAAGTGCTTCTTAATGTAAAGGATTATCATAAACCCCGTAGCATAAAAGAAGCTTTCAATATCTGGAGTGAACATAAAAATGAAGCTGTTTTGATTGCGGGAGGCACAAATGTCGCTTTAATGAAATCCAAGATTCCAAAACATCTTATAGATTTGAAGCCTCTAAAATTAGATGATGTAAAAGAAAAGGGTAATGAGATTGTAGTTGGCGCTATGATCAGCCTTGAAGATTTCAGAAAAAACGAAATAGTCAGGCAAAACTTTGGTGATTTCTTTTATAGAGCTTTTGAAGATATAGCCAGTCCACAATTGAGAAATATGATAACTGTTGGGGGTTCTGTGGCAGCTAAGGTAGGGTGGTCTGATGTTACCACATGTCTTTTAACTACCGAAAGCCGTTTAATGACATTTGGGGAAAATGGATATCAAAACATTAATATAATTGAATTCAATCGATTACCGAAAAATAGAAAGCCCATAATAACACATATCATATTGAACAAAGAAGAATTTGTTTATGGCTTTAAAAGATTCACAAAATCAGCTTTCGATATTTCACTTGTAAACGTGGGTATAGCGATGAAAGTTGAGACAAACACAGTAAAGAGGTCCAGATTTGTGATAGGCTCCAGGCCACATCTTCCTGAAAGGTTTTATGATGTTGAAGAAGGCATTGAAAATCTTACTTACGATGATAATTTACCCACTATTGCGCGCAATCTTGTGTTTGAACACTTTACTGGAGGCAGTAATTATCTTGCTTCAGTTGAATACAGAAGACATCTGGCTTCAGTTCTGACCGAACGGATATTATCAGAAATGGGTGGTGTTTAAATGAAAATTAAATTAACCGTGAATGAAAAAGTTTATGAAACAAAAATAAATCCTGGAGAGATGTTGCTGGATGTTCTGAGAAGATTGGGTTATAAAAGTGTTAGAAAAAGCTGTGATTCAGCAAGTTGCGGAAATTGTACGGTTTTACTGGAAGGAAAACCCGTTCTTTCCTGTATAACATTTGCTGCATCAGTTGATAACTGTTCTGTAGAGACTGTGGAGGGACTTTCAGATAAAAATGAACTTCATCCTATACAGGAGGCTATACTAAAAACCGGTGGCAGTCAGTGTGGCTATTGTATGAGTGGTTTAACACTGACTATCAAATCTCTCCTTGATGAAAATCCTGATCCCACAGAAGAAGAAATAAAAAAGGGACTGGTTGGTAATCTTTGTAGATGCACCGGTTATGAATCACAAATAAAAGCTGTCAAGCTTGCTGCAAAAAAACTCAGGGGTGAAAAAAATGAGTAAAAAAAGAAAATTTAACTATATTAATAAGAACGAAGTCAAGGTTGACGGACCTTCAATTTTGAAGGGAAAACCCGTTTACACGGATGATTTTGATTTCCCTGATGCACTACATGTAGTACTTATAAGAAGTACATATCCTCATGCAAAGGTTAAAAAAATACAAACAGAAAAGGCATTGAAAGTGCCGGGCGTGGTGGAAATTCTTACAAGTAAAGATGTACCACAAAAAATATTTACGAAAGCCGGTCAGGGTTATCCAGAACCTTCACCTTACGACAGTTTTATACTAAGTAACAAAGTAAGGTATGTTGGAGACCCGGTTGCAATTGTTGCTGCAGAAAGAATTAACGCTGCGAAAATTGCAGCAAGCAAGGTGGAGGTCAAGTATGAAAAACTTGAACCAGTTCTTGATTTTAGAAAAGCCACCAGTGAAGGTACACCTATAATACATGATGAAGAGGGTACAAAGGATATTTATGATCAGAAAAGAAACATTGCTTCTCACTATGAAATGGAAGTTGGAGAAACTGATAAAGTATTGAGCAAATGTGATTACCTTGTTGAGAAAACATATCACATAAATACACAGCTTCATGCAATGATGGAACCTCATGTTTCGATAAGCTATTACGATGCAAATGGGCGACTTGTTGTTATTACGTCAACGCAGGTTCCCTTCCATGCTCGAAGAATACTTTCCATGCTGTTCGATATACCAATAAGAAATATACGTGTAATAAAGCCTCGTATCGGTGGAGGTTTTGGTGGAAAACAGGCTGTTCACGTTGAGCCTTATGTAACTGCTGTAACCCTTAAAACAGGAAGGCCAGCCAGAATGGTATTTGAGAGAGATGAAGTTTCAATGGCGACGAATATCAGGCATGAGATGGAATTTAAAGCAACGGTTGGGGCGTCAAAAGACGGAACAATCAAGGCACTCTCGCTTGAAGGTCTATCAAATACTGGTGCTTACGGGGAACATGCACTGACTGTTTTCATGGTAGCTGGCTCAAAAACGTTACCTTTATATAATAAAGTTGAAGCAGTAAGATTTAGGGGTGATGTTGTTTACACCAATTTACCTCCTGCGGGAGCATATAGAGGTTATGGAGCTCCACAGGGTCTCTTCGCACTGGACTGCGTTATTGATGAATTGGCCCAAGAAATGGGAATTGATCCCCTTGAATTAAAACAAAAGAATTCCATAAAGGAAGGAGAAACCTCTCCTATATTTAAAATAATGGGCGAAGGCACAAAAGGAGTCGAACAGGTAGTACGTAGCTGTAAGTTACCAGAATGTATTGAAAAAGGTCGAAATCTTATAGAATGGGACAAAAAAATAAATCAGATAAAGAAAAGCAGCAAAAAGGTTAGAGGTATAGGTTGTGCACTTGCTATGCAGGGTTCGGGAATACCAAAAATCGACATGGGTGCTGCATCTTTAAAAGTTAACGAAGATGGATCTGTTAACCTTCATCTTGGCGCAACGGACCTGGGAACAGGTAGCGACACAATTATGGCGCAGATAGTTGCAGAAACCCTCGATATACCTGTGGAAAAAGTGATTGTATATTCTTCTGATACTGATATGACACCATTTGATGTTGGTGCATACGCTTCCAGTACGACTTATGTGTCTGGGAACGCGGTAAAAGATGCAGCAGAGAAACTAAAGAACAAAATAAAAGAAAAAGCTGCTCATTATTTAAATACAGAAGCTGAAAATATTGAAATTAAAAATCAACATGCAATAAACAAAGACAATGATGAAAAGATCTCCTTTACCGATTTGTTTACAAAACTTTTCTATACATTCGAACAGGAACAATTGATGGCTTCCTCGTCATTTGTAGGAAATGAATCACCACCCCCATATCTTGCAACTTTTGCTGAAGTGGAAATAGATCTTGAAACAGGAAAAATTGACGTAAAGAAAATAGTTTCTGTTGCAGATTGCGGAACACCGATCAATCCAATTCAGGCAAGAGGTCAACTTGAAGGTGCTACCATGCAGGGATTGGGATGGGCTATGTACGAGGATGTCAAATATGATGGAAGAGGAAGGATGCTAACCAACGATTTCTTCACCTATAAAATTCCGTCTCGTAGAGATTACGAAAAAATGGAATGTTATCTGGTAGATAGCTATGAACCTACTGGCCCATATGGAGCAAAGAGTATTGCAGAGATTGGAATTGATACACCTATCCCTGCCATAGCAAATGCCATATACAATGCAACGGGTATAAGATTGAGAGAAGCTCCCTTTAGCAGTGAAAAATTGCTTATGGAGATATTGAAGAAGGAGATATAATGTGAAATTAAAAGTGCTTCTGATATTTCTTATCTTAACTGGTAGCCTTTTATTTTCTGAAAGCCTTACTATCTGGGTTAGCTGGGAAGGTTTATCTTTTTTTGAGGAAAAAGCAAAAAAATTCAATGAAAATACAGGACATAACGTAGAAATACTTTTCGTACCAAAAATGGAAGACAAATTGTTAACATCGATAAAAACAGCTAATCTGCCAGATATAGCGCTTATTAAAGATGTGCATACAGGTTATTTGGGTCAGATTAATGAACTTTATAGAATTAAAGATGAAAATCTAAATAAACTTGGTTCTTTTAGAGAAGAAGATTTAAGCGTTTTTTCAATAGGAAATGAAGTTGTTGCAGTACCATATTACGCTGACCTCCAGGTAGCTTTTGTCAATCAGGATATTTTGGAGAGACTTAATTTTGAGTTTTCAGCAGATTATAATATTAAAGTACTTGAAGAACTAAAGACAAAATTACAGAATAGTGAAATAGTATCTGCTGCATGGGATTTTTTATCACCTTATATTTTTTACTCTTTTGCTGTAAATGGGTCTCAATTATCTGATGAAAATGGAAAGCTACAAATGGATACTGACTCGCTTGCTTATACCCTTAGCAAGGTAAAAGAATTATTTGATGAAGGAGTATTTAAAAGATTAGAAAGAGGAGCGCTTGTTGAAGGTTTTGTTTCAGGAAAAATTGTCTTGATACTTCAGGGAAGTTATTTGAGTTCAACCTTTGAACAAAATGAAATAAATTTTGAAGTTTTTCCCTTTCCAAATATGGATGGAGAGAGGGTAAAAGGTTTGATTGATGCCAAAGGATTTGCGATTCTTAACGCTGCAAAAAAAGAAACTGCCCATGATTTTCTAGCATTTTTGTATAGTAATTCAATATCATATTGTGAAAAATACTGGAAGGTACCTCTCTGGACAGTATCAGATTCTGATAAGCTGAAAAAACTTAGATTTATTTTGGAGGAAAATCAATACATGGAACAAAGTTCAAATTTTCAACGGCTGTATTTCAGGGTTATGAGAGTGGTACTACAGTCCGTTTATTCGGAAACGATGAGTATCAAAGAAAGCCTAAAAAATGCACAGGAATTTGTAAATAAGAATTGGTAGAGAATTTATGTCATTGCTTTTGATCGCCATATTACTTTTTCTATTTTTATTAGTTATTATTCGGGGAAGGTATTTTTCACTCCCCATTATTTTTGTGTTGTTGCTGGTCGTTATACTTCCCATATTATGGGCTTTTGGAGTTATGTTTTTCGATTATGGAGTATTTGACGATTCGCCCAGATTTGTTGGACTGAGCAATTTACGACAGGCTTTTAACGACAATGGATTCAAGCTGTCAATACAGATATCTTCCTTGTGGACCTTTTTAAAGACAACAACTGAATTTCTGATAGCGTTCTTTTTGGCTGTAAGTTTAAGAAAACTTTCTAAATATGGCAAAATAATTCTCTTCTTTTTGGGTATTGGTTGGTTTTTACCATCATATATAAGCGTTTCTGCCTGGAGAGCGATCATTCAGGGTTACGGAAGTCATTCGATACTAAACATTATTTTTCATACAAATATCGATATTTCAACACAACCGGTTTCAGCTTTTATTGCTTCACTGTTTGTAAATGTGTGGCTATCTGTTCCCATGACAACACTCCTAATAATTGCAATGTTGCAGTCCATTTCTAAAGAAACATTTGATAACCTTTCAATTGACGGCGCAAAGGAGTTCACGGTATCAAAAATATGTTTTTCCAGTATAAGAAATATACTCATTCCCTTTTACTTTTTTCAACTCGCCAGAGGCTTAAAGGGTTTTACGGGTATATTTTTGCTTACCGGACAGGGTCCCCTTATACCCGGAGGATTTACACCTGATACAATTGTAGGCTCAACAACGGTTTTAAGTGTGGCACTTTTTGAGAAATTCCAGATGTCACAGAATTACGGTACTCTTGCTGCATATACTGTACTGGTAAGCTTTGTGGTTCTTGTGTGGCTTATAGCAGCACTTGTTTCCAGGACAAATAAACCTGAAAGACATAAGAAAACGTTTTACCTTGTAATAACTTCTCATTTAGCCGGTATCTTTTACCTGAATCTAAATCTGTTGTGGTTATTTGTGGTTTTCTTATATCTGCTAAGCCTTATTCTTTACTATAAAAAGATAAAAAAATTCAGGATAGTAGCGGCAATGACGGTTTTACTAGAACCTGTATTTTTCATAGTATTTTTAATAAGTGATGGATGGCAGGGTATTAATCCTTTCTCGTTATTGAGCATACCACTGGTGTTGCTTTCACTGAGGTTTAGAACAGCTGTTTTTAACTTTGGTCTTCCTGGATCAATTAAATGGATACTGAAAGCTGTTTTTCCTTTTTTGTCAGGTTTTGTTTTATTCTATGTGATTTCTCTTGCATTATCAGGAACAAATACAATTCTTCCGGGCTTTGACAATCTAACCTTTGAAAATTTTTATAGAGTATTCTTTGATGATCAGCTATGGATAAATATCCTAAACACATTGAAAATAGCAGCTTTCGCTGTGATGTTTCTAATAATGATAGTCTTGCCTTTTTCATATAGTTTTTCACGATCCAAAAAACGGCTGAATATGTTTGTAATGACTATATTGTTGTTTGGTAGCGCTTATACGGGTATGCATACACTGCTGCCATTGTATATGTTATTTGATAGGCTTAATCTTATTAATACCTTTACCGGGGTCGCTCTTGTTGTGGCAGTTCAGGTTTTACCCGTAGGAGTGATAGCTCTGAGTTCTTTTCTTAGAAGGATACCAAGGGAGTTTAAAGAAATAGCTATGTTAAACGGAATGAAAGAAGGTTCCTATCTGGTCAAAATAATTTTGCCTTTGAGTATACCGTTAATTGTTGGTATAGTTATATTTGCAATAGTAAGTGCGTGGAATGCCTTTACAGTTCCTCTAATCTTTATAGATAAAATGAAAATGTTACCCTTTTCTATAAAGATATACGAGTATGCTGGGGAAATTGGTAGTTATTATACAAAGTGGAATCTATTTGGAGCAGCTTCACTTATAGGTATAATACCATTAATTTTACTATATAGACGAAGCCAGAAATTTTTGTACACTCGTTATCTTAGCGAAGGTGGTGTGAATTATGAATAGCATAATGGATAGAATGATTGAAAGAATATGTAATGATTATAGTGATCTAAAGGTAATCGATTATGTTGTAGGAACGGGAATGACTGCTGTTAAATTATCCAATGGAAACGTTGGAGTCGCCCATATTTTCCGTGAGGAACTACCTGCTGGATGTATGATATTTGATGAGCTGTTGCCTTCAAAAACGGGTATCGAGAAATTCATAAAACAGGCGGAATTGTACCATCCTGTTACCGTCAGTCTTGCACTGGCAACAATAAACGCTATTTTTAATAGAATTGAAAGAGATAATGAAACAGAGAAGGATATCTTTGATCTTGCAGAAATAAAGAAAGACGATGTTGTAGGCTTTGTGGGTGATTTTCGCCCGTTGACAAAAGTTCTTAGAGAAAAGGTTAAAAAGTTAATGGTTTTTGAGAGAATACCCTCAGAAGACTATTTACCTGATTGGGCAATACCATGGAAACTTAAAGAATGCGATGTTGCAATAATTACAGGAACCACCATAATGAACAAAACCATTGACAATATTTTACAGTCGGTAGAAACAGATAGAGTTTTCATATTTGGTCCTTCTACCGTATTGTTGCCTGATGTTTATCCTGAATGTGTTAAAGCCATAGGAGGCACAAGAATTATAGATGGAGACAAAGCAATGGACATAGCTTCAAAAGCCGGAGGAACAAAGAACCTTTATCGCATGAATGCTGCGAAAAAGATCACGGTTAAAATCCATTGAGAACAAAAAAACGAGAATCCGAGAAGGACCGAGGTGACGAGAGTCCGAGAAAAAA
>CAYTVB010000037.1:0-19883 GCA_964441735.1 uncultured Thermotogaceae bacterium
TTCAAAAACAAAGGCACACACCTCGTCGCTTCGCGCCACTCCTTTCTAGAGGAGAATAAAATAACGAGAGCCCGAGAAGGACCGAATTGACGAGAGTCCGAGAAAAAATCATAAATACTAAAACACGTGAACCATGAACGGTTTGCCGTGAACCGACTGGCACGGCGTTATCGTCCCGTAATCGTTCCTTAAAGTGATTGGGTAAGTTGAGATCAACAAATAAAATATGTAAGTAGGAAAAGAAAAGTGAGACATTCGCTTACTGATTTAAGTATTTAAACAAGATAAAGAATAGAGAGCATAAGATTTTGGTAAAAATATGTGTATGCTTTACTAATCGAGTTGTTGTTCTAAGATAAAATGACGATGTTTTATTGTGATGCTTTGAGTAGTGCGTTTTCAATGGCTTTTAGTATAACTTTACTGCTATATGTTGCAGATGTAATTACATCTACCTTCAAAGATTGTTTCTCGACAACCTTTTCTGGAATTGCTTCTGCAGCCTCTCCTTTTCCGTGATCATGTTTTATCAATTCAATATTGACGATTTCATGATTACTTACAGTAACCTCTACTTCTGCTGAAACAGGAAAGACGCTGTATGAACCTTTATAATTTCCATCAGGGACAGATGAAATATCAATGTTTTGTATATTTAACGCCTTAAGTTCTTCGAGATTTGATTCAATGCTTTTCATTACAAACACAAATCCAACTATGGTGATCCCAACTAATGCAAGAATAATAAATAGAATTATTTTTGATTTTCTTTTCAAATTGAACACCACCTACTTATACTTTTGGTTCATAAAAAATATAGTGAATTATAACATAATAGCTTAAGATGTAGATTTTTCAATCCCGTATATAAAATGTTGAAGTTGTTTTTTTGATTTTTGGGAATTCAAGTTATAATCAAGCTAATAAAAGATAATTTCATTTGAGTTTTTAGGATTTTTAGCTATGGGAAGGAGGAGAATAATATGAAAGCTCTTCGAATTGAAAAACCAGGATTAGCAAAGATTGTTGATATTGAGAAACCAGTTATAGAAAAACCGGAAGACCTTATCTTAAAAATTGAAGGATGCGGTATTTGCGGTACAGATTTACATATTTATAATGGTTTGGAATTTGCTAAATACCCAATTGTTCCGGGGCATGAGTTTGTTGGTGAGATTGTAGATCTTGGGGATTTGGCCGGGCAAAAATTCAGTGTTGGTAATAGGGTTGTTGGAGATCCAAATTTATCCTGTTTTCAGTGTGAGAATTGCAGAAAAGGTTTAATTAATATGTGTACAGGTGGAATGATTAATCAGGGTGTAAACAAAAATGGGGCATTTGCTGAATATACGAAAATAAATATGAAACAGTGTTATATAATTCCCAAAAGCATTCAAGTATCCACAGCGGTTTTGGGAGAACCAGTATCATGTATTTTACACGCATTAAGTAAAATAAAAATCAATGTTGACGATTCTGTTCTAATTATTGGTGGAGGTTCAATTGGTGCATTGATATATAAACTACTTTTTGATATTCATGGGATAAAAAGTGTAGATATTTTAGAAATTGATGAAAACAGAATCAAGGCAGCAAAAAAAGTGAATATAGAAAGAATGCATAATACTATTCCAAAATATGAAGGCTACGATTATTGTTTCGAAGCGAGTGGATCATCGAAAGCCTTTGAAGAAGGAATTAAATCTCTTAAAGTAATGGGGACCCTCGTTCAATTTGGTGTTGCAGATGAAAAATCAAGACCTGGAGTTCCTTTGTATGAAATTTATCGAAAAGAACTAAATATTATTGGTAGTTTTGTAAATCCATTTACGATGGGAAAAGCTGTTTATCTACTTGAGCATTATCAGGATATATTTGACGGAATAGTTGGGAAGAGTTTTTCACTCGAAGAGGCTAAAAGGATCTTAGAAGGTAAAATCAATATCAAGGATTATTTGAAAACAATGGTGAACTTAGAATAGTAAAAAGTTGGAAGAATATTTAAAAAAGGGTCTGTCCCCAATAAAGGAGTTATTTATATGTCTTTATACATCGGAATTGATATTGGTACAACGAATGTGAAAACATGTGCATTTAACAAAAAGGGAGAGCTTTTGGAAACTGCAAGCCAGGCGACACCGGTCGAAAATACTGATTATGGAGATTTATTAAATGCAAGACAACTATGGGCTATAGTAAAGTCTTCAATAAAAGAAGTTATTGCAAAATGTAAGGGAACTGAATTAAAGAGTATTGGTATTACATCGATGGGAGAAACAATCATTCCTGTTGATAATGATGGACCTCTATGGGACGGAATAATGTGGTATAACCCCGTGACAAAGAAACAATTCGAAGAAATCCTGGATCATGTCACTGAAAGAAGAATAAGAGAAATATGTGGTTTAACCTCTAGCTGGTTTTTTTCATCTTCAAAAATTAAATTTATTAAGCAACAGCTTCCTGATGTTTACAAAAAATCAAAAGCTTTTTTAGATGTTTCTGGATTTGTAGCTTTTATGCTTACTGGAAATAAGAAAATGGACAGAACTTTTGCTTCAAGAATGATGCTGCTTGATTTGGAGAAAGGTGAATGGCAGGATGAATTTTTAGAAGCTTCAAATATTGATAGAAATAAATTACCAGAACTGTTTTGGAATGATGAACCTGGAGGTAATCTGAAAGAAGAATTGATTAAAGAATTTGGTTTAGAAAGTTCAGTGTCTGTAACAACAGCAGGACAGGATCATATCGCAGCTGCTTATGCAGCAGGAATTGTTAAACAGGAACAAGCTTTATGCTCAATAGGTACATCTGGAGCAGTTTTTGCTTGTGTAGATTTTGATACGCTTAAGTCATCTAGATTTATTGAAAATCAGTTTTTCTCTGCAGGATTTCATGTATTAAAAGGGAAATACTATTTACTGGAAGGAACTCCAACCGGTGGTTATTGCATTGATTGGTTTTTGAAGCAGGTTTTAAACAAGAACTATGATTGGTTAAACAACATATCATTAAACAAAAATGATGTTATTTTTTATCCTCATCTTAGAAATACATTACATGGTGCTGCATTAGGAAAAATTATCAACCTTTCAGATAAAGAAAATGCAAATACTTTAATGCAGGCAATTATGGAAGGTGTTGCTTTTGAAGTAAAGCGTTTTATAGATAGATTGGTGTATATTAAATCAGATCAGGAAGTTACTGAATTTATTGCTGTTGGAGGTGCGACTTCTAACAATATATTTATGAAAATTCTTGCAAATGTTTTGGGAAAGCCAATAAAAGCTCTTGAACAGGCTGAATTTGCAACTAATCTTGGCGCAGCAATGATTTCTGCAGTGGCTATCAATGAGATAACTACCAATTACGTATTAAAGAATGTTCGCAAATTTAAGAATACGTTTTACCCTGATGAAGGGGATATCAGCGTGTATTATCTTGAGAAATACAAGAAATATTTAGAAAATGAGTGATAACTTTTGAGTTGGTATAGAAAATCTTGTGGAGACTAAAAAAAGAGGTGAAACATTTGAAAACAGCAATATTTGTGGGTATACCTTTACTGATTATAATGGGCATTCTTTTTTGGATTGGTGATGTTTATTCTCCGACAGAAAGGGCTTTAACATATCTTGAATCAAGTGAAAGTGTTTCAGTAATCACAAATCAGGATTGGATTAAGTTTATACCAGTACATTATGGTTACAGTACTGGAATTATTTTCTATCCTGGTGGTAAAGTAAAAGCTGAATCATATGCACCCTTAGCTTTTGAACTGGCTGAAAAGGGATATACTACTTCAATAATAAAGATGCCTTTACATCTTGCAGTTTTAGCACCCAATAAAGCTGATAAGTACATGAGTAGCAATAAAGAAACTGAAAGATGGGTAATTATGGGGCACTCTCTTGGCGGAGCAATGGCTGCAACTTATGCTGAAAATAATTCAAATAAGCTTGAAGCGCTGATAATGTTAGCTGCTTATCCGGCAAATTCTGTTGATCTATCAAATAACGATCTTGAAGTTCTCTCTATTTATGCTTCAGAAGATAAAATTGCTGATAAAGACAAGATTCTTGAATCAAAAGAACGATTACCAGAGACAACTGAATTTATTGAGATAGAAGGTGGAAACCATTCTTATTTTGGCTCTTATGGTATGCAAAAAGGGGATGGAGAAGGAACAATCACTGAAGAGGAACAAAGAAGTATGATTATTGAATTCATTGTTGATTTTCTCAATTAGTAAAAACATTTTTAATTGGAATAATATATGGAGGATTAGATTATGGAATACTTGAAGAGTCGAATGAAAATATTTTTTAGTGAATTCCTTTTATCCTACTGTATTATTGCTTTCTTTGTAACATATCTGATATTCAAAATTTGGTCCAATATAAGTATGGGAGCTTCAATAGCTACTGCTTTGAGATCAGGTATAATGGGCGCTATTTTCTATTTGATAGGCTGTTTTGCTATTTCACTTCTGTCTGTGAAGAATGAAAAGATAAAAGAAAACAGTATTAGAATCTCCAATAACAAAAGCAAAATGATTATATATGTTGTCTTAGCCTATACCGCTTTTGTATTTGCTTATACATATGATTCTGTAATAAGAAGAACAAATGAAGAAGGAATTCTTTCATTTATCCCTGGCTATGATAATCTTCTGAATTTTATAAGCGAAAGAATTGCTGCTCCACTTTCAGAAATAATTGAACCTTACAGCAGAGCATATATGTTTAGTTCAGCAACTGGCGTATTATTTTATATTTTAATTCCCTTAGTTTTGTTTTCCATATTAAATTTCAAATTATGGAAAGTGTTTAATTTTAAGAACACAAGAGCAAGCTGGATCTTTGTCGTTGGATATTTGGTTATGTTTACCATGAACAGTACTAATAATAGTTTTATATGGATGCTTCTTGCAACACTAGTATATCCAGCTCTGGCTGAAGAATTTTTTCATAAAGGAGTTGTTTTGAGATCAGTAAACAGCTTAACAAAGAAAGTTGGAATTGCAGTAGTTGTAAGCGCGTTCATTTTCGCATTGATGCATTTCCCGGAAAGATATCTCATTACATTTAATGGGAATATTCTGCAAACACTGTCAGAAATCATGTCAGTAGGATTGTTTTGAGTTTTCACCGGATATGGGTTTGTAAAGACAGGTACAATTCTTCCATGGATTATAGTACATGCTCTATCGAACGTTGTTAACATAATGTGATGCAAGCTTTTGCGCAATTAATATAAACAAAGATTTAATTAAATGAATAACCCTACTGGAAAGAAATAGATCTCTTATTCATTTGAAAATGGCGTCTATTCTTTATTAATTAAAAAAGCTATCATCCAGAGTTTTCCATGACTTTTTAGAGTGACGATTCCAGGACAAAACCTCCTTTATTCAAACATATTTATAAAACTTAGAATCTTGCGGGATCTTAGTTTTTAGTGCATTTTTAAAAAATTGACTTATAGAAAAGCACTTAAAGAATTATCTGTTACTTTGTAATGTGATGAGTAGTTCCTGTATGATTTTACTGTAATTGAGGACCAATATTGAAAAATGGAACAGTAATTACAAATTTACTTTTTTCGTTATTATCATTTTACTTCCTATGAAAATATTGAGGCGCTTTTTTCACTTTTTTAGAGCTTCTGATAATTTTTGTATTTTGTTATTCCATTAAGGTAGAATGGAAATAAGTTTAAAGATTCACACCTTTGACATTTATGTTTATAACTGATTTATTAAGGGGGATAAAACTGTGTCAAATAATAAAAGAGCCTGGATGGTTGTTTTTAGTGGGTTGGGTGTGAACCTTACTTTGGGGGTCTTGTATTCCTGGGGGATAATTTCTGCAGCTTTAATAGATAATTTCAACTGGTCTGCCACTCAAACCCAAATTCCCTACATGATAGCATCAGCTGTTTTTGCTTTTAATATGATTCCTGGAGGGAGATTACAGGATAAACTTGGACCCAGGTTGGTACTCATTGCTTCTTCAATTCTAGCTGGTGTAGGTTTTATTCTTTCTGGATTCAATCTCACTGTTACAGGTTTGACTTTCTTTTTTGGAATCATTTTTGGACTTGCCATAGGATTTGGTTATGCTTCTCCAACTCCAGCTGCAGTAAAATGGTTTCATCCGGATCATAGAGGATTGATTTCAGGAATTGTAGTCAGCGGTTTTGGTTTGGCTCCCGTGTACATTGCACCACTTACTAGCTCTTTAATCAGTTCATATGGGTTGAAAACCACCATGATAATTATGGGTATTGTGTTTTTTTCAGTCGTATTTTCTCTATCTTTTGTTATAAAAAATCCACCCGAGAACTTTGAAAAAATAAAGCTTAAGAAAAAGCCCAGGAAAAAGCATAAGACTACCACAAAAGACTACAATATCCGTGAAGTTTTACGGACTCCTCAGTTCTATATGTTATGGACAATGTTCTTTTTTGGTACTTTTGCTGGTCTTCTAATAATTGGACAAATGTCGAAAATTGGTTTGGAACAGGCATCTATCAGTAATGGTTTCTTGTTGGTCGTTGTATACGCCATTTTCAACTTTATCGGTAGAGTTACCTGGGGTACAATTTCTGATTTTTTAGGGAGAACTGCTACCCTTTTCACTATGTTCTTGATCCAGGCTATTGTATATTTTTCTTTCAGCGCTTTAACAGATCCAATTAGTCTCCTTATTGGCAAAAGTCTGGTTGGTTTTACATTCGGAGGTATGTTAGCAATATTTCCTGTAATAACCGCAGATTTCTATGGAGAGAAGAACCTGGGATTGAATTATGGGATGATGATTACCGCCTGGGGCGTTGGAGGAATTTTGGGTCCATTGTTGGGAGGTATATCCAGAGATGTTACCGGAGGTTATGAGATAAGCTATTTAATTTCTGCCATTCTGAGTACTGTTGGCATAATTATTAGTTTGACAGTGAAACACCCTGAAGCAAAGAAGAAAGCAGCTTAATAAGTGAATTTACTTAATATTTGACTGTGGTTATTTTGTTAATTTTTCTTTCTTGGACGGCCTCTGGATTTTCTATCCAGATTTATGCCCAGCTTATTTTCCATTTTCTTTTTGAATTTTACTCCGAAAACCGGAATGCCTTTTTTGGTACCACTGCGTAATCTATCAACAAATTCTTTATTTTCAGGAGAGTCCAGATACTTCTTCCATTTTTCAGGATCCCATTCATAACCTAATTCATTCAAATCTGAAAGATCAATACGTATGAGTTTAGTTTCACTTTTATTTGAGTTTTTGCTTGTGGATTTGTGATTTTTCCGGGCATGATCATACGCACTGCACCAGAAATACTTCCAGGGATATTTTACAATACTGTTTCTAACGGGATTTATTTCAACATACTTAATGGCTTCTAATGAATGTTTTTCATCGAGGGGGCATGAATAAAACCTACCCTGCCATAAATGGCCCTTTTGGTTGTTCTTTCTATTGAAGTACTGAGAATATCTCATATGAGCGTTTTTAAATGTCATTGCCAGGGAATCACTATTTTCTGGAACTGCTATAAAATGCACGTGGTCATCCATTATGCAATAAGCGTAAATTCTGAGCTTGTAACGCTTTGAAAACTCGTTGATAAATTCACAGTATTGACTTTTGTCCTTCTCTTCTTTGAAAACCCTCAGTTGGAAGTTGCTTCTTTGCACAACATGATGTGCAATCCCCTCAAACACAAGCCTCGCTGTCCTCGCCATAAGAATTACCCCAATAAAAAAAATGAATTCACGATTATTGTACCACAATAATAGGGTCTGTCCCTAATCAAATTTTTAATTTGTGGAAAGTAAGTGATTTTCTTATAACTAATATAGAATATAGTTATTCGAGAAGCAGTGAAATGTAAAAAATAGTTTTTGTTATCCAAAAATCAGGGGCTGGGTCGTACATAAAATAATAAAATGGTGTCTGTCCCCAATATAGGGAGTCATTATGAGGGAATTTAAAAGACCAAAAGTTGTTATCAGTAGGTGTCTGGGCTTTGACAATTGCAGATATGATGGACAGTCTATTTCCAGTGAATTTGTTGATAAGTTAAAAAATCATGTTGACCGTATAACTCCTTGTCCTGAAGTTGATGTAGGTTTGGGTGTTCCAAGAGATTCTTTAAGAGTGGTAAAGAAAAACAATTCCCTTAGGTTTATGCAAACAAATACGGAAAAAGACTTTACAGAAGAAATTAATAATTACACAAACAGTTTTCTAAAAGATTTGGATGAAGTTGATGGTTTTATTCTAAAAGAAGGATCGCCATCCTGTGGATTCAAAGCGGTTAAATATTATCCTGGATTGGGTAAGATTGCTTCAAGTAGCAAAGGACCAGGTTTCTTTGGGGGAAGGATATTGGAGCAATTCCCACAGTTTCCCATTGAAAATGAAGGCAGGCTAAGAAATTTCATTATCAGAGAACACTTTTTGACAAAATTATTTTTGATGCCTGAAATCAGAGACCTTAGTAAAAATAATTCTGTGAAAGAATTAGTCAAATTCCACAGTAAAAACAAACTCCTATTAATGGCTTATAACCAGAATCTTATGAGAAAGTTAGGTAGACTTGTTGCTAACAGTGGTAATGAACCAGTAGAAAAATTGGTACAAAAATACATTAAGGGATTTCTACAAGCAATCAATCATACTCCAAGATATACATCAAATATAAATGTTCTTATGCATGGTTTGGGATATTTTAAAGAAGATTTAAGCACCGAAGAAAAAGCTTTTTTTCTTGATTCACTTGAAAGTTATAGAAAGAGTAAGGTACCGCTAAGTGTACCTCTATACCTTCTTAAATCATATATTATTAAATATGATAATGATTATTTGAAGTCTCAAACCTATTTTGAACCCTATCCCGAAGGTTTGGTTGAAATTACAGATTCTGGTAAGGGAAGATAAGTTATTAGCTTAATTTGTTCACTACGATAAAACTATTTATCTTTATAATGTTATAAAGAAAGCTCCTGATTACCATACTGCAAAAGAGCTTATTGAAGATGGCAATTTTGACGAATCACTTATTCTTTCAAACTTAAGTTTTCTTCTATTAAAGAAAAATGGATAGGTATTGATATCTATGATTTCTCCCTGTTTTGATATAAATAGTTTTAGAGGTGCGCTTATCCTGCAACATTTTTTTCGCATTGCAGTAGTCCAGTTTCCCGTAGAATAAATAATCAGAGAATTTGTACCACGTTTGTTTTGATATAACTCAATGGGCTGCAATACATGCGGGTGATGACCTATAATAATATCGACGCCTTCATCGCACAATTTTCTGGCTATTTTTACCTGGTTTTTCGTTGGGGTTAGTTCGTATTCAAGCCCCCAATGTAGGTTGAAAACAATTATGTCACTATCTTTATTCATTTTTTCGATTACCGTCTCTATTTCAGAAAATTCAATTTTTGATAGTTCAGTGGCGTTAAGATGAGCAATATTTATGATTTCATCACCCGGAGTGATTCTGTTGTTCGTGCTAAATGTATAGCCCGAAAATGCAATTTTTATATCTTTTACCTGATAAACTATATAACGCTTTTCTTTCTTCTCATAACCAATTGTTTCTATTCCATAGCTTTCTAAAAGCGAAGTTGTTTTAAGAAAACCATCCATACCTTTGTCCAGACAATGGTTATTTGCAACATTAATTATTGTAGGATTTAATGGTAATACAATTTCTTCAAAGTATTCTGTTGACCCATTGAATCTTGGAAAGGCTGATATTGGCTTTTCATTATGTATAGGAAATTCAAGATTGGCAAGAGTAATATTGCTTTGTATGAGTGCTTCTGGAATTTCATTATAAAGTTTGTCTTTGTTGATGATACTCTCGTAAAACATTATGTCTCCAAATATAATAATGGTTAAATCATAGGACTTAACCTTTGAGCCAAAATCGGGCACCTGTTCGTTATATTCACGTGAGATTGGTCCGAAAATTATTTTGTATGAATATAACAGTGCATCTATTAGGTTGCAGTTTTCCATACTGCCTTCAACGAGAGGATAAGAGCAGCGACTAAATAAAAATATAGATATAAGAATGATTACAATAAGAAATTTATTCATTATTATCTTCCTATCTAGATAATTGTTGTATTGTCATAATTATCAGATACTGCATTACTGATTATAACCTTATTTAATTGTCTTTAGCAAACTATTACTAAAAGCACTTTGAAGAAAAACTTATGTATGATATCATATTCGTATATTCGAATATATGAATATTGGAGGTATTACTTATGGCTAAACGCAAATTAGATATTTTCAGTAAATATCTCTCAATTTGGGTGGCTGCTGCAATGATATTTGGTGCAACTCTGGGAAATGTTTTCCAGGATTTTTCTGAAACCTTAGGTGGCTGGCAATTGGCTAATGTTTCCATTCCTGTTGCTGTTGTTCTTTTATTTATGATGTTTCCAATAATGTTGAAAATAAATATCGAAGAAATTACTAATGTTAGGAAGAATTCAAAACCTTTAACTATGACTTTAGTAATAAATTGGGTAATAAAACCATTTACAATGGCTTTTATTGCATGGCTTTTTATTAAGGTTTTTTTTGGACCATTAATTGGTGATGGTTTAGCTAATGAATATGTAGCAGGTATGATACTCTTAGGACTTGCTCCGTGCACGGCTATGGTTCTTGTATGGACCTATCTTGCAAGAGGTAATGTTAACTATGCTCTTGTTCAAGTATCCGTTAATGATTTAATGATACTTTTTCTCTTTGCTCCGTTAGGCAAATTACTAATTGGTATATCAACGGGATTTCCAGTGCCATTCATGACGATATTCTGGTCTGTAGTATTCTATGTTGCTATTCCATTGACTTTGGCTATTATAACAAGAAGAATAGTTTTAAATTCTAGAGGAGAAAAGTATCTAAAAGAAAAAGTAATCCCAAGATTTGATCCTTTTACGAAGGTTGGATTATTACTTACCCTTGTCTTAGTATTTATGTTCCAGGGGAGAACGATTATAGAAAATCCTTTACATATTTTATTTATTGCGATTCCTCTTATAATACAAACTTATTTGATTTTCTTTATAGGTTATATGGGAGCAAAGACACTTAAAATTAACTACTCTGAAGCTGCGCCATCTACATTTATAGGAGCATCAAACTTTTTTGAACTTGCAATAGCAGTAGCACTTATTTTATTTGGAATGAATTCAGGAGCCGCATTGGCAACAGTTGTTGGGGTACTCGTGGAAGTACCTGTGATGTTATCTCTTGTAGCAATAATGAAAAAAAGAAAATCTCAGTTCTTTTTTCTTAATCAGCAAAGGAAGGTGTAAAAATGATAATAACGAGACCTGAGTTAGTTGATTTGCTTAAGTGTCTTTCTGATGAAATTAATCTGAAAATTCTCTCTTATATAAAGATCTATGGAACACTCTGTGTTTGCCAATTTGAAAATATACTGGAAATTCCACAACCTACTATATCCAGACATCTAAAAGCTTTGTATACTGCTCGGATGGTATCAGTTAAAAAAGAAGGTAGATGGCACTTTTACAGACTTGAGAAACTTTCTGATTTCGTTCATGAAGTGCTTGATTTGGCAATTGAGAGGTATAACATCACAAAAGAAGAATCGTTAAAACAATGTAGTTTAAGAAAGCAGACTAAAAAATAATTTTCTTAAGTAACTAATAATTAAGAATTACAATAAGTTCTACAAAGCAATATGAAACAAGAAATGCAGTTTTTTTGTCAAACTATATTCTTTAAGGAGGAAGAATGTTGGACCTAAAAAAAATACTCACTGTTGGATTATTATCGTTTGTTGCAATTAGTGTTGCCTATTTTATATATGACGAAGTGAGATTGGCTTCTAACCTGGAAAAAACTAAAAAAACCGAAAGTGAACAATCGGAAATAAACCAGTCGGACATTGATGACTATATAAATGTATATTACTTCCATGGAACTCAACGCTGTCATGAATGTTTGGAGATGGAAGCGTATATAGAGGAGTGTCTTGAATCATATTTTTCTGAAGAATTAGCGGATGGAACAATCAGATTAAAGGTAATTAATATTGATCATAGAGAAAACCAGGATTATATAGACAAATATTTTATAATGTACAATTCAGTCATTTTACAAAAATTTGTAAATAATGAAGCTACAGAGTGGAAATATCTGGATGAAGCATGGAACCTTGTAAATAACAAAAAAGAATTCATTAATTTCATTAAAAAAGAAATCGAGGATTTTGGGGCGGTGGACTAATTGGAAACTTATTTTCTGGCATTATTATCTGCATTATGGTTTGGAATATTAACATCAATAAGTCCTTGTCCTTTAACCACAAATATTGCTGCTGTCTCTTTTATCAGTAGAAATATCAAAAGTCCCATGAAATCTGTAACTTCTGGCATTCTGTATACGCTTGGACGAGTATTTACATACGTAATTATAGGTTTTATTATAGTTTCAAGTTTGACTTTGGCACCCAGGATATCTATTTTTCTTCAAAAATATATGGGGAAGCTTATAGGACCAATTATGATAATTGTTGGTTTATTTTTGCTTGAACTGTTGAGTTTTAATATAAAAGGAAGGAATATAGATGAAGAAAAACAGGAAAAGATAAAAAAACATGGTTTTGTTGGAGCTCTGTTCATTGGATCATTATTTGCTTTGAGTTTCTGTCCGATTTCTGCAGCATTATTTTTTGGAAGTGTTATTCCACTTGCTTTAGAAGAACAATCAAGAATTTTAATACCTGCTATTTATGGTATAGGTACTGGTATTCCCGTAATAATAGTTGCAATTACTTTAGCTTTCAGTACAAAACTTGTTGCTAAAATGTTTAAAAGAATAAATCAGTTCGAAGTCTGGGCCCGCACTATTACAGGTGGTTTTTTTATTGTTTTGGGTATCTACTTCAGTATTACCAGGATTTATTTATAGTAACCATTAAAGAATTATATATTAAACTGTTCTTGTTTAAGGTATGTTGTAAAAATAACCAGAATGCCTATATAACGCATGACAAAATAAATATATTATTTGTGGATCTAAAAAATGTTTTAGTCCTTTGAATCTCTCAGATAGTTTTGGAAACCTCATCAATTTTAATGACTTTTCTCTGGCTCTGATAAATACATGTGAGTTCTTCAATAAAATATCAATAATTGAAGATTTTTAAAGGTTTCATTTAAACCGTTCAGTACCAATTCGATCGAAAAAGTCCCAAATAATTTCCTTTGCATTTATAGTTGATTCGTCTTTATTTAAAATACTTTGAACACCTTTTACTCTTCCCGGAATGGTATGTCCATCGTTGGTTAATGTGTAAAATTCGATAATTGGTCTTCCAGCAATGTCAAAATACTTTCTGAAGATCACACTTCCATCTTCTAGAGATATTTCTTTAACACTATCTGCTCCCATTGAATTTGCCCAATATTCCACTGATTCCGGAATTGAGGGAAAGTAAATTCCTGTTTCATTTTCTTCGCCAGAATATCCACCATAGTAAGGAATAATAGTGTCAAGCTCACCATGGAAAATCAACAGTGGCACTGCTATCTCTGGAGGTTTAATATGAACGAGTGACTCTTCATTTTTCCCACCTGATGGAGTAGAAGATATTATAGCTGCACCCATGAAAAGCTCAGGATGCTCAGAAATTAATTTATAGGTAATCATTCCACCATTTGAAAATCCTACGAGATATATCCTTTTTTCGTCTATAGCATATTTCTCTTTAATAACAGTTAAAAGTTTAACAATATATCCTACATCATCAATTTCATTTTCTTGAGCGTAACCACAACAAAACCCTGCATTCCAGCTGAGAAGTAAATTATTCAACTCCCCTGTACCTTCAGGATAGGCAATAATAAAATGCTCTTCATTTGAAAATTCAGTAAATCCATAGGTTTTCAATGTATATTCACTATTACCTAAAAAACCATGAAAAACAAGTACCAATGGTAATTCATCTTCATTGCTTGCTTCGTGAATATTCATTATTGTCCTGCGTTCAATTCCATTATGTGATAGAAATATTGTTTTTTCGTTAGAAACGTTCTGAGTTAAGGTATAAACTGAAATAACTAATGAAAGTATTATTAAAACCAAATAGTATAGCTTCACTGAATAACCTCCCTTTTTATCAAAGAGAATCCTATAAAATGTTTATTTTTTTGAGGATTATAATTACTTCTATTATAGTCCCTATTGCTCAAAAACAAGTATGTATGTAAAATACTTACAAGTAAAAATTTATTATTTCTGTTTTTTACTATCTATGATTATACTTCTTTAGTTCTAGTTAATTAGCATTAAAGTTGATTAATCAATGTAAGCAGTTTCAAACTCTTGCACAGCATATTTTTGATTTAGAAAAACTATTGTTATAATTATTTAGGTTCTGAAACTAACTAATTATGTGAGGAGATTTTTTTGTGAATAATAACAAAAGATCAGCTGGTGTTCCTTCTGAGCTAAGAGCGAAAAATCTGGAGACAATCTTCGAAATAATCTTCAAATATCAACCTATTTCAAGAACAGAGATATCCAATCACTCGGGAATTAGCAAGCCCACTGTCAGTAAACTAATTAGATCATTAATAGATGGTGGCTTTTTAATAGAAACAGGCAAAACTTCAAAAGGTTTGGGGAAAAAGCGAACATTGCTTTCTTTGAATCCTGAAAAAGCTTACATAATAACTGCAGATATTGGTTTAAAAAACACTATCATAAGCATTGTTGACCTTTCTATGAAAATTACGGATGACTGTATTATTGATACAAAAAATGATTTAGATAAATTTGTTGAAGCATTTGCTTGCTGTGTAGTGAGGTATATAGAAAAAAAGAAGGAATATCCTATCTACTTATTTATTTCCGTTCCCGGAATGGTTAAATCAAATTTACGGGATGCAATTAACATTCCGTTATTACATTGGGAAAACATTAATTTGGCACAAATACTAGAAGAAGAATTAAAAAAGAGAGGGTTTGCAATAGAAGTATTTATCAATAATGACGCTGAACTCGCAACAGTTGCTGAAGTTTCGTTAAATACCGAATTGACAAGCGATCAACAGAATATTATATGCGTGCTTGTAAAAGAAGGAATAGGTACAGGTTTATTTTTAAATGGAAATTATTATGGAGGTTCAAATCATACTGCAGGAGAATTTGGTCATATGGTAGTTGATCGCAATGGCCCCAAATGTTCGTGTGGTAGAAAGGGTTGTTGGTTAACCATGGCAGGCTCGAGAGAATTAGAGAAGTATGTAGAAGTAGATAGATTGGACAAATATTCTGAGATTTTTAGTATCGGATTGATGAATATAATAAATGCACTTGATCCTGATGCGGTGGTAATAAATGGGGCTGTGGAAAAGTACTGGGATGATATCTATCCTGTTTTAGATAAAAAAATAAAGCAACATTATCTAAATAATAACTCGGAGAAAATTAAGTTATTATCCTCTACTTTTGATGACAGAATAGGACCAATACTTGGAGCGTCATTAATGGGTTTCAGAAAATATATTGAAAAAGAAACGGGCTCAATGTAGCCCGAATTTGAAAGGAGGGATATTGTGAAACGTCTGTTTGTATTTTTCTTAGTGACATGCTTTTTAGTAACTGGATCATTGGCATTAGCAGCTTCTGAAGATGAGCTTATAGTTTATCACTGGTGGACAGCTGGAGGCGAAAAAGAAGCCATAGATGCCCTATTTGAAGCATTTCTAGAAGAACATCCAAATGTAGAAATCGTAGAGAATCCCGTAGCTGGGGGCGGCGGGGGAATAATGAGAGCCCAAATCAAAACAATGATTATGGCTGGTAACCCACCTGATACTTTCCAGATCACATATGGTCATGGAATGTTAAATTCTTTTTCCAGCGTTCTTCAACCAATTGATCATCTTATTAAGGGATACAACATTCCAGAAGATGTATATGAATGGGGCCGTGTTGATGGAAAAATGTATGGTGTTCCACTTAACCTAATGCAAAATAATTGTCTCTGGTACAATGTCGATCTGGTTGAAGAATTGGGAATTGAAATGCCCATCGAATCAATTTATGACTTTCTTGTTGTTTGTTCAGAAATAAAAGAAGCTGGCTATGTACCTCTTGCAGTTGGTGCTGGAATGGGCCAAAAATTCTGGCTGGGAACTCTCTTTGAGGCTGTTAATAGCTCATTACCTGGAGGAGGAGCTGAGTTCCTAAATGAATTCTATGCAGGTAATGTAGTACCTTCAGAATCAGAAGTGTTTAAGAATTCATTACAGGTTCTCAGAACTCTTGTGGTTAACGATTTCGTAAACGATGACTTTTCTGCACTGACCTGGGATCAGGCAGGAGATTTGATGGCCACAAAAAAGGCAGTATTCTATGTAATGGGTGATTGGGCAAAAGGTCACTTCACTGCTATGGAAATGGAACCCAGAGTTGATTTTGGATATCAGCCATTTCCCGGGACAAAAGACACTTTTATTGGACATGCAGATTGTTTTGTTCTTCCAGTGGGTGTTGATAAACAACTGGCAAAAGATTGGATAAAATTCCTGACTACAATTAAGGCAGCAAACACATTCTGCCCAATTAAAGGAGCTGCACCATTTATTCTGGATGCTCCACTCGATGTTTATGATTCAATAACTAAGGAAATACTGGGATATTTTAGAGATGGTGATGTTTCAAAAGTGCTGTCACAATTTGGTGCGCCGCCGGAATCATATCTTGATGTATTTGGTACAGCATTCAGCCAATTTTTCAATAATCCGGTTATTAACGAAAGTTCATTAGCTGAATTTGATTACGCGTATGAAGAGGTTTTTTGGTACTAAAAATTGCCGGCAGGTGTGAGTGCACCTGCCGACGGTTTTCTCAAAGTTTGCCTTGTCTAAGGAGTGTATTGTTTTGAGTAGAAAGATGCAGATACTACTTTTTATTTTACCAGCAATTGTATTGGTTGGTCTATTCGTATATGGTTTTACTGCATATACAATTCAAGTTTCTTTGACAAGCTGGAGAGATATAGGATTTGGAGGAACATTTGTTGGTCTAAAAAATTATATAAGACTCTTCACAACTGATAGAGTATTCAAAATTTCCATGATAAACACATTAAAGCTGACGGCTATATTTATAGGTGTAACTATACCTCTTGGTTTATTGTTGGCTGTTTTACTTGATCTGAAAATAAAGGGAAAAAGTATCTATAGATTGATTTTTCTTTTACCCTTATCTTTTTCCTTTGTGGCTTCGGCTTCCATGTGGACGTGGATGTTTTCTCCTAATATAGGTTCAATTAACGCATTCCTGAGAGTATTAGGTATGGAGGCACTTACTCAACCATGGATAACATCTGAAAAGCAAGCAATAGTCTGTATAGCTATAGCCTATATTTGGCAATTTTCCGGCTTTTCAACTCTCGTTTATTACGCAGGTATTAGTGGAGTACCTCCAGAAATATCTGAAGCTGCAAAAATAGATGGTGCAACAACTTTTCAAAGGTATACAAAGGTAATTATTCCAATGCAGAGACCTGCGACGCTTACTGTTCTGATGATACTGCTAATGTATTCTTTGAGGGTGTTTGATCTTGTCTGGTTGATGACCGGTGGAGGACCAGGCACATCATCAGAAATACTCTCAACATTTATGTACCGTACAGCATTCAGCCGAAATAGATTTGGTTATGGAGCTTCAATAGGAACAATAATGTTTGTACTATCAATGATAATAGTCATTCCATTCTTCTTAAGGCTTAGGAGAAGCGAATATGAATAATCAGAAAAAAATTTCAAGAAAAAATTCATGGAAAACAACAAAAAAGGTATTGCTGTATTTACTCTTAACTTTGGCTGCATTCTTTTATTTGTTTCCTATCTACACAGCTGTAAATACTTCATTGAAAAGCAATCAGGAACTTGCTTATGGTCCTGTGAATATTGTTAAAAATCCAGAATTCAGTAATTATAAAGAAGCGTTTTTGAAAATTGATAGGCCCATGTTTAATAGTTTTGTTATAACTCTTTTTGCTACTTTAATTTCGTCATGTCTCGGGGCCTGGTGCGGTTTTGGTTTTTCAAAACTTAAGTTTAAAGGAAGCTCGTTAATATTTTTAATTATAGTATTGGGATTCTATATTGCTCCCCAATCTATTCTTATACCTTTGCTGAGATTCATTGGTTCTTTGGGCTTATATAACACATATTGGGGTTTGATAATCACACACACAGCTTATGGAATGCCAATAACGACGTTACTCTTTAGAAATTATTTTGAGACATTACCGAATGAAATGATAGAGAGTGCAAGAATAGATGGATGCAATTATTTTGGGACTTTTTTCAGAATAGCTTTACCCTTGGCATTACCTGGATTTGCAGTTGTAGCAATTTTTCAGTTTACCAATATCTGGAATGAATTTCTATATGGTTTATTGCTTACTCAGGGGATAAAATCGCAACCTTTAACTGTTGCTATTGCAAATCTAAAGGGTACTACTGTTGCATCGTGGAATATTCAAATGGCAGGAGTAATTGTTTCTGTATTACCGGTGCTTCTTGCTTATATGTTTTTCCTTAGATTAATTGTTAAAGGACTACTAATGGGTTCAGTAAAAGGCTGATAATTCATTATTTTTATAAACGGAGGTGGATTTATGAGCAAAAAAGTCTTATTACTTGGAGAAACCTGGACAGTAACCAAATTTCACACCAAGGGTTTTGATGTCGTTCCTCTTGGGGGATTTGAAGATTTTTCTGTGTATTTTAAAGAGTCAATGAAGGATTATGAAGACATCGAGATTACGCATCTACCAAATCATCTAGTATTGAGTGAATTCCCAAAAAGCATTGATGAGTTATCCAGTTATGATGTAGTAATAATAAGTGATTGTGGAAGGAATACTTTAACTATGTACCCTGATATGTTCACTATGCCAATGGGACCTAACAAGGTCGAAATGATAGCTGAGTATGTCAGAAAAGGTGGCGCACTAATAATGATTGGTGGATGGGTAGATTTCCAGGGTTTTCAGGGGAAAGGCAACTACCATGGCAGTGCAATAGAAGAGGTCCTGCCTGTAAACATAATGGATAGAGATGATAGAGTAGAAAAAACTGAAGGAGCAGAAGTCAAAGTATTAAAATCTGACCATCCAATTTTAGAGGGGATAAATAACAAATGGCCCAGATTTTTGGGCTATCAGAAGGTAGATCCAAAAGAAAACTCAGAAGTACTCGCTACCATATCCGGTGACCCATTCATAATTATCGGAAATAGTGACAAAGGAAAGTCAATGGCTTTCATGTCAGACTTAGCACCTCATTGGGGTATAGACTTTGTAAAGTGGGAATACTATGGGAAATTCTGGTATCAGGCTATCAAATGGCTAACGGAGTAAATTAACAAAAAAGGGGAACATATAAATGTCCCCCTTTTTTATTTATAATACTAAAACACGAATGGTATAAGACGTCACGTTCGCCTGGAATAATCTAAATATTCATTGCCAAAGATAGCTCTTAAATATTTTTCTTCGACTAGTAATCTGTACAAAACACCAATAGTTGGCAAAATAAAGGCCATTAAAGAGCTTAAAGTGTAATTAAAAGCAATAGTCAGTCCCATGAAACCTACAATTTCGGCTGTATAAGCAGGATGCCTTATGACATGGAACAATTTTGTTATTTGAAGCTTTTGATCTGGCAAAGCGCCAATATCTATATTAAAAGCTTGACCAAGTTGTTTTACTATTGTTTTTCGCAATAAATAAATGGTTCTTCCTCAAATTGTATGAACTAACTCATGATCAACTTCAGTCTCAAT